>NZ_AP024154.1:395416-725833 GCF_015533855.1 Echinicola sp. 20G | reverse complement strand
ATCAGGGAATTGATTTCCTTAGTGCCTTCATAGCTATAAATGGCTTCTGCATCAGCTACAAACCGGGCGATATCATATTCCAGTAAAATACCATTTCCACCAAACAATTCACGAGAATGGTCTACTATCGTTCGCATCCTCAATGTACAGAAAACTTTGGCAAGGGAAGCGTGTTCGTCTTTCAGTTCTCCCGCATCCTGCATTTGGGAAAGTCGATAGACCATGGTTTGCATGGCGGTAAGGTCTCCAAGCATCGTGACCAATAGGTCTTGTACCAACTGAAAACCAGCTATCGGTCGTCCAAACTGTTTTCGCTCATTGGTGTATCTCAAAGCGGCTTCATAAGCTCCTCTTCCACAGCCGACTGCTTGCCAGGCCACTCCGGCTCTGGTCAAGCGAAGAATTTCAGAAGTGTCTTTAAATGAGTTGGCATTTTGAAGTCTATCACTTTCTGGTACCCTACAATCTTTCATGGTGATCAATGCATTTTGGACGGTCCGTAAGGCCATTTTATTTTCAATCTTTTCTGGATGAAAGCCCGGGTTGTCTTTTCTTACGATGAAACCTTTTACTTGTTGATCATCTAGATCCCTTGCCCATATGATGGTAATGTCAGAGAAAGTTGCATTTCCGATCCACTTTTTCTGTCCGTTGATCACCCACTCATCTCCTTCGCGTTTACAAGTTGTGGTCAATCCCCCCGCCACACCAGAGCCAACTTTGGGTTCAGTCAATCCAAAAGCACCAATGACCTCCATTTTCTGCATTTGAGGCAACCATTCTGTTTTTTGCTCTTCAGAACCACAGACATAAATGGAACCCATGGCCAAGCCTGATTGAACTCCGAAAAAGGTGGAAATTGATGTGTCCACTCGGGCCATTTCCATGGCCAAAAAGCCTTCTAATAGGGCAGAGTGGCCAGGACAGCCATAGCCTTTATAAGTTAAGCCAGCAATGTTCAGCTTTGCCATCTTAGGGATAATATGCATCGGGAAATGACCTTTGTTCCAATATTCATTGGCAATAGGTCGAATTTCCTTTTCCATAAAATCCCTTACTTGGGCGATGATCTCTTGCTCATGAGGAGGCAATGTTTTTTCGAGTGTATAGAAATCTCCATTGACTTCAGGAATTTCTTTTTTCTTTCCTCCTCCCTTCATCATCTTCATCATTTTCGCAAGGTCTTCTTCACTCATTTTGGACACCACACCGACCATTTCATTGAGGTCCACTTTTTGGGAGAGCTCGTTAAGTTTGGCGAAGTCTATATTCTTGATCAGGGACTTTATGCCAGAAAAAGATTTCAATAGGTTTTTCATGTCAGTTTTGGGTTGGTAAAAATTTATGATGAAACTAAATGTACAAAAATATTGCCACCAATTTCGCTTGGGCTGCTCTCGCTAAAGCAGGTGGCCTGATTACAAAACACTATCTTTATAAAATGGAAAGGAATCTTTATGATAAAGTGGTGTTTTTTTATGATCAACTAGCGGCTTTAATTTTGGGAAAGGGGTATCGAGAAAGTAAATTGACATTTTTAGATCAGATAAACAATGGAGACAAAGTGCTTATAGTTGGAGGAGGAACAGGTTCAAATCTTCCTCAAATAGTGTCTAGGGTGGGTAAAGAGGGGAAAGTATATTATGTGGAGGCCTCAGAGAAGATGATCAAAAAAGCTAAGAAAAACACAAAAGCAGTAGGGCATGGGAATATTGAATTTATCCATCAAAGTGATTTTCATGATTTGCCCTTGAAGAAATTTGATGTGATTATCACACAATACCTAATGGACATTCTGCCAGAGAAAGAATTGGATAATCTTTTTGGTGAATTGCAAAAACGTGTAAGACAGAACACAAAGTGGGTTTTTACAGATTTTTTTGATAAGCCCGGCAGAAGATGGCTTCAATTTGTGATGATTCAGTTTTTTAGAATTACGACCAAAAACCCTCGGAATGATTTACCTAACTATAAATTCTTTTTTGATAAATACGGATGGAATATTAGCGATTCAAAGAACCATAAAGGAGGTTGGATAAGGAGTTGGTTGTGTGTGAAACCTATTAACTAGCTTTAACGTTGTTTTTTTGATAAAGCCTTTTTTAGAGGCTATATTAAAACTTGATTACATAATTAATGTTATGAAAAAGCCATTGATTTTTATGGGGCTATTTCTCGTTTCTGCGGGGTTATATGCTCAAGATGTGGATAGCCTGATAGGCAATGATACCGTTCCTCAAACTTTAAAGTTGAAACCTTTGAAAAGTGACAGCCTTAGTTTTTCTCTGTCTCCTGGTGCTATACGAGAAGTCTTATTGTCTCGAAATAGCATGAAAGGAACTAATGAGGTAGTTTTTGTAGATCCAAATATGAAAATTCTAGAAATGTCGAAAAACTTTAGAGGAAAAATAAAAGTGGTAGAGATCCCTGCTGATTATTTTTCTAGGATGCCAATAGTAAAGCTGAAGGAAAACAATGAACCAACTGCTATTATTTCACTGAAGAAATAATAGCAGTGATCATGGCATCATAGAATGAACCACTATATGGGCCATACCAGTTCATGTCCCGAACCTCGTGGTAATTCCTATTATAATAAACATCAGGAACTATATACCCCATATAGCCACCGTTGAAGGAAGTAATGATTAGGTTGAGTCCTTTTTCTTTGGCCAATTTTTCCCACTTTTTATAAAATACTCCGGATATTTCCCCACTACTTGAAATCATCAATGTGTTCCCTATTTGTACCAAATCAAAATGGCTGTTGGTATCTCCAAATAGGCTATTGAATAGCCAAGGTCGTAATCTAATGTTGTTAGAAACCCTATAAGTAGCTTCTGGTAAAGTGGGCTTGAGTGTTGCTAGTTTTACCAGAGCAGATTGAATAGTGTCGGTACTTATTGGTCCGGCTTCCATTAAACTATCCAACTGATGGGCATAAGTTTTTATATCCTTAGGTGTGTTTCCTGGTGCCAAAGGGCGGTGGCTTCCGACTGTTCCTGCGGCGAAAAGTGAAAAGTCATAATCATCCATCATATCCTTTGTGAGGTAAAAAGGATAGTCACCAGAGAGCCCCATAAATTTGCTGCTCAAGCAAGTGGCATGAGCGGTATAAGTGAACAAAGTACCTTTAGCGCCATTTGGTTTAGTAAAGGTTAGTTGCCTGATAAAAGGATCGACAGGATCATTGGGAATAAACCTATTGGCTACAAACTGAGGAGCAGCATATCGTTCATAAGTGATTTGTACGGTATCTTGATTGGAAAGAGCTTCTTGAATGCTTTGAACAGTTTTGCTTGCTAGCATTTGGACAATTTCCTCATCATAACCTCCAAAAGCAATCTTTCCCATAAGCCCAGGGATGTATCCGCCCATACCACTGTGGGTGTGCGTTGCTGTAAAATAGACTTGGTTGATGGGAAGCTTGGATTTTTTGATACTTTCCTGGATGGAAGAGGCCAGGAATGGATGTACAATCAAAAGTTCATAATTGAGGTAAGCGATGTTTTGATGCCCATTGCCCAAGACCAAGGCCTTGACAAAGCTACTGTCCTCCACAAATTCATATTGCCCTCTAGGTTTATAGCCTACTAAATCAACGGGTGATTTAGGAGTTACATTTACACGTGACCAACCTGCCAACCAGGCATCACCTAGGGTAGAGCTTGGTTCAAGCTGATCAATGGCTTTTAAAGTTTCCTGATAATAGGCTTTTTCCCGAGGTTCCGACCAATCCACCTTATCTAATAGAAAAAAGGCCAGTAAAAGTAAAAGGCCTGTTATCCAGGCCAATGTTTTAAGTATTTTACGAAGCATATTATTTCTCTTGATTAATATTCAAAAGTTCCGTGCTCACTTTTAATAGTTACTTTTTTACCATCATGAGGTTCTACTCGTCCGATGATTTGTGCGTCCACGCCATGGTACTCGGCAATGTCGATGATCTCTTCAGCATATTTTTCTTCAAGATACACTTCCATGCGGTGTCCCATATTGAAGACTTTGTACATCTCTTTCCAGTCCGTACCACTCTCTTCTTGAATAATCTTGAAAAGAGGAGGGGTTTCAAAAAGGTTGTCCTTGATGACGTGTACGTTGTCAACGAAGTGCAATACTTTGGTTTGTGCGCCACCGCTACAATGTACCAAGCCATGGATTTGAGGTCTTAAGTATTTCAATGCCTCTACCATGATAGGCGCATAAGTTCTGGTTGGAGAAAGTACCAATTTTCCTACATCAACGGAAGTACCTGGGGCTGGATCGGTAAGGTTGTATTTACCAGTATATACCAAATTGTCAGGAACTGATGGGTCAAAGCTTTCTGGGTAATTGGTTTTCAGTACTTTATTGAAAACATCATGTCTGGCAGAAGTAAGGCCATTACTGCCCATGCCACCATTATAAGCAGTCTCATACTTGGCTTGTCCATGGGAGGCAATGCCGACTACTACGTCGCCAGCTTTGATATTGTCATTGGAGATGACTTCATCCCTGCGCATTCTGGCCGTCACTGTGCTGTCCACGATGATGGTCCTTACCAAGTCTCCTACGTCAGCGGTTTCACCTCCAGTAAGCACGGCATTTACGCCGTTGTCCCGAAGCATTTGAAGGACTTCCTCAGTGCCATTGATGATGGCTGAAATCACTTCACCTGGAATTAGATTTTTATTTCTTCCAATGGTAGAAGAAACCAAGATATTGTTGATCGCTCCCACACAAAGCAAGTCATCGATATTCATGATGATGGCATCCTGTGCAATTCCCTTCCATACGCTTAGGTCTCCTGTTTCCTTCCAGTACAAGTAGGCTAGGGAAGATTTTGTGCCGGCACCATCCGCATGCATGACATTACAGTAGTTGGGGTCATTGCCCAAGGTGTCTTCTACTATTTTGCAAAATGCCTTAGGGAAGAGTCCTTTGTCAAGTTTTGAAATGGCTTGGTGCACATCCTCTTTTGAGGCAGAAACGCCCCTTTGCATATATCTTTCGTCCATCAGAATAATGACTTGGTTAATATTGCCGTAAAGTTAAGGATTTTAAGAAGGATTGAGAAAATATATGTTTGAATGTTGTGTAGTATGAAGGAAATAAACAGAATAAAATTGGGGCAAAGATAAATCCCGGGCAGCAACCCGGGATTTTGATTTATTTTTCTTCGATTTCAATAACCTTAAACTCTGTCCTTCTGTTTGTTTGGTGTTCTTCTTCAGTCTGTGCATTTTCTATGATCAACTGTTCCTCACCATAGCCTTTGGCGACTAAACGATCTCTGGAAATACCTTGTGATACAATATAGTTGACTGCAGATTCTGCACGACGCTGAGAAAGGTCTCTATTGTACTCGTCACTTGAACGGGCATCGGTGTGGGAGCTAAGCTCGATCTTGATCTCCGGGTTGTCCATGAGTATTTTTACCAACTTGTCCAATTCAATGGCTGCATCAGGCCTAATGTCAGCCTTGTCAAGGTCGTAATAGATGTTTTCTAGAACAATGGCTTTTTCCAGTTCAAGCTTATCCAAAACAATGGTGGTATCCAAAGTGATATTGGTGACATCTTGTATCAGCTCCTCTTGTTTGGGTGTTTTACCCACAGTAGAATAAGGAATACTTTTGGTAAAGTAACCGTTTTTGGAGGCGATCATGGTAAACTCAGCATTGGGTTCCAAGCGGAATCTTAGCTTGCCCTGTTGGTTGGAGAAATCTCCACCTGTAGCTTTTTTAGCGCTGTCATATAATGCCACTCTGGTACTAGGTAAAGTGGTTTCTGTTCCTTCAGGAGTTTTTTGAAGGGTGGTGACATTCAAGAATACATTAACTACTTTTGGTTTTGGTGTATTGTCTTGGAAATAATAAATATCGTCGTCACCTACTCCTCCATCTCTATTGGAAGTAAGGAAGCCTTCTTTCGGGAAGTCAGTAAAGAAGATTCCAAAATCGTCACCCACTGAATTGATGTTCTTACCCAGGTTGGTAATTGTTTTTTTGCCGTCTTTGGTTTCAGCCACGAAGAGGTCAAGCTTACCAAAGCCAGGATGTCCATCTGAAGCAAAGAAAAACTGATCTCCCATCGGTCTGGGGAACATTTCATTGCCAGGAGTATTAATTTGCGGCCCTAGGTTTTCGGCGTTACCAAAATCGCCATTGGCAAGCTTGGTGGCTTTATAAAGGTCAATTCCTCCGTAACCTCCAGGCCTGTTGGAAGCAAAGTAAAGTACGGAACCGTCAGCGCTAAATGCTGGGGTTGAATTCCAATAGCTCTCTTCTTCATTAACGGGCATCCAAATTGGATCCGTAAAGCCAGTTCCCCTAAAATAGGAGATAAAAAGACTTACATCAGGAAGGTCATTTTTGCTGGTGCTATTTCCTCTTGCATAAATGATGGTGTTGCCATCAGGGCTAATGGCTATTGCGCCTTGATTAAGGCCTTCTTCATTTCTGAATTCTGGTAATGCCTGAACGTTTTGTACGTCTACTTTTATTCCATCTGCACGCGCTCGAAACAATTTGGTATAACCTTGCCCGGTTGCAGGATAGGCTCCACTTGCTCTTCTCGAACTAGTGAAATAAAGGAAGTTTTCACTGACGATGGGTGCATAGTCAATTCCTGAGCTGTTTAACAGTTCGTAGTTCTGAAGTTCATGATAAGGCCAATAGTCTGTGATTTCTTTGATTTTTGAGATGTTTTCTGCTCCAAGGTCAGCCAAAGCCAACAAGGAATCACTGCTGGTAAACTCTTTGGCCTGTTTGTAGGCTTCTGCAGCAGCTTCATAATCCCCTTGATCATGGAGACTTTTTGCTTTTTTAAAGTAGTTTTCAAATGATCCTTCTTCCTCGAGTAATTTATCATAGTAAGGAAGCGCTTTTTCAATGCGGTTCGAAAGGCGGTAACTTTCTGCTACATAGTAATTGGCATCAGCATCATCAGGATTGTCGGCCAATATTTTTGAAAAAGTCCCAATGGCAGTTTGGTATTCTCCAGCGGCAAACTGGCTTTTCCCTTTTTGCGGAAGACTGGTACAGCCAACCACCAAAAGAGCTATAAAAATGAAACACAGAAAACAATTTTTCATCATAAAGTCAAGCTTTCATCGAGTGTATGTCCTCTAATATATAACTTTTAAAATAATTAGTTGTTAAAATATCGGTTTAACCAACTCTCACTTGCAGGGATGATCCACCTGCTGTTCAGGTCTTCTTTTTTCTGAATTACAGGATTGAATACTTTGGTGGTGGAAGTTAGCGCACCGGATTGAATATATTCTTTGATTTCACCCAAGCTGCTGATAGTCACTTCGTCCTGATGAACAAAAGATACCTTCCCTTGGTCTAATAAATTGGCTTGTAATACTTGATCCAGTTCACGAAGCGTTTGTACGGAACTGTCAATAGAGCAGCCGCTGGCACCTAGCTTGGACTCATCAACAGAAAGGATGATAAATTGATCATATTTGATATCAAAAGAAGTTGGCATCAAATTACCATGAGTGTTCCACTGATTGCAAAAAGCTGTAAGGCGGGAACTAATGAGGTCTATTTCCTCCTTGTTGAATTTTCTATTTCCTTGATAAACCCAGACTCTGGCAGAATCAGGCATTTCTTCAAATGGCAAATACATAATATCTTTTTATTCTTTGGAATGTAAATCTAAGCATTTGGGTGTGAAAAACCCTTTTTACTAAAACGTGAAAAAGGGCAGTAATGATTCTTTTAAAATCATTTTTTGTTTAAAATGTCTGCGTTTTTTCTTTACGACCAATCAAAAGATAAAGGATAGAACCTAAAAATGGTAAGAGAAGAATGACGATGACCCAAATCAATTTAGTGTTGCTGTCTGCAAATTCGGCTTTCAGCACATCCACCAATGCCCAGACCATTAGCGCAAGAGGGATGAGAGTGAATAAAATAATGAGTGTTCCCATAGAGTATTGAGGTTAATAAGGATTAATTTTGCTTTTCCTTCCAATTACCAAGTAAAGGATTGACCCGATAAAAGGCACCAAAATTATCACGATCACCCAGATTAGTTTGGTGTCACTGGAGGCAAATTTGGCTTGAATGACATCTACTAAGGCCCAAATAAAGATGGCAAGGGGAATTAGCCCAAAGAGCAATCCTGCAATTCCTAAAGAAAAGAAAGTGTCCATATGCGTTTTTTTTTAAGAGTTTATGATTTTATCTCTTCTACCTATAATAAAATAAGCTAATGGACCTATAAATGGAAAGACGAAAATCAGGACTATCCAAAGTAGTTTGGTGTTTTTGCCAACAAATTTAGAATACACCAAATCGAAAATGGCCCAGACTGGAAGCGCAATTGCAAGAACTGCGAGTATGCCGATACTAATTCCTGAAAAATTGATGATAAAAAGATTCATATACTTATCTAAAAGTTAAGTGAAAGAAGATGTTAAAAGTTAATAAAAATCAGAGACCTATGAAAGTCCCTGATCTTTGGCTATTAATTCTGCAAGGTCAAATACCTTTACTTCATTTTCTTTTTCTTTGTTCTTCACTCCGTCGGACATCATAGTCAGGCAAAAAGGACAACCTACAGCTATAGCGGATGCTCCGGTTTGCAAGGCTTCTTCCGTTCTCTCGATATTGATGTCTTTTTTGCCAGCTTCAGGTTCCTTGAACATCTGGGCACCGCCAGCGCCACAGCAAAGCCCTTTGGTCCTACACCGTTTCATTTCTACCAATTCCACGTCCAAGGCTTTGATGATTTCCCTAGGAGCTTCATATACATTATTGGCACGGCCAAGGTAGCAGGAGTCATGGAAAGTGATTTTTTTGCCTTTAAATTCACCGCCACCTTTCATGACAATTTTTCCCTCATTGATCAATGTCTGGAGAAACTGGCTGTGATGGATGACCTCGTAATTTCCTCCCAAAGCCGGGTATTCGTTTTTGATAGTGTTAAAACAATGAGGGCAAGCGGTGACTACTTTTTTGACATTATAGCCATTCATGACTTGGATGTTGGCTACGGCCTGCATTTGGAAAAGGAATTCATTTCCTGCTCGTCTTGCTGGGTCTCCTGTACAGGCCTCTTCTGGCCCAAGTACAGCAAAACTCACCCCTACTTTATTTAAGATTTTGACAAAAGCCTGGGTTACGGCTTTGTATCTCTCATCAAAAGACCCAGCACAACCTACCCAAAAAAGGATTTCCGGATTATCTCCAGAGGCTGCCATTTCGGCCATGGTGGGTACTTTATAATTTGACATATCGCTTTACTTTAAATTCATTTAATTAACAAGGGTATAGCTGCTTACCTTTATTTCATTTCTTCGTCTTTCACTTTTTCAGCCCAATTGAAACGATCTGATGGTGAAAATTTCCAAGGAGAAAAACTGGTTTCCATGTTTTGAAACATGGCATTCCATTGGGCCGGAGAGCCACTTTCTTCCATGGCAACATAGCGGCGCATTTGAAGAATAATTGATAATGGATCAATGTTAACTGGGCAAGCTTCCACGCAAGCATTACAGCTAGTACATGCATTGATTTCTTCTTGGGAAATGTAATCGCCTAAAAGCGACTTTCCATCTTCAAAACCTTTCCCTCCAGCATCCAGGCTTTTGCCTACTTCCTCCGCCCTGTCTCGGACATCCATCATCACCTTTCTGGGAGAAAGTTTTTTGCCTGTAATATTGGCTGGACATTCTGAAGTGCATCGCCCACATTCGGTACAAGAGTAGGCATTCATGATATTGACCCAGCTCAAGTCATTGATGTCCTTGGCTCCAAAGCGGCCAATCTCAGCGGGTGGTTCAGCATTTCCTTCAGTCGGAATACCCAACATCATATTCACTTCATTGGTCACTTCAGGCATGTTGGCCATTTCTCCTTTAGGCTTAAGGTTGGAGTACCAAGTGTTGGGAAAGGCCAGGAAGATGTGCAAATGTTTGGAATAGGTAACATAAATCGCAAAACCCAATATGCCAACAATATGAAACCACCAAGCTGCTCGTTCAACAAACACCAAAAAGCTGTCGCCAAAACCAACTAACATTGGCTTGAGCAGACTGCTAAAGAAGAGAGGGCCTAGCTGCGTGTAATGGTCCACTCCTCTGGATGCAAGGATTTGATCAGCGGCATTCATTTTCAGAATGGCCATCATCAAACAAATTTCAATGACCAAAATCAAATTGGCATCCAAAGCAGGCCAGCCTTTCAGCTCTTTCATGGAAAGTCTTGGGACTTTGGTAATATTTCTTCTGATTAGGAAAATAACACAAGAGACGAGCACACCTACTGCCAAAAACTCAAAGAAATTCATGGCAAAAGTATAAGTTCCCCCAAGAAGTGGAGCGAAGATCCGGTGTTGTCCTGTAATACCGTCAATGATAAATTCAGCGACTTCTAGGTTGATGACAATAAAGCCAAGGTAAACCAACAGGTGAAGTAGGGCAGGAATCCAGCGCTTGAACATTTTCTTTTGGCCAAAGGCAACTAAGGCCATGGTTTGCCATCTCTCAGCAGGTTGATCATTTCTACTTTCTGCTTTACCTAGCTGAATGTTCCTTTTGAGAAAAGAAATCCTTTTATAAAGCACATAGCCAGCGGCTGCAAAAAAAAGTAAAAATATTATCTGAGGTAAGATACTCATAGTGAATTGTTTAATGTAAACCCTGTAATTTTCTTCTTATTTTTTTACCTGTAAGGTTTGCATGAAAAGAACATTTGCCTACCTTTGCATCACTTTACAACGGTGATGTAGCTCAGTTGGTAGAGCATCGGACTGAAAATCCGTGAGTCGGTGGTTCGAGCCCACTCATCACCACAAGCCTTGAAGAAATTCAAGGCTTTTTTTATGCCCTTATTTTTCAGCTTGTCTTTGGAAGTTTTGATGATTTTTTTCATGAGTTTATTGCTTTGAATTTTATACAAAGTAATCAAATAGTGCGCATGCATACTATTTTAAAATATAATTTAAAATTAATCTATTTTGTTTGAATGAAGCCTATGAAGGGCGGATGAATTTGAAATATTCCCTCTTTGGGAAATATTATTTTTAGAACATTAGGACTATTATGAAGGTGTGAATGTTTTGTGATCAAAGGAATCAATGTTATAGATTTATGTCAGATGTAGGGTGTATTTTGCTGGAAGTAAGTTGTTTGTAAATATTTGTAAAAATTTTTTGCTAATTCTGTAACATTGAAGATTCATCCTCATTATCTACATGAATGAAGACATTTTTTGAAGCATATATCTGGTCGTTGAGAAGCAAGCTTTATCGCATGGCTTATCTATGGTTGAAAAGCCGGGATGAGGCAGAAGATGCTGTGCAAGAAGCTTTGGAGAAAGCTTGGGCCCAGAGAGACCAGCTTCAAAAAATGGAAAACCCAACTGGGTGGATGGTCCGGGTAGTAAGAAATCAAAGCCTTCAAAAGTTAAGGGAACAAAGGCGGTGGATGGTTTTAGAAACTCAAGATGATTTGCCGGAAATGCCCACGGATGCAGCGGAGGATGTTTCTCCGGCTTTGAAAATGGTCTTTAAGTTTTTGAAGGATTTGCCTGAAAAGCAACAGGAAATCTTTCAATTAAGAGAAGTGGAAGGTTTGACTTATGAAGAAATTGCTGAATATCTGGAAATCAGTACAGAGCAAGTAAAAGTGAATTTGTTCAGGGCCAGAAAGAGGCTAAAATCTTTTTTACAGGAAAAAGGAAATCATGGAAGAACAAGTTAAGGCATTATTGGAGAAATATTATGAAGGAGAAACTTCTCTTGAAGAAGAAAAACTCATCAAGGAGCTTTTAAGAGAGGTTGAAGGTTTTGAGGATGAAAAAATGTTCTTCTTAGGCTTGTCAGCGTTTAGGAGGGAAGAGCCAACAAAAAAACCAGCTCCAAAAGCTGAACGGAGTTTGGGGGTATGGCAAAGGGTGGCGGCTGTTGTTTTGGTCTTTTTGGTATTTGGTTGGCTTTTTATTGAACAACAAAGGAGAATGGAAGAAGAAGAGGCTTATGAGAAGGTGGTGGAAGCGCTAGCCATGATACAAAAGAACATGAAAAAAGGAACGTCGTCACTTCAGGTGATGGATGATATGAAATATTTGAATACGACAAATGACCTATTTAATATCAAAGAAATAAAAGAGGAGGAGAAATGAAAAAATTAATTAGTCTATTGGTGTTGGTGTTAGTGGCGACTGCGGCTCAGGCGCAAGATGATGCCATCGTGAAGTTCTTCTCCAAGTATATGGAGAGCGATGATTTTTCCAGGGTTTATATCAGCCCAAAAATGATGCAAATGGCCGGTGGTTTCTTGAAATCAGCAGCAGCCGAAGGAGATGGCCAAGATGCCAAAGACATGGGAGAGTTGATCTCTAAAGTAAAGGGTATTCGAATTCTGAGCGGGGAAGATGTGGATGGAATGGCCTTGTACAAAGAAGCAATGGGGACATTGAACAAGAATAAATATGAGGATTTGATGGATGTTCAGGACAAGGGGAGTAGTCTCAAATTTATGGTAAGAGAGGAGAACGGAAAAGTTGCAGAATTGTTGATGCTTTCTGGCTCTGAAGGTGAATTTACTTTGCTAAGTATGCTGGGAAGTTTTACCTATCAAGATCTCAACATGTTGGCAGAAAAGACAGATCTGCCAGGAATGAATGAGTACAGTAGTGGAAAAAAGAAAAATAAATAGACTGAGTAAATAAGAGAACCTAACATTAAAATGGAATAAATATGAAAAAGTTATTGATGATCGTAGCCCTGATGGGGGTGAGTCTTTTTGCCCAGGCACAAAGCAAAAGTGTTGCTTCACTTTATGAGAAATATAAGGGTAATGAGGAATTCTTTCATTTGGATTTGGCAGGAAGCTTTTTTGATTTTGCAGATGGGTTTGATATTGATTTCGATGAAGAAGGGATGAAGGCAATTGCCAAGTCAGTGGAGAGAATGAAACTTTTCAAACTTCCTGTTAGTGGAAGTGAAGCGAAAGCTGATTTTAAAGCCTTAGCCAAAGGGTTGAAAAAGGAAAAGTATGAATTGATGATGGAGTTATCGGAAAAGGATAGTGAGATTGCCTTTTACTCAAAAGGAGATGATATTATCAGTGATTTGGTATTGCTGATCGGAGGAGATGATGACGACAGCCATTTAGTGATAGAGCTTGAGGGAGCATTTGAGAGTAAGGCCATAGCCAGCTCACTGCCGTAAAATAAGTTTGATAGTTGATTTGCAGGCCACTGTTTAAGTACTCTACTTAAACAGTGGCTTTATTTTTCTATTTGCATCATGAGGTTGTTTAAGCTTTCCGCCAATGTTGGGTGGGCAATGGGTAAAGTAGCAATGGTGTCATAAGTAATATTACCAAGCATAGCCATTTGTAAAACTGCTAGGATTTCTCCACCATCCATACTTAAAATGGTGGCTCCGATGATTTGTTTTGTTTCTGGGTCTACCAAAACCTTAAAAAAGCCTTTGGTTTCATCTACTTCTAAGGCTCTGCCAGCATGCTTCATTAAGAATTTTCCTGTTTTATATTTGATCCCTTTTTCAATCGCTTCTGCTTCATTGAGCCCTATTCGGCCCAATTGGGGATCGATGAAGATGCAATAGGGAACTAAGCGGTCTTCTTTTGAATGACTAGTTTTTTCATAAATATGCTGGAAAGCCAAATGCGCATCATGATAGGCGATGTGGGTGAAGGGAGGACTTCCTGCTACATCTCCCAGGGCATAGACGTTGGATATGTTGGTTTCAAAATAGTTGTTTACTTTGACATGTCCTGATGAAGTTGTTTTTATACCGGCATTTTCCAGTCCTAGATTTTTGGTGGATGGAATTCTACCAGTTGCAATCAACAGATGAGTGCCTTTCAATTTTTCTTCTTTTTCCGAATTTTTATAAGATAGTGTAAATGAATTGTCGCGAAAAGTAACTTCATTAACTCCAGCATTGAATATCGTGGAAATACCTTCTTCGTTAAATATAGCGCAGATCTCTTCGCTTACATCTTTGTCTTCTTTGGGAACCAATCTTTCAGATTTGTCTATAATGGTCACTTTGCTTCCAAAACGACTAAACATCTGTGCAAACTCAAGTCCAATATAGCCGCCTCCTAAAATGATCAGATGCTCTGGGGTTTCGTTTAGGTCCATTATGCTTGTGCTAGTGAGGAAGGGGGAGTTGATGAGTCCTTTTATTTCTGGGATTCTGGGTTCTGATCCGGTGTTGATAAGGATTTTATCTCCATAAATTTCAAATTCATCCTTACCTGTATTGATGCTTAAGATGTGATTGCTTTTGAACTGGGCACTTCCCATGATGATTTTGATGTTGTCAGCTTTTTTGAGTCCTTTTTCAGCTCCTCCTCTAAACTGCTCCACAATGTGGTTTTTCCGGTTTTTGACGCCTTTTTGACTTATTTTATAGTTCTCGATCCGTATTCCAAAATCTTCTGCCCGGGAAACTAAGTGTGCTACTTTGGCGGAGTGAACCATGGTTTTGGTAGGAGAACAACCGTCATTGATACAGGTGCCTCCGATTGCTCTTTTTTCTATAAGCGCTACTGAAAGTCCTTTTTGGCTTATTTTTTTGGCCAATGGCATACCAGATTGACCTGCTCCAATAATGACCGCATCAAACTTTTCCATGATTTCTTGGGTTTTGTATTAGTATCTATTGAACAACTTTTATGCCTGTCTAGAGCGTAGGTTTTTCTTTTTTGAAAATCCAAAAATGTTTGAAAGCTAAAAAAAGCCGCTTTGTTTTAGAAAGCAGCTTTTGGTACGTTTTCGACCGATAAGGATTGGTCGACCGATTAGAGGTTTGAAGTTACAGTCCGCCTAAAAGGGAAAGTAGCAATTCCAATAAAAATGAAAGTAAATCCATGGTATTGTGATTTTGAAGTAATGCCTACTCTTAATGAAAAGTGGTTTTCGGCTTCCCCGTAAATTAAATAACCGAACATATGAATTGTTCTGAAATGAAGTTAATGGAGATTGTTTTGCTAAAGAAATACCTGTTTAGTTTTATAAAATAACCGATTAATTCAATTTTTAGGGTTGAGATTGGTTAATAGGTAGTTTTTATACCAATAAGTGTTGTTTGTGAATTGAGCGATTCAGTTTTTGAATCCACTTCAATAAACTTGTGTAATAGAACTGCAAAAAAATGTTATTGTAATTTGAGCATAAAAAAAGTGCCTAGATGAAGTCTAGGCGCTTAACAATATGTTTGTTTGAGAAATGTATTATTTGAAATACTTCAAGTTGATTACTTCTTTTTCTGTTAGGAATCTCCATTGCCCTCTTGAAAGGTCTTTTTTGGTTAACCCTGCATAGGTAACCCTGTCAAGGGCTACTACTTCGAAGCCTAAGTGAGCAAAGATTCTTCTTACAATTCGGTTTTTACCCACGTGGATTTCAATTCCCAAGATGGTCCTGTCTTTTGATAAAACTTGAAGATCATCAACCTCAACCAAACCGTCTTCAAGGGTGAGTCCTTCCAAAATGGCCTCTACTTCGCTTTTCCCGATAGGCTTATCAAGGGTAACTTGATAGATCTTTTTGATTTTCTCAGAGGGGTGAGAGAGTTTGGAGGCCAATTCTCCATCATTTGTGAAGAGAAGTAAGCCAGTGGTGTTTCTGTCCAATCTACCTACTGGGAAAATCCTTTCATCACATGCTGACTGCACCAAATGCATAACCGTTTTACGGTTCATGGGGTCATCCGTAGTGGTGATAAAGTCCTTAGGTTTGTTCAAAAGAACATATACAGGTTTCTCAGGGTTGATTGTTTTTCCCTTGTACACCACCTTGTCTGTTAGGGAAACACGATGACCAAGCTCTGTGATTACTTCGCCATTGACCTTGATTTCACCTTTTTCTATGAGCTTGTCGGCATCTCTTCTGGAGCAGATGCCGGAGTTGGCAATGTATTTATTTAACCTGATCTCGGAACTGGAAGATTTGGCTAATTTGCGTTCTACTTTTTTCAGGTTGTATTCAGGTTTTTCTTCTTGGAAATCCCTGTTGTTTTTAATGAATCTGTTGTTTTTGAACTTCCTTGACTTTTGGAAATTTCTTTCTTCATCAACTCTTTCTGTTCCAAAAACAGGTCTTTGATCTTTACCTCTTCCCTTATAAACAGTCTTTAAGGTGCCTTTTTCTTTGGGGCTCTCTTGATTTTCTGGTCTTTGGAAAGATGGTTTGTCTTTGCTGTATTTCTTCAACGGAGAGAAATCTCCAGCTGATTTGCTTTCTTTTCTTTCAGAAGAAGAGTAGCCTTCAAATTTACCTCTGCGGGACTTCGAAGAAGGCCTTTGGTTATCGCCATATGGCTTTCGGCCGGTTTTCTTGGAAGAATTTGATGGTCTTCCTTTGCCTCTGTTGCCGTCTTGATTGTTTCTGTTTTGATTTTTCATAGTGTTGCAGCATCTCTGCTGTATAAGGTTTTGTCAATGTAATCCCTTAATATTGAATCAATTGTGATTCCTGAAATTAGGGTGCAAAGATACGGACTTCTTTACGGATAAATGATAAAGAATTGAAATAATTATTTTCAAAAGCCACAGGTTTAATCCTGCTCTTTTCCGATTTGGTTCTCTTCTTGGGAAAAATCTTTAGGCTGGGGAAGGTCTCTGAGGCTATTGATGCCAAAATACTCCATGAACTTTTCACTAGTCCCATAAAGGAGGGGTCTGCCAATGCTGTCGGATTTTCCTTTGATGGTGACGAGTTCTTTTTCCAATAACTTCTGGATGGAATAATCGCAATTAACACCGCGTATTTGCTCTACCTCAGATTTCGTTACAGGTTGCTTGTAAGCAATAATGGATAAGGTCTCCATTTGGGCTGTAGAGAGCCTTTTGGTGGATTGCTGCTTGAGCAAAATAGAGATGCTGGTTTGGTAGGCCGGCTTTGTTAGGAACTGGTAGCCATCACCAAGATGTTCCAATGCGAAGGAAAAATCATCATGTTGATACTTTTGGCTCAAGTCATTTATGGCCGCTTCAACATGCTCTTTTGGGACATCAGTTTCAAACATCTCCGTTAGGCACTTTTGGATCTCGCCAATGCCTAACGGAGAAGGTGAACAGAATACCAATGCTTCAATATGTCTGTGTAAAAATTCCAATATTTACTTTTTAGCTAATTTAGCTTCAATGGAATGCATGGTATGGGGTACGGCTTTTAGTCTTTCCTTGGCAATTAGCTTACCCGTATCAACGCATACACCATATGTGCCATTTTTAATTCTAATTAAAGCATTTTCCAAGTTGATGATGAATTTTTGCTGTCTTGCCGCCAATTGGCTCAGGCTTTCCCTTTCAAGTGTATCAGCTCCATCTTCCAATAGTTTCGAAGTGGAAGCGGTGAAGTCTGTTCCACTGTCATTTTTCTTGCTAAGTGTCTCTTTTAAAGAGAGAAGTTCTTCACGGGCCACGCTTAGCTTGTTGTTGATCAATTCCTCAAACTCTTTTAGTTCTTCTTTGGAATATGATGTTTTCTCTTCTTGACTCATAGTATTAGGTGTTAAGTGTCGATGGCTAAATAAATTTTTGACTTTCAAAAAGTCCCCTAAAATAAGGTGTCATTTTTAAAATCAAAAATATCACCAACAGAATTAAATGTGTTTCGTAAAGCTAAGGATATATATAAATATCTTTACTAATTTAATACGTTAATTGTCCATTGAATGGTTTAAATATATTTTATGCTTAGAACGAAAACAGGTAGTTTGTTTGTATTGCTTTTTGTATTCCTTTTGTCTTGTTCTGGAGCGAAAGAAGAAAATGAGGAATCAGAAAATCAAAATGTAAATGCTAGTCAAGAGCAGCCCATTGCTTTGGTAATACATGGGGGAGCGGGTACCATTAGAAGAGAAAATATGACTCCGGAAAGGGAGCAGGCTTACCGGGAAAAACTCACTGAGGCTTTGAACCAAGGGTACGAAGTTTTAGAAAAGGGAGGGAAGTCAGTAGATGCTGTAATAGCTGCTATCAAGGTGATGGAGGATAGTCCACTTTTCAATGCGGGTAAGGGGGCTGTTTTTACCCATGATGCCAGAAATGAAATGGATGCAGCGATTATGGATGGAAAGACGAGGAATGCCGGTGCTGTTGCGGGGATAACCACGGTCAAGAATCCAATTACTGCTGCATTTGAAGTGATGCAAAACAGTCCTCATGTTTTTATGGTGGGTAAAGGGGCAGAGCAATTTGCTGAAGAACAAGGGCTGGAAATAGTTGATCCCGGTTATTTTAGAGAGGAACGAAGGTATGAACAATTGATGAAAATCATTGAGTCTGAAAAGCAGCAGTTGGACCATTCTTCACTTCGGGAGATGAAATTGGAAGACCCATATTTTAATGATAGAAAGTATGGAACTGTAGGTGCTGTGGCTGTTGACTCGGAGGGAAATGTGGCTGCTGCTACTTCCACTGGTGGCATGACCAATAAACGCTATGGCAGAGTGGGTGATGTTCCTGTAATTGGAGCCGGTACTTATGCCGATAATGCGACTTGTGCGGTTTCAGCAACTGGCCATGGAGAATTTTTCATCAGGAATGTCGTTGGCCATGAGATTGCCTCAATCATGCGATATGCTGGTAAATCTTTGGATGAAGCTGCTAAAGAAGTGGTCATGGATCAGTTGGTGAAAATGGAAGGAAGTGGAGGCGTTATATCCATCGACAAAGAGGCCAATATTAGCATGCCTTTTAATTCAGCTGGGATGTACAGAGGGTATATTAAAGCGAAGGGTAAGGCAAATACATTTATCTATAATGATGAGGATGAAGGTTTGTAATGGAAGTGACCTCGTTGATTCTTGGCGAGGCACTTATTTTCTTAAAAAAGGTTTACTGTAATTTACTTCCAACTACGATTGTTTTTTTGATTGTTGACACTTGGCCGCTAAGGTGAACCATTTCTACCAAAGCAATATAATATCCTGGTCTGACTTTAACGCCTGCTTCATTGGTGCCACTCCAAGTGTAAAAACCAGCAATTCCCCAGCTTTCATTTTGGCAGATGGTTTTGATAAGCTGTCCATCTGTGCCATAGATTTTAATGGAACCAAAGTAACCTGGTTCTGTCATTTTATAGCTTATGGTTGTAAAAGGTTGTTCGCCTGTTGCATCAGGTAGGAAGACTTTAGGAGTAATTTGAATTCCTTGGTTTAAATCGTTCAGCTCCAAACTTTGTGAGTTCTTATAGCCAGGTGTGGCAAAACCTTCAGTGCTTGCGGCAGAATGCCAGTTTTTAGGGGCATTGGTTTCATGTTCTGGAGTGAAACGCTCCAAAGAAACTCCTTTTGTATTTTGGATCAATTCATGATGAAATTTGTCGGAATAGTCGAAGCGTTCTTGGAGACTTTCTTCAGGGTTTAGGAGAACAACACTCCCTTCAGCAATGGGGTAACTGGGCAGAGTATTGATTTCAATCCATTTAGAAATAACACCCTTGGGGTATTCTTGATGAAGAAGATTGATATCCGTTGTGACCACCAAGTAGTCAAATGGTTCAATAATCAAGGTTTTTTCTTCTATAATTTTTCTATTATCAATCCCATCTTGGGAGACATTGGCTAGTTTCCAATTGGCTAAGTCAATGTATTTTGATGAATGGTTATAAATCTCCACAAACTTAGGCGTGCCGCTTCTGGGATTGAAAAGTATTTCGTTTAGGATGATCTCTCCTATTTCTGCTTCCGAAGGAATCTGAAAGTTGGCCGTATTGAAAGATAGATCAATTGAATTGCCAGCGCAGTCATAAAGGTCTTTTACTGTAATTTGATAGGCCGTTTTTTCAGATAAATTGGTTTTTAACTTCAATATGATTTCGGTGCTATTCTCTGGAGAAATAAACACTTCATTAAGTTCTATTGACTTATTGAATTCCCAAGTAACATTGGAAAGGTCGGTATTCAAGCTTTCGTTGAATTGCAAGATAATTGTTGAGGGGTCTGCTACCAGTGCTTTTAGCAGGCGAGGAGCGACCATGTCTGGAGTATTATCAAATATGGAATTTTCTCTTCCTGGAGTTCCTTTTGATGGATCTTCTGACGCTTTCAAAAGTAAGGACTGATTACAAGAGGAAAAGGGATTTACTACTTCTAGGCTGTAGCCATTGTTGGCTTTATCGGAGCTGCCATAGCTTTGCTGATTATAACTTAACTGGTCTATGATTTGGTCGTTTGGGTCGCATAAGATAACCTGATCACTACTGTTGACAAACCTAGGCCAAGTACTTAGGCCAATCACTTTTCCGAAGGTACTAAACGCTGAAGCATCATCTTCGTCTACTATGATAGCATATTCCCCTGGGGAAATCGAGGAAACTGGAAACACAGCCGAACGACTGGAGTTCTTCAAAAGAAAACCTCCAAGCTCAATAGTTCTGTCACTCGTATTATAGATCTCAATGTATTCAGCATTGGGCAGTGGGCTTCCATTTTTTGGTGCTGCCATGACTTCATTAATGACCAGCTCTTTTTGAGCAACATTGGCTTTGTGATCTAATTTAAAGGGGAAGCTTTCGCGAATAATTTTATTCCCATTTGAGTCCAATACTCCATTTACTTTTAGGGTAGAACTCAGAGAGTCAATTGGAGTTTCAAAATTCAAAATCACTTGAAAGGATGAATTGGTCCAAGTCACTTCAAATGGTGTCCTGCCGTCAATGTTGTAAAAGTTTGGAATAATTGCGAAAACCGGATCTAAGGGTTTGTCAAAGGTAACTATGATGGAGTTTTTACTTATGCGATTAATATGGACGATTTTGGAGGGGATCGTGTCAGGATTGATATCAGGTGAATTGAATTGACCCTTGGATTCTATCCTTGAACTTTGGGATTTCAAATGCCTACCAATAAATTCAAATAGGACAGGGATTGAGGTCTTTGTGTGGTGAATCAGGTTGTTTGGTGTTTCCACTGACGGTCTTTTACCTAAAATTTTATCTAATCTTTTGGGTTCAGTACATATTTTAAGATTTTCTACTTCGTTAGTGGATGATTTTCCGTAACTTGCGGCACTAAAATTTGAAGGCCTCTGGTTTGAAAAATAGAAGGGCGATGATGCTACTTTTTGGGAGGTTTGGAAGGATGCAAAAAGTAGCATTCCCAAACCCATAAAAAAAGAAGTAGGTGAGTTAAAACAGTAAGATTTCATACCTAAAAATTTTGGGCGGCTTAATTGGGAAGACTAATTATATAGATCAGCAAATCCAAAATAAGCAGCAGATAAAAATTGAATCCATGAAATTTTTAACTCCCTTATTAATAGGAGCCATCTTTCAAAAAAAACCAAGCTGAAAAATTTAAAATACTATAAAAATCAATTAATAGAAAGTTTTCAACGATGAAATTAGCTGTTGTAGGAGCGACTGGTTTAGTTGGCTCAGAGATTCTTGAGGTGCTAGCGGAGCACAATTTCCCTTTTGATGAATTGCTTTTAGTGGCCAGTGAAAGGTCTGCGGGAAAGAAGATTACTTTCAAGGATAAGGAATACACAGTGATAGGCCTGGCACAGGCAGTGGCAGAAAAGCCAGATGTAGCCATTTTCTCTGCAGGTGGAGACACGTCCAAAGAATGGGCTCCGAAATTTGCTGAGGCAGGGACTATTGTAGTGGATAATTCTTCTGCTTGGAGAATGGACCCTACCAAAAAGCTGGTTGTTCCTGAGATCAACGCTAAATCTCTGAAGATTGATGACCGGATCATAGCAAATCCAAACTGTTCCACCATCCAAATGGTTTTGGCTTTGGCGCCATTGCGTGAGCGATATGGAATTAAGAGAGTGGTTGTATCCACTTACCAATCGGTTACAGGAAGCGGCCTAAAAGCCGTAAACCAGTTGATGGATGAGCGGGAAGGAAAAGACGGAGAAAAAGCATATCCTCATAAAATTGACTTGAATGTTTTGCCTCATATTGATGTATTCCAAGAAAATGGATACACCAAAGAGGAAATGAAGATGATCAATGAGACCAAAAAGATTTTTGATGATCAATCCATTCAGGTGACTGCTACTACCGTTAGGATTCCTGTAATGGGTGGTCACTCAGAGTCAGTGAATGTGGAATTCAAAGAAGATTTTGATATAGCTGAAGTGAAGCAATTATTGTCAGCTACACCTGGTGTAATTGTGGAGGATGATGTGGCCAATAATGTTTACCCAATGCCAATGAACGCACACAAGCGTGATGAGGTTTTTGTGGGTAGATTGAGAAGGGATGAGTCTCAGCCAAATACTTTGAACATGTGGATTGTGGCAGATAACCTTAGAAAAGGAGCAGCTACCAATGCAGTTCAAATTGCTGAGTACTTAGTAGAGCATAGCTTGGTCTAAATTTGGAAGCTTCCAAAATATATACTCCATTATTATTTCAATTTGTGCAGGATCATCTCTTTGAAGATCCTGCACAATTGCTTTTAAAGCACCATCAAAATACTTCCTTGGATGTCAAGGAAGCCGTCCAACAAATTTCTGCCCGAAAGAAAGCGCAGTTGAAGTTGCCTTCTTGGGTGGCTAATCCCAATGTTATTTTTCCTCCATCAATCTCCTTGGAGCAATGTTCTTCTGAATTGACAGCAAAATTTAAAAGCCGATTGGCAAGGGGAGCAAGTTTAGTGGATTTAACCGGTGGTTTTGGGGTAGATACTTTTTTTTTAGGGGCTCATTTCGATAAGGTCCTTTATCTGGAGCGACAGGAGAAGTTGGCAGAAATTGCTGCCATGAATTTTTCCCAGCTTAGTGAGAATAAAGTTAAATATGAAGTCCGGTCTGGGGATTCAATCGACTATTTGAGACAAACGGAAAGCTCTTTTGATTGGATTTTTGTGGATCCGGCCAGAAGAGGAGGGCATAATCAGAAGTTATACAAGTTAGCGGATTGTGAGCCAGATATAATCACTCACTGGGAAATGATGACAAGGAAGGCTAGCCATATTATGGTAAAGGCTTCGCCTATGTTGGACATCAAAGAAGCTTTACGCGAAATACCAGCAGTTAGCCATCTTCATGTCGTCGCTGTCAAGAATGAGGTAAAAGAGATTTTATTGATTTGGGATAGAGACGCTGAAGTAGGTTCGCCAAGGGTGAGCTGCTGGAACTTATCAGAAGAACTCGATGAGTTTTTTGAATTTTCATACGAGGAAGAAACACTTTCTCAGGCAACTTTTGGTTTCCCTGAGAAATATTTGGTACTTCCGTCTGCGGCTATTTTAAAGGCCGGTGCATTTAAATCTTTTTCTCAGCAATATGGATTGAAGAAATTGCATCCCAATACTCATGTCTACACTTCTGACAAGCTGATTGCTCCTGTTCAAGGAAGGGTATTTGAAATTCTAGAAGAGCAAAAGCTTGATAAAAAGCAGATCAAAAAGACATTTCCCTCTGGAAAAGTAAATGTTTTGGTTAGGAACCATCCCTTGAAGCCGGATATGATCAAGAAAAAATTTAAACTTCAGGACGGAGGAGATGAATATCTGTTTGCAGTGACCACTTTGGATGATTCACCAAAGGTTTATAAGTGTAAGCGGGTGGGCTAGTCTGGTGGTTGATTATGCTCCTTTTTTAGGTTAAATTTAGTTGAGTTTAACGTTTTTTGATGGCTAGGTTAATCAATCATATTGAACTAATCAATCGGAAGGGAGATATTACCAAACAATCCGATGTTGATGTGATTGTCAATGCCGCCAATGCGCAACTTAGGACTGGTGGAGGTGTGGCCGGGGCAATCCACAAAGCTGCAGGGCCAGATATCGAGCGAGCTGCTGTTCCACTTGGCCCCATACAACCAGGAGAGGCGGTGATCACAGAAGGATTTAGACTGCCTAACAAATATGTAATTCATTGCCTTGGTCCCGTCTATGGAAAGGATAAACCTGAAGCCAAATTTCTTGGTAATTGCTACCGGGAGGCGTTGAAGCTGGCGGATGATTATCAAATGACTTCTATTGCTTTCCCTGCTATATCAACTGGGGTCTTTGGCTATCCTGTGGAGGAAGCAGCTAAAGTTGCCTTTTCATCAATCATGGCAATTATGCCTGAATTAAAATCTATCAGAAAAATTTATTTGGTGTTGTTTGGGGATAATGATTTTAGGATTCATGAGGAAGAGTTGAAGAAGATCAATCCTTAAGGGATATTTTTAAAGTAAGAGGCGACTAAGGACTTCATATAGTATGAAAAATAATAATGTCAATGCTCCGTAGACTTTGAGAACGCTTAATCTATTACACCTGTCCATAAACCAAAGGACATAAACAGGCCTGATAAAACCCACCAGAATACTGATAATGGAAGCGTAACAAAAGGTTTTTAATAGCAATACGAGAGCAATACCCATGATTGAATTTTATTCTATTATGCTAAATAAGATTATGTTAATGAAAAAGAAAAAGGACAGTTAGAAAACTGTCCTTTTGACTTTAAGCGTGTGTATTTAGTTGAATTATTTTTTTCTTTTGATTTCACGCATTTCGTATCCTTCGATAGTGTCTTCCAGTTTGATATCATTGTATCCTTTGATGGAAATACCACATTCATAACCGGCTTTCACTTCTGCTACATCATCTTTGAAACGCTTCAACTGATCAATTTCTCCATCATGAATAACGATACCATCACGGATAATTCTGATCTTATTCTTTCTGGTTACATATCCGTCGGTTACATAACAACCAGCAACGGTTCCAACTTTAGAAATCTTGAAGACTTCTCTCACTTGGATGTTACCTGTAATCACCTCTTCGAATTCAGGTTCTAGCATACCTTCGATGGCATCCTTGATTTGGTTAATGGCATCGTAGATGATAGAGTAATGTCTGATTTCGATTTCTTCCTGTTCTGCCAACTTCTTGGCACTGGTAGAAGGTCTCACCTGGAATCCTAAGATAATGGCGTCCGATGCAGAAGCAAGAAGGACATCAGATTCAGAGATCTGACCAACACCTTTGTGGATAATGTTAACGCTTACCTCATCTTTGGAAAGTTTCAGTAAGGAATCAGACAAGGCTTCCACAGAACCATCCACATCACCTTTGATAATGATGTTAAGTT
Source organism: Echinicola sp. 20G (assembly GCF_015533855.1). Taxonomy (GTDB): domain Bacteria; phylum Bacteroidota; class Bacteroidia; order Cytophagales; family Cyclobacteriaceae; genus Echinicola. The sequence continues at coordinate 700,804 of NZ_AP024154.1, read as the reverse complement.
CTTTAAAGCTTCCGATAGCCAAACGTCTACCAATTTCGTCCAAAGTAATATGTTTCTTGGTACGCATACTTTGTTCTCTATTGATCTGCTCTCTAGAGTTGGCGATTTCTCTAGCTTCACGTTCAGTGTCGTATACCTTCAAGATGTCACCTGCCTGAGGAGCTCCGCTCAAGCCCAATACTTGGACAGGAGTAGATGGTTCAGCTTCCTTCACTTTCTTGCCAGTATGGTCAAACATCGCTTTCACCCTACCGTAGTGTTGGCCGGCTAGCATGATGTCACCAATTTTCAAAGTACCAGCTTGGACCATTACAGTGGATACATATCCACGTCCTTTATCCAGAGAGGCTTCCACTACGGTACCCACTGCATTTCTGTTTGGATTGGCAGTAAGTTCAAGGATTTCGGCTTCTAGCAATACTTTTTCTAGCAATTCATCAATTCCTTGACCTGTCTTGGCAGAGATTTCTTGAGACTGGTATTTACCACCCCATTCTTCCACCAATAAGTTCATATTCGCCAATTCCTCTTTGATTTTATGAGGGTTGGCATTTGGCTTATCTACTTTGTTGATAGCAAATATCATCGGTACACCAGCTACCTGAGCGTGGTTGATGGCTTCTTTAGTCTGAGGCATGATGCTGTCATCAGCCGCGATTACGATGATGGCCACGTCCGTGATTTTTGCACCACGTGCCCTCATGGCTGTAAAAGCTTCGTGACCTGGAGTATCCAAGAAAGCGATTTTTTCGCCATTGTCGGTTTTTACATCATATGCACCAATGTGCTGGGTAATACCACCTGCTTCACCACTGGTTACTTTAGAGCTTCTGATGTAATCTAGCAAGGAAGTTTTACCATGATCGACGTGTCCCATGATGGTAACGATAGGAGCTCTCGGTTCCAAATCTTCCGGGCGGTCCACTTCTTCTACTTCATCCTCTTCTTCATCTGCTTTGGTAAATTCGACTTCATAGCCAAATTCATCTGCGATAATGGTAATTGCTTCAGCATCCAGTCGTTGGTTGATAGAAACAAACATACCCAATGACATACAAACTGAGATGATCTCGTTTACAGAAACATCCAATAAAGAAGCCAAGTCATTTGCAGAGATAAACTCAGTTACTTTTAGTACTTTGCTTTCTTCCTGTCCTTCTACATTGTGATCTTTGGTTCTTTCAGAACGCTTGTCTCTTCTGCTCTTGCTCTTACCTCCTCCAGACTTACCACCGCCTTGAAGACGGGCAAGAGTTTGTTTGATTTGGTCTTGAATTTCCTTTTGGGTAGGCTCCACTTTTTGGAATCGGTTACCTCCTCCTTTTTGTTGGTTGCCTCCAGGTCTTTTACGTCCACCTTGCTGGTTTCGGTTACCGCCACCCTGTTGGTTTCGGTTACCCTGAGGGCCACCTGCATTACCTCCAGGTCGATTGCCTTGACCTGCACCGGGACCACCTGTTCCTGGCTTATCGATACGCTTACGAGGGCGTTTCTTTTTATCTTTTCCTCGCTCATCGGAGGAGGCTACAGGTTTTGCTTTTTTCTTCGGCTTATCTTTAGGGAGTTCGATTTTCCCTAGTACAGTTAGGCCTTTTAGCGCGTCAGCTTTAGCAGAGATTACTGAATCAGAAGAGTCCTTTTTAGCTTCCGCTTTAGGCTCTACTGATGGAGAGGTTTTTTCTTCTGGTTTATTAGAAGGTGTTGCTGCGGGCTTCTCAGCTTGCGGCTTTTGTACTTTTGATGCGTCAGATGTCTGAGCCTTCTCAGGTTCAGCTTTAGATGTAGTTTTAGCGTCTTCTTTTTGCTCAGGCTTCTCAGCCTTAGGGGTTTCTTTTGGTTTTTCAGGAGTCTTTTCCTGAGGTTTTTCTACTGCAGGAGGAGCTTTTTCCGCTGGCTTTTCAGCTTTTGGAGCTTCTGCTGGTTTTTCGGCTGGCTTAGGAGTTTCCTGAGCCGCTTTTGGTTTTTCTTCTTTTTTGGGCTCTTCTTTTTTGCCCTTGTTTTGACCAGTTAGGTCAATTTTACCCAATACCTTAATGCCTGGAAGCTTCTCCGCTTCGGAAGTGACTTTGCTATCCTCTTCCTTTTTAGGAGTTTCCGCAGGTGTAGGTTGCTGCTTCTCTTCTTGCTTAGGAGCAGGTGCTACTGGCTGGCTTGGTTCTTCTTTTTTTGCTTCTTCAGGCACAGATTCAGATTCTGCTTTGATGGTAAAGTTTTCATTGTGACGTTTACCAATGGAAAGGTGGGACGCTTCCTCCTTTTCCTGTGCAGAGGACTTAAACTCCTTAGCCAACATGTTAAACTGATCTTGGCTGATCTTGGAGTTAGGGTTGCTCTCTACATCAAAGCCTTTCTTGGCCATAGACTCAACAATTGTGGAAATCCCCACATTGAGCTTTCTGGCTACCTGGCCTAATCGCATCATTTTTTCTTCTGACATACGCTAAAACCTCTTGCTAATTTTTTATTGATGTAAATATGCCACTAATGTTATCCCATCAGGGCAAATGATTTACTGTTCAAATTCCTGTTTTAATATTCTGAAGATCTCCTCGATAGTTTCTTCTTCGAGCTCAGTTCTTCTGGTTAGGTCTTCTGTAGACAATGCTAATACGCTTTTTGCAGTGTCCAGACCTGTTTTCTTCAACTCTTCAATAATCCAACCCTCAATTTCGTCAGAAAATTCGGATAGATCGACATCTTCTTCTTCCTCGTAATCAGAAAGTTCTCTGAAGACATCTATTTCATAGCCCACCAAACGGCTGGCCAATCTGATATTATACCCTCCTTTTCCGATGGCCAAAGATACTTGATCAGGCTTTAAAAAGACAGAAAGTCTCTTTTCTTCTTCATTGGCTGAAATCGAGCTGACCTTGGCTGGACTTAGGGCTCTCGAAACATACAGTTCCAAGTTATCAGTGTAGTTAATGACATCAATGTTCTCGTTTTGAAGTTCACGAACTACCGCATGAATTCTACTTCCTTTCATGCCCACACATGCACCTACCGGATCAATACGATCATCATAAGATTCTACAGCTACCTTAGCTCTTTCTCCTGGCTCTCTGACGATTTTCTTAATAGTGATCAATCCGTCATAAACTTCCGGTACTTCATTCTCAAACAATCTCTCCAAGAAAATTGGAGAAGTTCTTGAAAGAATGATACGTGGGTTGCCGTTCACCATTTCCACTTTGTGGACGATGGATTTTACGGTATCTCCTTTTCGGAAACGGTCCTTAGGGATTTGTTCTCCTTTTGGAAGGATTAGCTCATTGCCTTCACCGTCCATTAAAAGCATTTCTCTACCTAAGATTTGGTAAACTTCAGCAGTGATGATTTCACCTACCAACTCCTCGTATTGTTGGAAAAGCAAGTCTTTTTCCAAATCCTTGATCTTTTGAATCAAAGTCTGTCTTGCCATCATCACGGCTCTTCTTCCAAAGTCCTCCAATTCGATTCTTTCGTAAGTCTCTTCGCCAATTTCAAAATCAGGTTCGATTTTTCTGGCTTCGGATAGGCTGATTTTGTCATGATCCCAGATGTCTTCCGAGTTGTCGTCAACAATTTCCCTGATCCTCCAAATCTCAAGGTCACCTTTGTCTGCGTTGATGATTACATCGAAATTCTCATCTGTTTCGTACTTTTTACGAATCATTGCTCTAAACACATCTTCCAAGATGCGGATCATGGTAGGACGATCCACATTTTTTGATCTTGCAAATTCTGCAAACGATTCTATCAGAACTTTAGCATCCATTTTTTTTATTTAAAAGAGACTAATACAATTGATTTCTTAATTTGCTCCAAAGCTATTGTTGCTTCTACTTCAACAGCTTTTTTGCCTTTTTCTTTTTGTTTTACCAAAAGGTTGATGGCCGATTGGTCTACGCTCAAGAGCTTTCCTTCCATTTTGTCACCGTTTTCCATGGTGACCATGAGATTCCTCCCTATGTTTTTTTGATATTGTCTCCTGCCAGTAAGTGGGTGGTCCAGTCCTGGTGAAGAAACTTCAAGCACATAGGCTTTTTCTATTATTTCTTTGGCTTCTAATTCTTCGCCTACAGCTCTGCTGACTGTAGCGCAGGTGTCGATATTTAAACCTCCATCTGCATCAATAAGAATGCTGACTTTTTGCTTAGGGCCTTTCTCATTGATGAGGACATCTACCACAAAATGAGAATCATCGGGCAAATGCTTCGTTACAATCTCCTCGATGGTCTGCTTCAAACTCATACTACACTTACCTATAATGAAAGAGGGGACGTTGTGTCCCCTCTCGTAAACGACTTAATACGGTACAAATGTAATAAATTTTTTTTCGGAAAAAAAGTAGCATTTTGATCATATAATATTTTTAATGAGCTTTTTTTCATCATAAGCTCCTTTTTTGATCGGAAATGCTACGTGCTATCCATTTAATTAGGACATAGAGCATGTAACACATAAAGAATATTTGAATTTAAAAGCCGATTCACTTTTTTGCGATGTTGATTTTAATATTTTTGAATCTGAATCTTTTTTGTTGCGATTGAGTTTTATTCCATCCAAAGGGCAGAAAAATGAATTTTAACAGATAGTTTTGTGACCCAAATGACTGCTAATTTCCTGTCGGTTTAATTAAATTTGTTTATGATTTCCAAAGAATTAAAGATTTACAATACGCTTTCGCGTGAAAAAGAACTTTTTGAGCCACTTAAGCCACCATTTGTTGGGATGTATGTTTGTGGACCTACCGTTTATGGAGATGCACATTTAGGACATTCCCGACCTGCAGTCACTTTTGATACCGTGTATCGGTATTTGAGTCATCTTGGATACAAAGTAAGGTATGTAAGGAATATTACTGACGTGGGGCACTTACAGGGAGATGCAGATGATGGAGAGGACAAGATTGCCAAAAAAGCAAAATTGGAGCAGTTGGAGCCCATGGAAGTGGCCCAATACTATACTGATACTTACCATAGGGATATGGAATCCCTAAATACCAATAAACCCAATATTGAACCAAGGGCTACAGGGCACATTCCGGAGCAGATCCAATTGGTAAAAGATATTTTGGATGCTGGTTTTGCCTATGAAGTCAATGGCAGTGTGTATTTTGATGTGCTCAAGTATAACAGCGAAAAGCCTTATGGCAAGCTTTCCGGAAGGGTAGTGGATGAATTGATGAGTGGGAGCAGAGAGTTGGATGGCCAGGATGAAAAAAGAAATCCGATCGATTTTGCTTTATGGAAAAATGCTTCTCCAGAGCATTTGATGAAGTGGGAGTCACCATGGGGATTGGGCTTTCCTGGTTGGCATTTGGAGTGTACCGCCATGAGTTCCAAGTATCTTGGCAATCAGTTTGACATTCATGGAGGTGGTATGGACTTGATGTTCCCTCATCATGAGTGTGAAATCGCCCAAGGTAATGCGGGACATGGGCATGATCCGGCAAAATACTGGATGCATAATAATATGATCACCATCAATGGTCAAAAGATGGGCAAATCACTTGGTAATTTTATTACCCTTCAGGAGTTGTTTACTGGAAAGCATGATCTTCTTGATCAAGCCTATTCTCCAATGACCATCAGGTATTTTATTTTGACGGCGCACTACAGATCTACGTTGGATTTCTCCAACGAAGCTCTGAAAGCGGCGCAAAAAGGATACAAGAAAATCATCAATGGGTTGAGAATTGCTAAAAGTTTGGAGTACACCGAAGAGAAAGGTGTAGCTAGGGATGAAAAGCAAATTCAGCAGATTGAAAAAAGTATTGAAAGTGCCTACAGGGCGATGAATGATGATTTTAATTCTGCTCAAGCCATTGGACACTTGTTTAATTTATTGAAGAAAATAAATAGCCTTTACACAGGTCAGCTGAAGGCATCAGTTTTAGGCAAAGATGTTTTTGAAAAATTAAATGCTACTTTCATCGTTTTTGTAGAGGAAATACTAGGGCTTTTAGAAGAGAAATCTGACAAGCAGCAGGAATTGCTGGAAATCCTCCTAAGAGTTTACCAAGAAGCCAAACTGGCCAAAAATTATGACAAAGTAGATGAAATCAGGTCTGCGTTGAAATCAATTGGTGTAGTTGTAAAGGATATGAAAGATAAAGTAGATTGGGCATATGAAGAATAATTTAGTATGGGCTATAGTTTTACTATGGTTTTTGGGAGCATGTGGAGATCGCAAAAGTGAAGTTGTAGTAGAAGAACCTCAGGTTGAGGTTGCCTTGAGTGATGTTCCTGCATTTAGTGTGGACTCTGCATATCAGTACATTCAGGATCAGGTTGATTTTGGGCCAAGGGTTCCCAATACCGATGCCCATAAAGCAACTTCTTTTTGGCTACAGGAGAAATTCAAGTCATTTGGATTGGGGGTAGAGGTTCAGGAATTTGAAGCAGAGGCCTATGATGGGAAAAAATTGGAGTTGATGAACATCATTGCTTCCTTTAATCCATCAGCCAAGAAGCGGGTAATTTTGGCAGCCCATTGGGATACCAGAAGGATAGCTGATAAAGATACAGAGCGCATCAATGAACCCATTGACGGTGCCAATGACGGTGCCAGTGGGGTTGGGGTTTTATTAGAAATAGCCAGAAGCATTTCAAATGCTGAACTGAAACCTGATATTGGGATTGATTTTATTTTGTTTGATGGTGAGGATGATGGAAAGCCTGAGTCTGCCAAAGGCGGTACAGATGATGCCAAATGGTGGTGTTTGGGCTCTCAATATTGGTCCAAAAACCCACATGAACGGGGCTATGCTGCTTATTACGGGATCTTGGTGGACATGGTTGGAGCGAAAGGAGCTCGTTTTTATAAAGAGGGTGTTTCGCAACAATACGCAAAAGGGATTGTGACCAAGGTATGGAATTTTGCCCATTCAATAGGCCATAGTGATTTCTTTCAGATGAGGGATTCTCATGCGATCACTGATGATCATATTCCTGTAAATGAAATTGCCCGGATTCCTATGATTGACATCATTGATTATTCCCCTGATTTTGGATTTGGTAGGTACCACCACAAGCATTCCGATAACATGGAGGTTATTGATAAACGAACGCTTAAGGCGGTCGGAGAGACTGTTTTGTTTACCATCTACCAAGAATAAGCTAGTCCCAAAAGTATGGGAAATAGGTGTTCTCTTGTAAAAAATGTATATTCATTTTTTGAGTAACAAAGAAAAAAATGAAAAAGGGACAAGTAACCATCAGGGACATTGCGCTAAAGCTTAAAATCAGTATTTCCACAGTATCAAGGGCATTGAGGGACTCTCCCGAAATCAAGCTGGAGACCAGGAAGAAGGTTTTGGCCATGGCTGAAAAGCTGAATTACTCCCCCAATGTGGTGGCCCAAAGCCTTCGGGTCAACAAAACCAAAACTTTGGGAATTGTCGTTCCCCAGTTGGCTTCTCATTTTTTTGCCTCCAATATCAGTGGTATTCAAGATACGGCTTACAGTAGGGGCTATAATGTGATGATCTGCCAATCCAATGAAAGTTTTGATCAAGAGAAATCAGATATTCGCACCTTGATCTCTAGCCGCGTTGATGGTTTGTTGATCTCTTTGTCCAGGGAAACATCCTCGTATGAGCATCTTGAAAATCTGATCGACAGAGAAATTCCTTTTGTACTTTTTGACAGGATTCATGAAGGCTTGCCGGTTTCAACTGTAATTGTTGATGATACTGTGGGGGCATATAAAGTGACCAAGCATTTGATTGAGCAAGGTTGTAGACGGATAGCTTTTATGTCTGGTCCTGAAGAAATGTACATTAGCAAAAAACGTATGGCAGGTTACGAAAAAGCTTTGAATGAATATGGCATTGAAGTGGACTTTGCCTTGGTAAAGCACAGCGATTTGACAATCGAAAGTACCCAGAATTTGGTGCAGGAATTATTGAATTTGGAAAAAAGACCAGATGCTATTTTTGCGATCAATGACCCCGTAGCCATTGATGTGATGAAATTTTTAAAATCAAAAGGTTTAAAGATACCTTCTGATGTGGCCTTGGTGGGCTTTACCAACATGCCTGTGTCGGACGCTTTGGAACCTTCCCTTACCACAGTGGATCAACCTGCATATGAAATGGGGAAATTGGCAGCTAACAATCTTTTGGACCAGCTGATGAATCCAGAGGATTTTAAGCCTCAGACCATTGTTTTGGATACTGAGCTAATTGTGAGGAAATCATCACAAAAATGAATTAGTAATGGAAACGTTTTCGGGAACGTTTTTTTAAAAAATAAGTTCTAACAGGCCTTAATTACATTTTTTAATCTATTAATTTGGCACTTCTTAAAATCAAAATTGTCAATTAATAAACCTGACTTCTTTGTCGACCGAAAAGCCAAATCACACCAAAATACTAGTCGAGCAATCTGTTTTCGGCAAAACACTAAATGGAACGGATGTCCATTTATTTACTCTAAGCAATGATTATGGTACCAAAGTTTGTGTAACCAATTATGGCGCCACACTGACCCATCTTTTTGTCCCTGATAGGGAAGGAGAGATTACAGATGTCGTGTTGGGCTTTGATACTTTTGAGGAGTACATCAGTGAAAGCTATTTGAAGGCCAATGCCTTCATGGGATGTACAGTTGGCAGGGTTTGCAACAGGATCAACAGAGGGAAAATAGAGGTAGATGGAAAGGATTATCAATTGGCCATTACGAATGGGGAACACCATCTTCATGGGGGCAAGATAGGTTTTGACAAGAAGATTTGGGAAGCGGAAATTGTTGAACGTGGTGTAAAGTTTACTTATCTCAGTCCAGATGGTGAGGAGAATTATCCAGGAAACCTGAAAGTGTGTGTTACCTTTAGCTTGGAAGGTGAAAGTGAACTTAAAATTTCCTATACTGCCGAGACTGATAAGATTACTGTGATCAATCTTACCAATCATTCCTATTTTAACCTTTCGGGTGATTTTTCACAAACCATTCTTGATCATGACATCCAGGCAAATGCGCCTTTTTATATTCCTGTAGTAGAAGGAAGTATTCCTACTGGCGAAATACTTTCCGTTAAAGGAACACCTTTTGATTTGCTACAAAGCAAAAAAGTGAAAGAAGCAGTGTTTTCAGATCATGAACAAACGGTCATTGCCAATGGCTTGGATCAAACCATCGTTTTTGATAAGAATAATCCAGGAGCTGCACTTTATTCGTCTGAGTCAGGTATTGAAATGGAAGTTCAGAGTTCAGAGCCTGGCATCCAATTGTATACTGCAAACTATTTTGATGGAAGTGTCAGCGGTAAAGGAAAAACTTATCCAAAACACGGAGGTATTGCCATGGAAACCCAACACTTTCCAGATTCCCCAAACCAACCCCACTTTCCTTCAGTGACCCTTCATCCGGGTGAACAGTTGAATAGTTATACCTCCTTCAAATTTTCAGTAAAAAAGTAAAGCAAATATAGATTATCATGAACCCTTCTATCATTCAGTCAAAGTTTAAAGAACTTTTTGACAAAGAACCTATTGTGGTTAAATCTCCGGGTCGAATTAACCTTATCGGAGAGCATACAGATTATAATGACGGATTTGTACTTCCTGCAGCCATTGACAAAGAAATTGTCATTGCTGTCCAGGCCAATGATTCAGAGGAATGCCGTCTTTTCTCTTTTGATTTTCAAGAGTCTTTGACCTTTGATATTAATGACTTTGAACGCATGGAAAGCGGTTGGGGAAATTATGTCATGGGTGTGGTAGCACAACTTCAGAAGGCGGGCTATGAACTGAAAGGTTTTGACCTTGTTTTTGGTGGAGATGTCCCCGTAGGTGCAGGATTGTCATCTTCCGCGGCAGTAGAAAATGGTGTTTGCTTGGCCCTTTCAGCACTTTTTGATTTGGGGCTTGAAAAACTCAATATGCTTAAGTTTGCCCAAAAAGCAGAGCATGAATTTGCAGGAGTACAATGTGGTATCATGGATCAATTTGCTTCTATGATGGGAAAGGATAATCATGCCATCCGCTTGGATTGCAGGTCTTTGGACTTTAGCTATTTCCCCATAGAATTGGGTGATTACCAAATTGTGCTTTGTGATACACAGGTCAAGCATTCTCTAGCGGATACAGCTTACAATGATCGAAGAAGGGAGTGCCAAGAAGGGGTTGAAGCGGTACAGAAATACCATCCTAATGTTCAAAGTCTCCGAGATGTTACTCTTGAAATGCTTGATGAAGCTAAAGAGGATGTGAGTGAGGTGGTTTACACCAGAAGCAAGTACGTGATTGAAGAAAATGAGCGATTGTTGAAGGGGTGTGAGCTATTGGAAAAAGGAGATATCAAAGGTTTTGGTCAGCAGATGTATGGCTCTCATGATGGTCTTTCTGAAATGTATGAAGTGAGCTGTAAGGAGCTTGACTTCCTGGCTGATTTCGCAAAATCCAATGAAAGTGTCGCGGGAGCGCGGATGATGGGTGGAGGCTTTGGTGGCTGTACCATCAACTTGGTCGAAAAGTCAGGTAAAGAACAATTTGAAAAAGAAGTGTCCGCCGCTTATCAAGAAGCCTTTGGCAAAGCATTGAAAATCTATGAAGTAAATATTACTGACGGAACCCGTTTGGTCACAGTCTAGAGGAGAGCATCAAAGCTTGCTAAGAGACTTTACGCTCAGTTTAGGACGTTGAAGGCCTTACTCAAAAAATTAAGAAATACTATCAAACCTATTAATACCTAGAATTGAATTATGTCAGATTTTAACTTTGAAGACCACAGCCACAGGAGGTACAACCCATTCACTGGTGACTGGCTTCAGGTTTCTCCACATCGAGGGAAGCGACCATGGCAAGGACAGGAAGAAAATACTGCTGAAGAGAAGAAGGTGGCCTATGATGAAGCGTGTTACCTTTGTCCCACCAATACCCGAGTGAACGGGGAGCAAAACCCAGATTATCAAGGAAGCTTTGTTTTTCAAAATGATTTTGGCGCATTGACTGCTGATATTCCCGAGGGAGAATTGTCAGAAGGAGAGTTTTTCAAAGCCAAAAGTGAGCGGGGCATATGCAAGGTGATTTGTTTTTCTCCTCGACATGACTTGACCATTCCGGAGTTGGATGTGCAGGCAATTACCAAGGTGGTGGAGTTGTGGAAAGCGGAATACCTCGGTCTGGGCGAAAAGGATTTCATCAATTACGTTCAGATTTTTGAGAACAAGGGTTCAGTAATGGGGTGCTCTAACCCACACCCGCATGGGCAGATCTGGGCGCAAGAATCTGTACCTGTAGAGCCAGCAAAAAAGCAACAGAAGTTTTCTCATTATTTTGAGAAATATGGACGAAGCATGGTGGTTGATTATGTACAAGAAGAGTTGAAGAAAGACGAGCGAATCCTTTTTGAAAATGAATATTTTGTAGGCTTGGTTCCTTTCTGGGCAGTTTGGCCTTTTGAGGCCATGATAGCTCCCAAAACTCATATTGCCTCTTTGGCAGAAATGGATCAAGCACAAATGGAAGCATTGGCGGATGCTTATCGTCAGTTGACCATTATGTATGATAATGTGTTTAAAGTTTCTTTTCCTTATTCAGCTGGGATCCACCAGGCCATGACCGATGGGAAAGACCATCCAGAGTGGGACTTGCACATGGTTTTTTATCCGCCATTATTACGTTCTGCCACGGTTAAGAAATTTATGGTAGGTTATGAGATGCTGGCCAATCCACAAAGGGACATCACCGCTGAATCAGCTGTAAAAATCCTAAAAAGTCAACCGAAGGAGCATTATAAAGTCTCTCAATAAGAAAAAGGCCTGATGTCACACATCAGGCCTTTTTCTTACTAAAATAAACTGTAATTTTTTACTTGATTGAAAAAGTGAACGGCACTTGCTGGGCTTAAGATCAATATAAAAATGATCCCAAATAATGCACCGAAAAGGTGCGCATCATGGTTGATGCTGTCATTGTCCTGTTTGCTTTTAATTGCAGAATACCCCAAGAAAATAATCCCTAGAATGAAACCAGGCAAACAAAGGATGCCAAAGAGACAGATGTCCTGCATGGGCATGAGGATGATGCTGGCGAAAACAGCCGCAGCAGTTCCTCCAGAGGCTCCCAAGGCTTGGTAGTTGGGATTGGACTTGTGCTTAAGGTACGTGGGAATATCTGATATCGCCAAGGCGCCCAGATAGAATAAAATAAATATCGCTACCCCAGGGAAGAAACCAAATCGGTAAGTCAAGTACTGTTCCACTAAACTACCAAAGAAGTAAAAGGTAATCATATTGAACAGCAAATGCATGGCATCCTTGTGGACAAAACCCGAAAGTATGAAGCGATCAAATTCCTTGTTACGGGTAATTAAATAAGGGTTAAACATACTTCGACTTAGAAAGCCGTAGTTTTTCCAACCGTAAAAGGAACTGATAGCAGTAATGATGATGATCAGAACCGTTGCAGAAATATCCATGAAATAATTGTCAGTAAAAGAGCGAGAATTATTTTTCCCGCTCAATAAGATTTTGTGTGAGTCCCTTTAGTGCCATTAAGGCTTCTTGGTTAGCAACTTCAAGGGTGGTGAGCTGATTGAAGCCTCTTTCAAAAAAAGACTCCATTTTAGCTTCAGTAATGTTTTTGATGCCTAGTTTATCATAAAGGGCAGTAACCGCTTTGACTTTTTCTTCTTTGTCAAAATCAACTTTGGAGAGCCAGTTTTCCAGCTCTTCTTTGTCCTCACCTATTGCCAGTTCTTTTGCCTTAATGAGCAGGAAAGTCTTTTTATTGGCAATGATATCTCCTCCGACTTGCTTGCCAAATTTAGCTTTGTCTGCATAAACGTCCAGCAAATCATCTTTCAGTTGGAAGCCGATCCCAATATTAACTCCGAAATCGTAGAGATGTTGGGCATCATCCTGTGAAGCACCGGCCAAGATGGCTCCATACTGCAAGGCAAAGCCAAGCAATACAGCTGTCTTCTGCCGGATCATTTCCACATATTCGGATTCCAGTACAGCTTTATTGGATTCGAAATTCATGTCATGTTGCTGCCCTTCGCAAACTTCAGTTGCGGTTTGATTGAACAATCTCAAGCATACGGCAAGTTTATCCTCAGGAACATGAAGCAACATATCATAAGCTTTGACCAACATCACATCTCCCGAAAGGATAGCATTATTGGTGTTCCATTTTTTATGGACAGTGGGCTTTCCTCTTCTCAATGGAGCCTCATCCATAATGTCATCATGCACCAAGGTAAAATTATGAAATACTTCAACAGCAGAAGCAGGCGTGAGTGCCTTTTCATAATCATCCCTGTATAATGAATAAGCCAGCAATGTCAATAGGGGCCTGATTCGTTTGCCTCCCAAGCTCATGATGTAAGAAATAGGCTCATAGAGTTCCTCTGGAGAACTTCCATAAGAAAATTCCTGAATGTGTTTTTCTAGCTGCTCCAACAGCTCATGGCTTAAGTTGGTTTTAGTCATTGTCATTTGCAAATTCCAAATCTATGGTTCTTCTGTCTATATCCGTATTAACTACACGGACCGATACCTGGTCACCCAGAGTGATCATTTTTTTATTCTTAGTGCCTATCAGGCGCATGTTTTTTTCATCGAATTCGTAATAGTCATCACGTAAGTCCTGCAATCGGATCATTCCTTCACACTTGGTCTCCGTAATTTCCACAAAGATACCCCATTCTGTTACACCGGAAATAATTCCTTCATAAGCTTTGTCTTCTGCCAGGGACATGTATTCCACTTGTTTGTATTTTATGGAAGCCCTTTCGGCATCAGAAGCACGCTTTTCCCTTTCTGATGAATGAACACATTTGTCATCCCAAGGTTCTTTATCTGGAGACTTTCCTCCATCAAGATAGTGTTGCAGAAGGCGGTGCACCATCATGTCTGGGTACCTTCTGATTGGTGAGGTGAAATGGGTATAATGACTGAAAGCCAATCCAAAGTGCCCTTTTGGTTCTGTGCTATATTTAGCTTTGGCCATACTTCTTATCGCCAATTGTTCCAAAAGGTTTTGTTCTGGTTTTCCCTCTATTTCATTCATCAGTTTGTTCAAGGTAGATGAAATCTTGGTGTCTTCATTGATCGAAATCTGATGACCGAATTTTTTTGCGAAATTGGCAAAAGTCTCTAGACGTTCCAAGTCCGGATGATCGTGCGTTCTATAAACAAACGTATCCTTGCCTTTGTTTTTATTGTAGATGAATTCTGCCACGGCCTTATTGGCCAATAGCATGTATTCTTCGATCATTTTGTGGATGTCTTTCCTTTCTTTTACGATCAGACCAAGTGGAGTTCCTTTTTCGTCCAGCTTAAATTTCACTTCTGTGGTTTCGAAATTGATGGCACCATGCTGGAACCTTCTTTTCCGTATCTTCTTAGCCAGATTGTTCAGTAGGGTAAGTTCAGAGAAGAAATCTCCTTCTTGTTTGTCAATGTTTTCCTGGGCTTCCTCGTAAGCAAACCTTCGGTCTGAATGTATGATGGTCCTTCCGATCCATTGCTTCTGAATTTCGCCATTTTCATCTAACTCAAATACGCAGGAAAAGGTCAATTTATCCTCATTTGGCCTGAGGGAACACAGCCCATTGCTTAGTCTCTCTGGGAGCATGGGAATGGTTCTGTCTACCAAATAAACAGAAGTAGCCCTGTCATAGGCCTCCTTTTCCAGATTGGTTTTGGGTTTTACATAATGGGTCACATCTGCAATATGCACTCCCAATTCAATATTTCCATTGGGAAGCCTTTGGTAGGAGATGGCATCATCAAAGTCCTTGGCATCCACTGGGTCAATGGTGAAAGTGGTAATGTCCCTGAAATCCTTTCGGGCTTTGATCTCACTTTTGGAGATTTCCTCATTGATTTCTTCCGCCTCTTGAACTATGTCTTCTGGGTATTCAAATGGCAATCCAAACTCAGCCATGATGGAATGGATTTCCACCTCGTGCTCTCCAGCCTCGCCCAGTACTTGAGTGATTTTGCCTGTTGGGTTTTTATCCTCTTCTCTCCATTCTGTGATTTTTACCACCACTTTTTGATGGTGCTCTGCTCCCATAAGATCGGATTTCCTAATGAAGATATCATGGTGCATTTTTTTGAAATCAGGCACCACAAAAGCAAAGCGAGGAGATATTTCTACTTTGCCGACAAATTCCTCTCGGGCTCTTTTGACAATTTCCAGTACTCGCCCCTCTCTTTTCTGGCCATGCCTTTTGTTGGGGTAAACCATTATCCTGACTTTATCATCGTCTAGGGCATTTTTCATGTCATTGGCTTTGACAAGGATGTCTTCTTCTCCTTCAGCTTTATTGTCCGGGACGATAAAGGCAAATCTAGGATTGACAAAGTCTACTGTCCCTTCGATAAAATCAGGTGATTTAGTGGAAGAAAAATGGTTTCTGGGGTTTCTGGAAACTGATCCAGCCTCTACCAATTTGTTCAATACAGGCTCCACGCCACCTTTGGTGAGGGAATCCCTGATAAGTAACTTCTTAATTATTTGCTTAATGGAGAACTCTTCTCCATAATGGTTTTCCAAAAAGTTTAGGATGCGCTCCGCCAACTGCGCGGAATTCATCCGCTTACTTCCCGTCTTTTTTCCTTTTATTTGTTTTCTTGATCTTTTGCTCATAAAAATTTTAATCTTTTCGTTTACAGGTCATGATGCCTGCATTAAATTTCTTGGTTAGAAAATATTGGGCCAGGTGATATGCGATTTTTCTCGAGTTGATATTTCTTCTTCTATTATACAATTAATTCGGCCAGAGAGTTTAGTGTTGAAGGATAAATAATTTATTCATCGTCTTGTCCTTCATCCAAGTTGATGACTTTTACCTCCAGGTCACCGGGTAAACCTTGAAAAGCCAAGTATATTTTGGCCGTGACTTCTACATCTTTTATACAATACTCCCGAATGTTTTTAAGGTCTTGATGATGGTAATACACTTCGTTTACTTCACTGCCGTTGATGCCATCCTTAGAACTGGGGATATCAAAAATGGCGGCCAGAAGTTCAAGTCTTGTATAATGCTTATAGTCTCCAAATTTCCAGAGTTCCAAAGTGTCCAAATGTCTGATTTCCCATGGCTTTTTGCCTGCCATTTGCAAGGCATCAGGAAGAGGGATCCGGTTGATCAGCATTCTTCTGCAAAGATAGGGAAAGTCAAACTCTTTACCGTTGTGTGCACACAAAGTCCAGACTTTCTTTTCTAGAATATTCCGAAACTCGAGTAAGGTATCATGCTCGTTGTCCAAGGCTATGGACTTGGTCCGGAATTGTAACTGTTCTTTTTCTGGATCGTAGAGGAAATAGCCCAAGCCAATACAGAGCACTTTGCCGAATTCAGCATAAATGCCGGCTTTTTCAAAATAGAACTCCTCTATTGACTTTTCTTCCGGGGTTTGCTGTAGGTAATTGGCTTTCTTCTGCCACTCTTCTTGTAGTCTGGAAGGCAACTCACTAAATTTTTCAGTGAGTGATGCCGTTTCAATGTCCAAAAATAAAATGTCTCTTAGATCACTCAAAAAATCGGCCATAGGCTTTAAGGATGCAAGACGCCTTCTAAGTCCAATTCAGGGATTCGGTGAATATTACTGGAGTCCATGCTGCCTTCGACGAAGACGAATTTTTTATCAAATATTTGATCTAATATATAATAACTGACCCAGAATTCATTGTTTAATACAAACAAATTAGGATCAATGGGTTCAATTTTAGCTATACTTTGTGGACCCAGCTCTTCAATCATATGTCGCAATGTGGAGGTTTTTTTCTCTTGCCCCTCAATAAAACCATAACCCTTGGAAGTGATCATGAGGTTTTTAAGCTCTATTAAGTTGAGGTTGATAATGTATACTCCCCACTCAGTTTGCCCATTAATCTCTTCTTTGGCGATGGCCAGCTTGACGCCTGTCACAGGGTGGAATTCAATGTCCTTTTTCATGGTTTAGTTTTTTCAGTTTTCAATTTGGACAAGGAAATTAATTTTCCCATTCCATTTCGAATAGATCCGCCAAATGCTTTTTTACCTTTTCTTTGACTTCTTCTTCATCAATTGCTCTCCCCAATTCCAAATGTAGGGAGGTGACAGCTTTGTCAGCGATGCCACAGGGAACGATGTTTCCAAAATAGGAGAGGTCAGCGTTTACGTTAAAGGCAAAGCCGTGCATGGTGACCCATCTGCTGGATTTTACTCCTAAAGCGCAAATCTTGCGAGGGTTTACTTTTTTGATATGGTCAAGCCAAACACCGGTAAGCCCTTCGATTCGGCCAGCCTCAATTCCATAATCTGCTAATGTCCGAATAATAGCCTCCTCCAGATAGCGAAGGTATTTATGGATATCGGTGAAGAAATTGTCTAAATCCAGCAAAGGATAGCCCACCAATTGTCCGGGGCCATGATAGGTAATGTCACCACCTCGGTTGATCTTATAGAAAGTGGCCTGCTTATCTGCCAGTTCATTTTCATTTAGCAAAAGGTGGGAAAGCTCACCGCTTTTACCAAGTGTATATACATGGGGGTGTTCAACAAATAATAAATAATTGGGCGTAATTTGTTGTTTTTCCGGTTCGTTTTTCCGGTTTTCGATTTTTAAAGCCACAGTTTCAGCAAATAGAGACTCCTGGTAGTCCCAAGTCTCTTTGTAATCTTTTTTGCCAAGATCTATAAACTTTACTTTTTTATTGATAATTTGATTCACTATCTGTTTGGGCTTATAGAGGTGGTTAACACCGTTTTTTGATTTACAGTTCTTTTTGAGGTGGTTTTGCGCTAAAGCTGAACCACAAAAGCTGAAATTTTTACCAAAATTAATAAATAATTTCTGATGGCACAGCACAATGAATTGGGAAGGGAGGCCGAGCAACTCGCAGCCGAATACCTTGCTGCAAAAGGGTATCAATTAAAAGAGTCTAACTTTCGTTATAAACATGCTGAAATCGATCTGATTATGGAGTTAAAGGGGCTTTTGGTATTTGTGGAGGTGAAGTTCAGAAGTGGAACAGGCTTTGGATATGCGGAGGAATTTGTTGATTATAGAAAAAGGCAATTGATCATTCGAGCAGCTGATCATTACATCCATGAGGTCGATTGGCACAAAGACATTCGATTTGATATTGTGGGTGTGTATAAAGATAAATCTGGTGTTATCCGATTCAAACAGTTTGAAGATGCTTTTTATTAAGCAAATAACAGTGAAGAGATGATTTAGGATTTAATGTCCTACAGTCGATTGTCTTTATAAATCAAGGTACCTTCTTCATTCCATTCTGCTCGGATATAGGGTTTGAAGTTTTTGGTAAAAGGCTTTTCCTGATATTGAATTTCTCGCTTTCTAATGACTTTGCCTCCATGGGTATTCCAATATTCGGTCCAAAGTCCGATTTTTTCTCCATAATGGTATTCCCCTTTGACAGCCAAGTGGCCATCTTCATAAAAATGATAGAAATTTCCTTCCTTCAGATCATATTCAATGGGGATGACCTTCTCAAGTTTTTGTTGGGATTGGTTATAGTAAGAAATTCTGGAGTCTTCTGGCCATCCTTCATAGAAGTGGGATTTGGTCTGGAGGATGTTTTTTTGATCGAAAGTCATCCATCGACCATGCTTGGTGCCGTAATAGTACATCCCTTTTTCTACGACAGCATTATCGATACGCCTTTCGTAAGGGCCGTGAAGGAGATAACCCTCTTCCGGTTTGAATCCAGAAGTTCTGATGGCTTTATCTTTGATGTCCAACCAATAGATATCCCTGATATAAGGGTCAACTTGCTTATTTCTGGTGGTGTAATGAAATAGTTGGTATTGGGTTTTCCCTTTAGCATCTACTCGGATAAAGCTCTTTCTGGTCTTCTCACCAAAATAGACATTTTTACTTCTTTTCTTCTTCTCCTTTTTTTTCTCTTCTTTTCGATTGCTGTCATCAAAAAGCAGAACGGGTGTGGTCGTGGGCAATAGCCTATCTTGAATGATCCCGGAGCTATCAACAGGGTTGCTGGTGGATAAGGAATCAAAATTTTGGGCTTTAAGCAAACCACTAGTTGCTATTAAAAGTAAACTGAGAACTACTTTTTTCATGTGAACCGCAGGCCAGGCAAGGGGAATTTTAATTTGATAACGATTTAAAAGATAGAATCTGTGCTCTAAATAAAAGAAAGGTTTAGAATTAACAAGCATAATCCTTAATTTTGCCCAATTATTAATAAGAGTGCATTAGTAATCAGGGAAGAAGTAAAGGTGTTTTCCTTCTGAATTTCTCTGAAAGCCTCAAGATAAGACAATAAACTGACCATAGAAAAACAATTATAAAGCAAATGAGCAGTATTTTATCAGACCGTATTAACAATATGGAAGAGTCAGCTACGCTGGCAATGGCAAAGAAAGCTAGAGAGCTTAAAGGCCAAGGGATTGACATTATCAGTTTAAGTTTGGGAGAGCCTGACTTCAAGACTCCTCAGCATGTGCAGGATGCGGCAAAGGCGGCTATCGATGAAGGAAAATATTTTTCTTATCCTCCGGTTTCTGGATACCAGGATTTGAGAGAAGCCATTGCTACCAAACTTCAAACTCAAAATAAAATAGCTGAGGCGAAGGCAGAAAACATCGTGCTTTCTACTGGCGCCAAGCATTCAATTGCCAACATCTTCATGTGTTTGATCAATGAAGGTGATGAAGTGGTGATTTTCTCTCCTTATTGGGTGAGTTATGCTGAGATCATCAAATTGGCAGGTGGTGTACCTGTATTGATCGAAGGAACTTTGGAAAATAACTTCAAAGCCACCGCTGCACAGCTGGAGGAAGCGATCACAGACAAAACCAAAGCGGTGATCTATTCATCTCCTTGTAATCCAACCGGTTCTGTGTTTAGTAAGGAAGAATTGGAGGCAATAGCCGATGTGGTGAAAAAGCACGATGATGTTTATGTAATTGCTGATGAGATCTATGAGTTGATCAACTTTACAGGACAACATGCGAGCATGGCAGCTTTGCCGGGTATGTTCGAAAGAACCATCACTGTGAATGGTTTCTCTAAGGGGTATGCCATGACAGGATGGAGAGTAGGGTATATCTGTGCTCCGCTTTTCATTGCCAAAGCTTGTGAGAAGATCCAAGGACAATTCACTTCAGGTGGTACTGGTATTGCACAAAGAGCTGCTTTGGCAGCCATCACTGGAGACCAGACTCCTTCCCAAGAAATGGAAGAAGCTTACAAAAGTAGAAGAGAATTGGTGCTAGGTTTGTTGAGAGATATTCCAGGGATCAAGACTCATGTCCCTGAAGGAGCCTTTTATTTCTTCCCTGATGTAACGGCTTTCTTTGGTAAGTCAGTAGGAGAAAATAAGATCGAGAATGCGGATGACTTCTGCTTGTATATCCTAAATGAAGCGCATGTTTCATTGGTGACTGGTGCTGCTTTCGGTGCTCCAAACTGTGTGAGACTTTCTTATGCTGCTTCGGAAGCTGAGCTTAAAGAAGCTTTGAAGAGAATCAAAGATGCTGTAGCTAACTTAAGCTAAGCTTATTCAATAACATGGAGAGCTTGACTGGAGGCGATGGCTTCTGTCAAGCTCTTTTTTCTGTAAACCCTTTCAGATATGGCTCAAGTACTTGCAATTACCCCGGTTAAAAATTCCATTGAAACTACATTAGAAACGGCGAAGGCAATAAAGGCCTCTTCTGTACCTGTGGTCCATAAGATTTTTAACGACTTCAGTACTCCTGAGACCAAGGCTGCCCTCGATAAGCATGCTCCTGAAATAGGTTATGAGCTAATTCATCTCGAAGAGGTTACGGATACTCCTTCTCCCAATTACAAACTTGTACTTCAGATGGCCCAGAAGGAAGCATTGGAAAAGGGGTTGTCCTTGTTGGTTGTTGAGTCGGATGTGACAGTGGAGAAAGATTCGATCGAGAAAATGCTCGATTTTTATCAAAAGAACGAAAAGGTGGGGTTGATTGGAGCGATCACGGTTGGCTATGACAAGAAAGTCAATTTCCCCTATCTCAAATTCAAAGACGTCAAGGACAATATCATTGATACCAAAAGAAGTTTGAGTTTTTGCTGCACTTTGTTCAGTAAGGAATTTTTAGAGGAATATGACTTTATGTCTTTGGATGATGCGAAAGACTGGTATGATACTTTTATTTCCAAAAAGGCAGTGGAGCTGGGCTATAAAAATTATGTTTTGATGAATGTTCCGGTATTGCACAAGCCACATGGAAGTCGTCCATGGAAGCAGCTCAAATATAAAAATCCTCTTAAATACTATTTCCTGAAATTTTGGAAGGGTTTGGACAAGATATAAATCAAATCAGGTTAAAAATCTTAAGCAACGTATTGTAGGGTTTAGACCAAGACCGTTGCATCCTAAGTGGGCCATTGAGCTCTCTTTTAAAGAATTCCTGATGCTGTTGGTTCAAAAAGGCGATCCTTTCACGTTTTTTTTCAGTAGTCGCTGTTTTTTTACGCTTACTGGTAGGGGTAAGTCTATAATAATAGCCTATAAAAGGAAGTTGCTCTACTTCTCCTTCATCTTTTAGCATTTTGATCCAAAATTCCCAATCTTCACGCCCCATATAACGCATTTCAACAGAGTATTTACCAGCTCTTTTCCAGTCCGCTTTTCTATAAAGTGCTGCATGGAATATCATATTGTCCAAAGCCAGTTCATGTCTGCTAAAAGGCTTAAGGTTCCAGCTTTTTTGTCCGGATTCATCAAATTTAATTCCTTGGCAATAAACAACCTTTACCTCTGGTTTTGAGTTAAGCACTTTTACAGCTTCCTCAATATAATTCTCTGAAATTAGGTCATCTCCATCTAATGGAAGGATTATTTCTCCCTTTGCTGCTTCTATTCCTGTGTTCCTGGCACTTGATACACCTCCATTTTCTTGGTCAATGATTTCTATTTGGGGAAATTCTTGTTGG
This sequence comes from Echinicola sp. 20G, assembly GCF_015533855.1. Classification (GTDB taxonomy): domain Bacteria; phylum Bacteroidota; class Bacteroidia; order Cytophagales; family Cyclobacteriaceae; genus Echinicola. The sequence continues at coordinate 678,919 of NZ_AP024154.1, read as the reverse complement.
ATCTCTTGGGCAATCATGAGCGAGTCATCGGTGGAACCGTCATTAACGACAATAATCTCCAACGGTTTGTGGCTGGAATTGAGTGCAGAAATGACAGTTTCCTTAAGGTATTTTCCCTGATTATAGCAAGGGATGATAACGCTTACCAGGTTTTTGTTTTCCAATGGCTGCATTGAGAGACTAAATTGATTTTATTAACTCCCAAAGATAAAAGGGTATTTTATTTCTATAAGGCATTGTCCAAATTTTAGTTAAAATTAATATGGGCTGATAATACTGCTTGATGTTTTCAGACTGTCTGTAAGTAATCTTTACTTAAATTTTTTAATTTCTTGCTTACCTTGATCTTATTATTGGTCGAAATGACTTTTTATTGAAAAAAAATTACTTCAATAGAGCCTTACTTATTACTATTCCAGTAATTTATCAAATAATACCATGATCAGGGTATTGCATTATCTGTAAAAAAATGTGTACATTTGTCTTGGGTGATTAAGCAACTTTTTCTACTACCGACTTTTAGTGTGTGTAATTGAGTTGGAGGTTATTTTAAAGATGATTTTTTTTAAACCTCCATTATTTAAATTATTTGGTTTAAAAACAAATACCATCTTGATGTTTCAGGATGGTATTTTATTTATAAAAATTGACAGCTTATCATCAGGTCTGCATGAAATAGTTTGATCGTCAATTTCATGCTTTAGTTAGATTTAACAAAAAGTTAAAGTGTTAAGAAGTGTTTTTTATAATATTATTTCGTCCTTGTAACCACAAAAATGCAAGGGGAATGATGATACAAACAATTGCTACAGCTTTACTGCTTTTTTCGGCATATACTTTAGGTACTTTATCTATATTTCCTTACCAAAGACAGATGAAAACTTTCTTTGTGAGAGCTTATTTAGTTTCTGGTACTGTGGCGGGTGCTTTGACTTTTTGTTTTATGTATTTTTTTATTGGCTAATATTTAGTTTCTTCAGGCTTAGTATTGATTGCGCTGTTGCACTAAAATCTCTAATAGCCTGATATGGTTTCTGTAAAAGGATTGTTCTTGAAAATAATATTGGCTTTAGGCTTTTTTTTGGTTCATTTAACAGTTTTAGCCCAATCTTTTTCAAGTGACTCAAGCTATTATCAACGTTTTCCTGGTGAGGTTACTAGTCGGTTTTATTTTTCTAGAAAATACACTGGTGTGGACATTAAGGACCGACTTGGTGAAATAAGAGAACTCAATTATCGGCCTAATTCCACTCTAAACATGGGGATAGGTACTTCTTATCATGCATTTAACCTCAACCTGGCCTTGGGTTTCGGCTTTTTAAACCCAGATGTTGGAAAGGGGGATACCAAGTACCTTGATCTACAAGTTCATGCTTATCCAAATAATTTTGCTATTGACCTGTTTGGCCAATTTTATAAAGGTTTTCACTTAAAGCAAGAAGGTTACTTGGCACAGGAGGGAGAAAACTATTACTATAGGCCTGATATGAAAGTGCGTGAAGTAGGGGCCTCTGTGAAATATGTCTTCAATGGCAAGAAGTTCTCTTATCGAGCCGCTTTTTTACAAACGGAATGGCAGAAGAAGTCGGCCGGCTCTTTATTGGTAGGATTTGAATTATATGGCGGAGTGGCCAAAGGTGATAGTACTTTGATACCCTCATCACTAATGATCAACCCTGAGAGGGATTTTGATAAAATGGGCTTTTTTGAATTTGGACCGAATGTAGGCTATGCTTATACTTTGGTGATCGACCAACATTATTTTATCATGGGCTCTGCAAATGGGAATATCGGCTTGGGTTTTAATAACCTCCAAGGAGATAGCAAAAGAACCAATTGGAGTGTGAATTCAAACTACTTTTTGAAAGGAAGCGTGGGGTACAATTCCAGAAGGTGGGCCGTAAATGCCAATTATGTTTATAGTAATTTGAGGTTGGCAAAGGTTGATGATTTTAACAACCAAATTGTAACAGGCAATTATAGGCTCAATTTTATTTATAGGTTTTTGCCTGGACCAAAGGTTAAGAAGGCTTTGGATACAGTTAACCCTTACTTGTACCTATAACTTTTTTTAGGTTTGTGATCAGAATTTAAGTAGTTTTTTTAACCGTTTTATTGTGTATTGCTTCATTAAGTAAATGGAAATGGATTCTTTTCATTTACCATTGATATCCCTGATTTGCCATCTATATTTTATTCGGGTAGAGATCAATCCCAAAAGATTTAATTTGCTTAAAGATTGATTAGTTTTAATTAAAGAAGCGAACGTATTGAAGATATCCTTTTCAACGAAATGAAAAAACAGACTAAAGTAATTCTAATAGTGGCTATAGTTGGGGTGATAGTCATCATTTTTTTATTCCCACAGCTTAACCTATTGAGTAATGGTAAGACTCCTACTTCTCTTGATAATCAAGAAGGAGCTGAAGCTAGCTCTGGCCTATTACCTGTTGATGTTATTGAAATGAAGTCTGAGCGATTGGAGAATAATCTGAACGTAACAGGAAATGTCATACCCAATGAGTCGGTAGCTTTGAGACCTGAGATTACGGGTTTGGTTGAGCAAATTAACTTTAGAGAGGGACAATTTGTTAAAAAAGGTACTCCCTTAGTCTATCTCAATGATGATGAACTTTCGGCACAGTATGATCGGTTAGAATACACCAAAAAACTCTATGAGGGCCAAGAGAACCGCCAAAAGCAGCTTTTGCAGCGAGAGGCTATTAGTCAGGAGGAGTATGATGTTATACTCAATCAGTACAATACGACCTTGGCTGACATCAAGCTTGTCAAGGCCCAGTTGGATAAAATGGTGATCAGAGCTCCTTTTGATGGCGTGCTTGGACTTAGGCAAATTTCAGTGGGGTCGGTCATTGGTACCGCTAATATCATTGCAAATATTGTGAATATTGACCCCATAAAAATTGAGTTTTCCATTCCGGAACGTTACGCAGGAAGGGTTACTGTGGGCTCAAAAATTAACTTTTCCAATAACGCTTCTGATGGAAATGAAGTAGGAGAAGTCTATGCTTATGAACCTGTGGTGGATGCGAATACAAGGACTTTGAAGTTAAGAGCAGTTAGTCCCAACAAAGATAGAAAGTTCCTTCCCGGAATGTTTGTTAATATCAGGTTCAACCTTGATGTGGAGGAAAATGCGTTAATGGTTCCTTCTGAGGCTTTGATTCCTGAGTTGGAGGGCTATAAACTTTTTCTTACTGATAAGTCAGGCAATGTAGAGGAAAGAAAAGTTGCCATTGGTATGCGGACTGAACGAAAAGTTCAGATTACAGATGGACTGAAGCCAGGTGAGTTGGTGTTGACAACGGGGGTGCTTCAGGTAAAAGAAGGCATGAAGGTCCAGCTCAATAAAATCAACTGATATGGCCAGTTTATCAACCATAAGTATCAGAAGGCCAGTTTTGGCCATTGTATTTTCCCTAACCATATTGCTCTTTGGGATTATAGGAATGAGCTTTTTGGGGGTAAGGGAATACCCTAGTGTGGATCCCCCAATTATCAATGTCAGGACAACCTATGTGGGAGCTAATGCAGATGTAATTGAAGCGCAGATTACCGAACCTTTGGAGGAATCCATTAATGGTATTTCTGGAATCAAGACCTTGACTTCCACAAGTAATGACGGAACCAGTAATATTACAGTGGAATTTGACGTGGGAGCTGATATGGAAGCGGCTGCCAACGACGTTCGTGATAAAGTGGCCCGAGCGCAAAGAAACTTACCTCCTGATGCTGAGCCACCAGTTGTATCTAAAGCGGATGCCGATTCTCAGCCCATTGTTTTTTTGAATGTCCAAAGTAAGAAAAAGAGTCTCCTAGAGATATCGGATATCGCGGATAATATATTTAAGGAAAGGCTGCAAACCATTCCTGGCGTGAGTGAAGTTAGGATATGGGGAGAGAAAGAATATGCCATGCGTTTGAGGATGGATCCTATTCGAATGGCCTCTTATGGGGTTACTCCTTTGGATGTACTGAATAAAGTTCAAAGTGAAAATGTAGAATTACCTTCAGGAAGAATAGAAGGTTCTACGATTGAACTGTCAGTAAGAACAAAGAGTAGGCTTTCCACACCTGATGAATTCAACCAGTTGATTATCAAAGAGGACAATAACAATATTGTTCGATTTCAGGATGTAGGAAAAGCGGAACTCGCACCGTTGAATGAACGGACAGTCTTAAAAAGAGACGGTGTACCCATGGTTGGGGTAGTATTGGTGCCACTTCCAGGATCAAACAGTATTGAGATTGTTGATGAGTTTTACAGAAGGCTGGAATTTATCAAGAAAGATTTACCAAGCGATATAGAGTTGGGAATTGGTTTTGATACCACCCAATATATCAGAAGCTCCATTAGCGAGGTGCAGGAAACCATCTTGTTGGCATTTTTGCTCGTGGTGGCCATTATTTTTATTTTTCTGAGGGATTGGAGGACAACCTTTATCCCGGTTTTGACCATTCCTATTTCTTTGGTAGGGGTCTTCTTCGTGATGTATTTGATGGATTTTTCTATCAATGTACTGACCTTACTCGGCATTGTGCTATCAATTGGTCTGGTAGTGGATGATGCCATTGTGGTATTGGAAAATATCTATTCAAAAATAGAAAAAGGAGAGAATCCAGATACGGCGGCTGAAAAAGGTGCTGAAGAGATTTTCTTTGCCGTAATCGCCACCACCATCGCCTTGGCAGCTGTATTCTTGCCAGTGATTTTCCTTTCCGGAACCACAGGACGTTTGTTCCGTGAATTTGGGATTGTAGTAGCAGGTGCAGTGATCATTTCCTCCTTTGTGGCCTTGACCATGACTCCCATGCTCAGCTCTAAATTATTGAAGAAGCGAGAGAAGCATAACTGGTTTTATAATTTCTCAGAGCCGTTCTTCTTATGGCTAAATGAAAAATATGAGCGCGCTTTGGTGATGTTCATGAAAGTTAGGTGGATTTCATTTATTGTAATTGTACTGATGGGAGTAGGTATCTATGCCTTGTTCATTTCTATTCCTTCTGAATTAGCTCCTGTGGAAGATAGAGGAGAAATGAGAATCAATATGAGTGGCCCAGAGGGAGCTACTTTTGATTACATGGATCGGGTGATCGATGAACTATTGCATGAAATGATGACTTCCATTTCTCCTGATATTTGGCATAGTTTTATTTCTGTTACTTCTCCCGGCTTTGGTACAGCGAGTACTAACTCTGGATTTATCAGGGTTCGTTTGGTGGATGCCCATGAGCGAGAAGTCAGCCAGCAACAAGTTTTTGAACAGATTTCGGGGATTTTAAAGAATAAAACGGATGTTCGGGCTTTTGCCTCTCAGCCTCAGTCTATTGGAGACAGGAGGGGAGGGCTTCCTGTGCAATATGTGATTCAGGCGCCATCACTGGAGAAGCTGAAGGAGGTCATTCCACCGTTTATGGACAGGGTGAACCAAAGTAGTGTTTTTGAATTTTCAGATATTAATTTAAAATTCACCAAGCCAGAAATTGAAGTAGAAATAGACAGGGACAAAGCAAGGAATATTGGAGTTTCTGTCCAGGAAATAGCCAGGACTTTACAATTATCCTATTCAGGGCAGCGGTTTGATTATTTTATCATGAACGGCAAGCAGTATCAGGTGGTCGGTGAAATGCAGTTGGAAGATAGAAATGAACCGATTAATCTGAGAATGCTATATGTGAGGGCTGAAAACGGCCAATTGGTACAATTGGATAATTTAGTGACAATCAAAGAAAAAAGTACTCCACCACAGCTGTATCGATTCAATCGATTTGTAAGTGCCACCATTTCGGCAGGTTTGGCACCAAAACAAACCATTGGGAACGGATTGGAGGAAATGGATTTGATCGCGGCAGAAGTTTTGGATGATACTTTTACCACTGATGTAGCAGGTGTTTCCAAGGAATTTCGTGAGAGCTCCAATAGTTTGATTTTTGCCTTTTTGTTCGCTCTGATTCTTATTTATCTGGTATTGTCTGCTCAGTTTGAGAGCTTTATGGATCCATTGACCATTATGTTTACCGTGCCATTGGCACTTTGTGGTGCATTGCTGTCTTTATGGCTATTTGATTTTACACTGAATATTTTCAGTCAGATCGGTATAATTATGTTGATTGGTTTGGTTACGAAAAATGGGATCTTGATTGTAGAATTTGCCAACCAACGAAAGGCGCATGGATTGGACATAGAGGAAGCGATTGTGGGAGCCGCCGCCGCGCGTTTCAGGCCAATTCTTATGACCAGTTTGTCTACCATACTAGGTATTTTGCCCATAGCCTTGGCTTTGGGGGCAGGAGCTGAAAGTAGAATGCCTATGGGGGTAGCTGTCATTGGTGGTTTAGTGATTTCTACCCTATTGACACTTTTCGTCATCCCTGCAGTTTACACATATTTGACATCCAAATCAGGAAGATTAGCGAGAGTATGATAAAGTATTGTTTTTTGATTTTAGTCTCCCTTGTGGTCTCAGGAAAGCTTTATGCCCAAGAGGAATTGACATTTGAGCAAGCTATCATGTTGGGGCTGGAAAATAATTATGACATTAAGATAGCCCTACAAGACAAAGAGCTTACGGAGATCGATAAGAAAATTGGCTTGGGAGCTTTACTTCCAAGCGTAGATGCAACCTATGGTAGGACTTCCAGTACAGAGGATGTGGAGCAACAGTTTGTCAATGAAAACCAGCCAAGAAATATTGATAACGCGAAGTCCACGGGAGAGAATTTCAATCTCAATGCCATTTATGGGTTCAGGTATGATGCTGTGGTGGCCATGAAGAGGCTGGGGAAGCTGAGTGAGATCGGGGAGTTGCAAGCTAAAGTGGTTATTGAAAACACGGTAGCAGCCATTTCTGATGCTTACTATAGGTTGGTATTGGAGTTAGAGAGGTATGAAGTGCTGAATGAAACGCTGGAACTGTCTCAGGATCGTTTGGATATTGCGCAAGCGCAATATGAATTGGGGGGAGCCTCCAAGACGGAGTTTTTGGCTGCACAGGTTGATTACAATGCGGATTTGTCCCAAGTGGTATCTCAAGAACAAGTGATTCAAAATGCTCGCATCAATTTGAATGAATTGATGGCCATGGAGTCAAATACTGAGTTTCTGATCAATGATACCATTATTGTGAATGATGGGTTGCAATTGGATGCTTTGATGTCCCAAGCTTTTGACCAAAACAAAATGTTGTTGATCAACCAGAGGCAGGAGAATGTGGCCTATCTTCAACTGAAGGAAATACAAGCCCAGCGCTTACCGGTTTTGACCCTAGACGGAAGCTACAGACAGACCGTGTCCAATTCAGATGCAGGTTTTTTAATTCAAAATAAAAGAAAGGGCTACAACTTCGGAGCTACTTTAGGAATAAATATATTTAGCGGATTTACCTTGAATCGCAGGATCCAAAGAGCAAAAGTGGAGCAAGAAGCCCAAGCATATGTGATGGATCAATATGAGGTTCAATTGAGGTCAGACCTTCACCGGGCCTACAATGTTTATGATAACAGCAAGAGGAGACTTGAGATAGAGCGGGAAAATTATAAGGTGGTAGAAGAAAATACAGACATAGCCTTTGACCGGTTTAAATCTGGTTTGACCAGCTACTTGGAATTTAGGGATGCACAAGTGAACCGGTTGGAAGCGGAAAGTCGGTTGATCAATGCCATTTTCTCTATTAAAGTGGCTGAAGTGGAGCTTTTGCGTTTGGCAGGAGGGATATATTATAACAGTAATGACGACGAAGTGATCAATTAATTCTACGAGGCTATTTTACCAGTCAACTATGACAGTTTTTTATCAGCGTGCTTTTTACGAATTAATTATGGATATTAAAGGGTATAATAAATTGTGCCCTTATGCGTATTACTAAATCTCTAGCTTTTGGCTTTACGGTTAGTCAGCCGTTAATCTATGGAAGCATATGCTTGCTGGTATTTATTTTTTGCATCATAACTGATCTCCATGCACAAGGAAGCGAGTTTATACAAAAAGATGCAAGCGCGGTAGATGAAGCTATTCAGCGTTCGAAGGAAATTCATAGGAACAGACATAATGAGGAAGAGGAATATGAAGAAGCAGAGCAAGCAGTAAGTCTCTCATTAGATTTGGGAGATACACTACTTTATGCCAAATCACTGGACAATCTGGGGTTGCTTTATCGATACCATCAGCGCTATGAAGAAGCCATTCCACTTCATATCAAGGCCTTTGAATTGATAGCTAAGGAAGATTCTTCTTTTTTGGCCAAAATGATTTATGCCAATAATGCCGGCGTGGCCAGTCGCTATGCAGAGGATTATGATAAAGCGGTATTGTATTACTTGGAAGCATTGAAAATAGCAGAGAAGCAAGGTGATTTAAGAAATATTGCGATTTCATGTAATGGCTTGGGAAATACATTGTTGCATCTTTCAGGAAGAGAGGAAGATGCTTTGGCGTACTTTGAAAGGTCGCTAGAAGCAGAAAGGGAAAGGGGCAATACTCTAGGTATAGCGATGAACTACCTCTCGATTGGGGATTATTTTACGGATAAAGGAGATTATGTAGAGGCCAGAAACTATTTGGATAAGCTGTTGGAGATCAATAAAACCAGGAAAGATACTTTTGGCTTAGGGATTACTTATGAATATTTTGGTCAGAATTATTTCCAAGAAGGAAAAGACCTACAACAGGCAGCCATTTATTTTCAACAGTCTAAATCATTGTTTGAGCAGCTGGGAGATGAACATAAGCTGGCGGATTTGGCAAAAAGGCAAGGAGATGTTTTCAAGGCTCAAGGGAGATTTATTCAGGCGATTGACTTTTATGAGAAATCTTGGGAAATGGCAGAAGAACTCAAGAATAAAGGCTTGATCATGGATTGCGCCCTTAGCCTATCGGAAATTTATGAACTCCAGGCAAATGACCGATTTGCTTTGGAGTACCTGAAAATCTCACAGCAATATAAAGATAGCGTTGCGCTGATCAATCAGGAAACACAGATTGCTGCAATAGAAAAAAGGTATGCTATTGAGAAGAAAGAGTCACAAATTGAGCTTTTGGAAAAAGATAAGGCTCTTCAGCAGTCTCAGTTGGATAGTCAGCAAGCAGCTTTAAAAAGCCATCAGATTATTTTGCTATTGATGGTACTTGTATTGATAGCCATTGTGGCCATTGCCCTTATGCAATACAGAAATATTAAGGAAAAGAAGCGGGCCAACCTTTTGTTGAGAAAACAGAATAAACAGATCAGCGAACAGAAGGATGAAATAGTAAAAGTCAATAAGCAGTTAGAAGTCACCTTTGAAGAATTGATTGAAGAGCAGAAAAATGCAGAAGAGAAAAGGGTCAAGTTATTGGAAAGTAAATTTGAAAATAGGATTCAGTCTCTTGCTTTACAGTCTTTGGAGTCTCAAATGAATCCTCATTTTTTGTTTAATGGAATGAATGCTGTGAGGTGGTTGGTGATGAAGAACAAAAATGATGAAGCCAAGGAATACATAGATACATTTGCACAGCTATTAAGGATGAGTTTGACCAATAACAGAAAGTCATCCATAAGTCTGCAAGAAGAGCTAAAATCAACAGGCCTTTATCTAAAAATAGAAAACCTAAGATTTGGGAGTGAGTTCTCTTATAGCATAGAAGTAGCTCCAGAAGTTAACCCAGAACATATCAATGTTCCACCTAAGATTTTACAACCATTAGTAGAAAATGCGATCAAGCATGGATTGCTCCCAAGTCGGAAAAAGCATAAAGTACTGGAAATTAAGGTAAGAGAAAGCCAAGGAGGGATATCCGTGGAGGTGGTGGACAACGGAACCGGAATTAAGTATAGAAAAGGGGATAATAGTGAGCCAAAGCCTGATGGCACTCATTTAGGCTTGAGGTTAATAGAGGAAAGGTTGGCGATATATAATCAGCAAAATGAAGGAGAAGTGAAATTTGTGATTGCAACCAAAAAGAATGATGAAGGAGGAGTATCAGGTACTAGAGCGGAAATACATATCCTGATGGAAGCAGACCCCGTTTGATCAATAAATTATGTGGAAGGCCAGTTTGCTTAATATGCCAGATAAACTTGATTCAGTTTTGAAGTTCATACTGGGTTCAAGACTATAATTAATGGTTTTCTTGAGAGAGGTGACGATGTATTTTTGATCATCTATTCTCATCCTTAGGGTGAGGGATTTTTCTCCATCAAACTCTCCAACAAAATAGTATGGCTTTCCATATTCCAACATTTTATAATTTGACTCCCCATTAATGAACAGCTGATATCCAGAAGAAGGAATTTCACGTTCCAGGTAAACTGTTGCTTTAAAAAGTTTTTCACCGGAGATAGGTTCGATAAGTATTTCTCCGATTCTAATACCAGGCTTGATGTTGCTATTGTCACTGTCATTTGGGTTGGAAATCAATAGGTATTGCTGACGTGAGGTATGAGAATTACTGCCTTGCTTCAGGTTGCAACTAAAGCAAAAGAAAAGAAGCATAAGGTAGTAGCATAAAATTCTATTTAAACTAACCATAATTTTTATTCGACATCAGAAAGTGATAGGTAAGCATAAAATTGCCGTCACTAGCAAGTTTATACCTACCTATTCAATAATAATGTCAGAAAAGTTAAATGTGAAAAGTCAGTTGAAAATGATAAGATGAATCTATTGGTTTTTATCACCAACATCAATATTTAAATAGTGATCACAAGGCGCTATCGAGTATAGGCCGAATTTGAATTATAATCTTTTATTTGAGGTAGTAAGGTTCAATTTATGCTTTAAAACTTTAGTCAAGCTTGATTTTGCTGAGGTAACTTTTCTATATTAGGAATTGCATTAGGATTAGAGGCTTTTATAAATAGACAATTAAATGAAGGTTGGGATCATCGATGACGAGTTACATTGTATAGAGAGTTTGGAACATGAGCTGGCTGACTTAGCCCCGGAAATTGTGGTCGCTTTTTCGTCGACCAATGTGGAAGAGGCGATGGATTTGCTTAAGAAAGTGGAGGTAGACCTTTTATTTTTAGATGTGGAAATGCCTAGGTTGAATGGTTTTGAGCTGTTGGATGTAATAGGGAATATCAACTTTGAGGTGGTATTTACAACGGCTTACAGTCAATATGCTGTCAAGGCATTTCAATATAAGGCCTTTCATTATTTGCTTAAGCCTATCAGCAAAGGAGAACTTCAAGGAGTTCTGGATAAGTTTGAAGATGTAAAGCAACATGAAAAAGACCGACTGGATCATAAAATGACTGAGTTTATCGACCAGCTTAAAAAGAATAACATCATCAAGTCCAAGATTGCGGTGCCAGTTAGCGAAGGTTTGGAGTTCATCAAAGTAGATGAAATTATTTATGCCCAAAGTCAAAACAACTATACATTACTTTACCTGGACGATGGAAGTAACCTGCTATTTAGCAAAACGCTAAAGGAAGTGGAGAAAACCTTGAGCAAATATTTTTTTATTAGAATCCACCAATCCTATCTCATTAATCCCAATTATATGAGAAAATATTATCGAAATGATGGAGGTAGTGTTTTAATGGAAAATGGTAAAAATTTACCGATCAGCCAGCGAAAGAAAGAGGAAATTCTTAGCCTATTTGAAGCGATTGTAAAAAATAAATCAATGTAAGCATTGTTGTTGGCTTACGGAATAAATTAATTGGTTTAAGATTTCCGTTTGACCACTGCTGCTTACTTTCGTTATTTTGTAGAATTGGTATAATTATGCTATTATTGGTCAGGACCATTGCGCTATATTGCGTTGTATCTTGCCCATGAAGCATAACCTGTTAATTTTTACCATCTTATGTGTTAGTGTTTTTGCAGTTTCATGTGGTGAAGCCCAAAAAAAGAAAAAGAGAGAAGTTCCCTATTGGGAAAATCCTGTCCAATTAGATTTAGAAGGAATAAAAAAGAGAGGTTTTATTCGAGCGGTGGTGGACAACTCATCAACCAGTTATTATATCTACAGGGGACGCAGGATGGGCTATGAGTATGAGTTGTTGAGAAATCTGGCGAAAAGACTGGATGTGCAGTTGAGATTGATTGTCAATCAGGATGTCCAAAGAGCTTATTACTTACTCAATACAGGTGGAGCAGATATTATAGCTATTAATTTGGTTGTCAATGATGAACGAAAGAAGTATGGAGCTTTTACTGACCCACTTACTTCTCTTTCTTCTGTATTGGTTCAAAATCGCGAAAAGGCTACCATAAAAAAAGTTGAAGGGCTGGATGGCAAAACCATCCACGTCAGGCAATCAACCATATACAGAAGCCAACTGGAATATTTAGAGGATAGCTTGCAAATTGATATCGACATCATCGAGGAAGATAAAAATTCTGATGAATTGGTGGAGGAAGTAGTCCGGGAAGAAATTGAATACACCTTGGTGGACGAAGGAGTTGCCTTGGTAAACTCAACCTATTATAGAGGAATTGATGTGGGGCTTAAGGTCAATGAACCCCGCCCGGTAGCTTGGGCAGTAAGAACTAATGCCCCAAACCTGTTGGAAGCAGTAAACGACTGGATGGAAAAAGGCAAAAGTTCTACTTACTTTGCCATCCTTTACGGGAAATATTTTTTGAACAAGAAAAACAACTATTACAGAAACAAAAGTCCTTTTTCTTCCATCTCTGGAGACCGGATTTCAATATATGATGACCTCATCAAACAAGGCGCGGAAGTGCTAGGTTGGGACTGGCGGCTTTTGGCCTCTTTGGTTTATAAAGAATCAAGATTCGATACAGTGGCTACCAGTTATGCCGGGGCCAAGGGGTTGTTACAGTTGATGCCGGTAACTTTAGAGCGCTTTGGTGTAAGTAATCCGAATGACCCGTTGGAAAGTTTAATGGGAGGGGTTCGCTATTTGAAATACTTGGATAAATTCTGGTTGGAGCGTGTGCCCGAAACCAATGAACGCATCAAGTTTATCTTGGCGTCCTATAATGTAGGACATGGTCATGTCAATGATGCTTGGAGACTCGCCTTGAAGTTTGGGAAGGACACACAAAGATGGAAAAATGTGGCCTATTACCTGGAGAGGAAATCACAGCCAAAATACTATAGGGACCCAGTAGTTAGAAGTGGTTATGCAAAGGGCTATTTGGCGGTTGCATATGTCCAGGATATATTAAGTATTTATGAGTCATACAGGGTGCTGGTAGAACCATAAAAAAAGTCTCTGAGATTTTTTTCAGAGACTTTTTGATTTCAGAACAAATCAATTTAGATCTGTTCGAAGATATTTTTAAAGCTTGTTGCTTCGGCAAGTTTGCCATAAAGTTCGTCGATGTGCACCCTCTCTTGTTCAGTAGTATCCCTATGACGGATGGTTACCGTATTGTCTTCTAATGTTTGGTGATCCACTGCGATACAGTAAGGTGTTCCGATCAAATCCTGACGAGTATATCGCTTACCGATAGAAGCTGCCTCTTCATAGATGATATTGAAATCAAATTTCAACTTGTTGAAGATCTCTTTTCCTTTTTCAGGAAGCCCATCTTTTTTGGTCAGAGGAAGGATAGCAGCCTTAACTGGGGCAATCGCTGGATGGAACTTTAAATATGTTCTTGATTTGCCTTCTACCTCTTCTTCTGTGTAGGCATTGCAAAGGGTCATCAAGAACAACCTGTCGGCTCCAATGGATGTTTCGATCACGTAAGGAATGTAATTTTGGTTGATTTCTGGATCGAAGTATTGTTGCTTCTTTTTAGAAAATTCCTGATGGCTCTTCAGGTCAAAATCCGTTCTCGAATGAATTCCTTCCACTTCTTTGAAACCAAATGGGAAATCATATTCAATATCCATGGCAGCATTGGCGTAGTGGGCCAATTTATCATGGTCATGGGTTCTTAATTTATCCTCAGGAATGCCCAAAGCTTTGTGCCATTTCACTCGGGTTTCAGCCCAGCTTTTGTACCAATCCAATTCTGAACCAGGTCTTACAAAATATTGCATCTCCATCTGTTCAAATTCCCGCATACGGAAAATGAACTGACGGGCTACGATTTCATTTCTGAAGGCCTTACCAATTTGGGCAATGCCAAAAGGAACCTTCATTCTGGCAGTTTTTTGAACGTTAAGGAAATTCACGAAGATCCCTTGTGCTGTTTCTGGTCTCAGGTAAATGGTAGAGGCATCTTCCGCTACTGACCCTACTTGAGTAGAAAACATCAGGTTGAATTGTCTAACATCAGTCCAGTTGGAAGTGCCACTGATTGGGCAAGTGATGTTTTCGTTGACAATAAGGTCTTTTACACCTGCCAAGTCTTCCGCTTCCAACAATTTGCCCATGGCGGCAAGGAGAGATTTTGCCTCTTCTTCTTTGCCTTCTTTCTCCAATCCAGCAGCTTTTTCTTCAATAAGAACATCTGCACGATAGCGCTTCTTACTGTCCTTGTTGTCAATCATTGGATCATTAAAGCTGTCCACGTGACCAGAAGCTTTCCAAGTGGTTGGGTGCATGAAAATAGCTGCATCGATTCCAACAATGTTATCGTTCAGCCTTGTCATGGACTCCCACCAAAGTCTTTTGAGGTTATTTTTTAGCTCCACTCCATAGGCGCCATAATCGTATACCGCTTGGAGTCCGTCATATATTTCTGAAGAAGGATATACAAAACCATATTCTTTCGCATGGGAAATGATATCTTTCAGTTGTGCGTTTTCAGTTGCTTGTTCTGTCTTTGCCATAGCCGCAAAAATAGGGAAATCTATTTAAAATCTGGAAGGAAAAAATGGTTTAGTTTCATGATGCAAAATACAGTACCGTAAAGATTAATGGAGCTCTGCAGCATTGGATTTGAAGTAATTATGGGAAGTTATTCAACTTTTGAATTTTAGTTTATAGAACAAATAGCCCAATACCCCAGTGCAGACAAAGAAAATCAATGTGGTCCATTCGTAAGTCCTTTTGCTGTTTTTTATTGCGCTGATCTCCTCATCTTTATCGAGTAAAGCCCGCTTAAGTTTGCCAATGTCCTGTTCTTGTTTTTGAGCGATGAATTTATAATCGTCCTTTTCGTATTTGATTTCGGTGGTCTCAATGTTCTTCAACATCTCCAATTCGTCCATGATCTGATTGTCTTTGAGGATAATGCGCTCCATCCAGTCATTGGTCTCGATCATGTCTTTTTTGGTGCGATTACCAAAGATTCCAGATTTTTGAGATTCAGAAGATTTCCACCTTTGGTGGAGACTTTGGCGTTCCTTGACCAGTTTTTCCAGCTTTTCCTGGGCAAAAGAAATCAATGGAAACATTAAAAGAACGATAAACAATAGTTTTTTCATGGGAGTAATTTCATGGGAGTAATTTTGGCCAACTGAAGTTCAAATAACGTGCCGACTGGTTCTAATTGCCCTAGAATTTCACCTTTTTTTGCTTCCTCCTTTTAAACTGCCCTTTTCTTCGTTTGTTGTTGGTGTAAAAATTATACAAGAAGTTAATGGCAAAGGCAGCCACAGTCAGTGGGACAAAGAACGCGGGCATCATCCTCTTGATCCCAAGAAGGATGAGAAGTGAGGCGATCAGTCCGATTTTAAAGGAAGTGTGGCTCTCTGGATAGGTCTTACCGATCAAGAACAAGCTGGCCACTTCAATGATGATCAGAATAATGATCAGGTAGGTCATTAAAGAGTTGGTGGATAGCTCACCGGTAAAAACATGCCAAGCTGTAAGCCCGATTACAGCGATTAGACTAAGTGAATGCAGAGAAGTGTTCAGTTTTTCTTTCATCGATTATTTTGGGTTGAGTACTGAACAATATAATTTCTTTTGGCTTAATAATCAATTTCCCCGTCAAGGCAAAAAGAAAAGGCATTGGGAGAGCGTGCCTTCCAATGCCTTTGATTTATTAGTTTGAAGAAATATTACAATTTCCTCTTAATGAAATCAGTCATCATATTATAAAGGTGCCATGTGGTATTGCCACCGTAGATGCCATGGTTTCTATTGGGGTAATAGAAGGTCTCAAAATGCTTGTCCGCAGCAATCAAGGCGTTGACCAAATCTACTGAGTTTTGGAAGTGGACATTGTCATCACCGGTACCATGGATCAAAAGAAAGTTTCCTTTTAATTTGCTCACATGGGTAATTGGACTGAAGTTGTCATATCCTGCAGCATTCAACTGTGGTGTCTGCAAATACCTTTCTGTATAAATGGTATCATAATATCTCCAAGTGGTTACTGGTGCTACGGCAATGGCGGTCTTGAAGACATCATTTCCTAACATCAAAGAAAGTGAAGACATGTAGCCACCATAAGACCATCCCCAAATACCGATTCTTGTGGCATCGACATAAGGAAGTGATCCCAAATATTTGGCGCCAGCGATTTGGTCTTGTGTTTCTAAATCACCTAAGTTGGCATAGGTCGCATGTTTGAAGTCACGCCCTCTACCTCCGGTTCCTCTATTGTCTATACAAACAACGATATAGCCTTCTGAGGCCAAATGATGGTGCCAAAAATCCCTGGTTCCTCCCCATGAGTTTTTTACGTTTTCTGAGCCAGGTCCACCATAAACATACATCAATACTGGATATTGCTTGCTTTCGTCAAAATCAGCAGGTTTGATCATGTAGCCATTGAGCAGGGTACCATCTACAGTTTCAAAATCAAAGAATTCTTTGTCACTTAAAGTGTATGTTTCCAATCTCTTCGTTAGGTCTTGGTTGTCCTCCAGTACTTTGATGGTTTTACCTTTAGACGTATTCAAAGTAACAGTTAAAGGATTGTTGGCAGTTGAGTAGTAATCAATATAATACTTGAAATCTGGGCTCATATTGATGCTGTGTGTTCCCAATGCAGGTGTCAATTCAGTCTTGCTGTTTCCGTTAAGCTTTACTGCATAAAGATTTCTTTCCAATGGAGATTTTTCAGTAGAGATGTAATAGATCTTTTTAACTTTTTCATCTACTCCTACTACTTCTGTTACTTCCCAATTACCCTTGGTTATTTGAGCAATCAATTCACCATTCATATCATGATGATAGATGTGCTTGAAACCATCCTGCTCAGAGGTTCTGATGAAACCCTTGTTATCTGCCAAATAGAGCAGGTTGTCATTATAGTTAAGGTCAACATAGGTCTCTGAGGATTCGGTCAGCACCACCTTGCTGTCACCAGTGTTGGTGTTGGCATGGAACAAATCCAATTGGTTTTGAAGCCGGTTAAGCTTGATGAAAGCTAGAGTGTTGCTGTCACCTGTCCAGTAGATACGTGGAAGGTAGATGTCTTTTTCTGTTCCAGCATCTAGCGAAGTTGTTTTTTCACTGTCCAAGTCAAAAACGTGAAGGCTTACTGTGGCATTTTTCTCCCCTGCTTTAGGATATTTGAATTTATAGTCTTGTGGATAAAGAGGACCCCAAACCTGCATATTGTATTCAGGTACTTCCGTTTCGTCAAAGCGTATGAAAGCAATCTTCTTTCCGTCAGGAGACCATTTGAAAGCTTGGGCCATGGAGAATTCTTCTTCATATACCCAATCGGCTGCACCGTTGATGATGTGGTTCCACTTGCCATCGGTTGTGATTTGGTGAACCTCATTGTTTTCCAAAGTGATATAGTAAAGGTTGTTGTCCTTCACAAAAGCGACTTTGGTGTTGTCCGGAGAAAGGGTAGCATAGGAAATTTTTTCTCCATCCATCAGCTTTTGGGACACGCCAGTGGCCAAGTCCACTACATAGAAAATCCCTTTGGAAGACCTTCTGTATATGCTTTCCACCTCAGTAGCCACCAATGCCTTGGTCTCATCATTATTGAAAGAATAGCTGGAAAAGTTAATGCCAAGTTTATCGCCGTCAATTAGAACAGCTTCTTCTTCTCCTGTGGATACATTCATTTTAACCACCTGTGAGGCACCATTTTCTCTTTTAAAGGAACTGTAATATTGGCCATCTTTCATCCAGTTAATTCCCCTAACGGATTTTTGGGAGAAGACTCCTTCTTTAAAGATGGCTTCAAGGGAGACTTTTTTTTGCTGCGCGATAGCCTGAAAGCATACGCAGAGTACAATTGCCATTAAGGCCAAGGTTCTTACTTGATTCATATAAATTATATTGTGGATTTAATTCTGAACGCCAAATATAAAAAAAATGAGAGGAAGAGATAGCCAAGTAAAGATAAATGGTGAATTACAGTGAGTTTTGGGTACAGTGCCTAAAAAAAATATTTGGGTAGCAGGCTATAACTGTACTTTTTTTCATAACTAACTTTTACCTTTATAGATATGATCAAGAAGAAAATTGCATTAGTTACTGGAGGTTTTACCGGTGAGTCTGTTGTCTCTCTTAAAAGTGCCGCAGTAGTGGAGAAGAATATTGATTTGGGACGCTATGATATATACAAAATCATCATAGAAAAAGGTAACTGGTACTATCAGGACGGGAGTGGAACTCATTATCCTGTTGATTTGAATGATTTTTCAATTTCTCCAAATGGTGAGAAAACTACTTTTGATGGAATCTTCAATATCCTTCACGGTTCTCCGGGTGAAGATGGCAAATTAGCCGGGTATTTTGATATGATAGGTTTGCCCTACACTACTTGTGATGCGATCACTTCTTCCATTACCATGAATAAAGGATACACCAAAGCCATCATACAGGATATCGATGATTTGAACGTGGCCAAGTCCCTTCAGCTTTTTAAAAATACCACTACCAATACACAAAGAGTAATTGATGAGTTGCAATTGCCTTATTTTGTGAAGCCCAATAGCGGTGGAAGTAGCATTGGTATGAGCAAGGTGAAAACCAAAGAAGAGGTTCAGGAGGCTTTGGATAAGGCTTTTGCTGAGGATACTCAGGTGCTGGTGGAGGAGTTTGTTTCTGGTAGGGAGTTTTCCATAGGCATGTATATGGTAGATGGCGAGGTGACCGTATTGCCTGCTACTGAGATCGTAAGTTCCAAGGAGTTTTTTGATTTTGAGGCAAAGTATACCGCTGGAGTAACAGAGGAAATTACACCTGGAAGAATGACTGAAGAAGAAGTGGCGCGGGTAAAGAAAGTGGCTGAAAAAGTTTACTTAAAATTGAACTGCAAAGGAGCAGTGAGAATGGATTACTTCTTGGAACATGAAACGGGTAAGATCTTTTTTATAGAAATCAACACAGTTCCAGGCCAAACGGAAACCAGTTTGATCTCTCAGCAGGTTAAGGCAATTGGAAAATCCGTTCAGGAGTTTTATACGGAGATAATCGAAGAAATGTGGAAATAAAAAAAGCGGCCTAAGCCGCTTTTTTTATTTTATAGATTGAATTCTTTTTTGATCGTATCCACATAATCCAGCTTTTCCCAGGTGAAGAGCTCTACATCCAAAGTGATAGAGGTGCCATCAGGAGAAACAAATGTTTTGGTTACGACTTCGTTTTTACGTCCCATGTGACCGTAGGCAGCAGTTTCCTCATAGATTGGATTTCTGAGTTTTAGGCGCTGCTCGATGGCATACGGCCTCATGTCAAAGATTTGGGAGATTTTTTCTGCAATCTCTCCATCCTTTAAATCGACTTTAGAAGTGCCATAGGTATTGATATAAATGCCCATAGGCTCTGCTACACCAATCGCGTAAGATACTTGCACCAGGACTTCATCCGCTATACCCGCAGCAACCATGTTCTTGGCAATATGACGCGTAGCATAAGCTGCAGAACGGTCTACTTTAGAAGGGTCTTTTCCGGAGAAAGCTCCTCCTCCGTGAGCACCTTTTCCGCCGTAGGTATCCACAATAATTTTTCTTCCAGTAAGACCAGCATCTCCGTGAGGACCACCGATCACAAACTTTCCGGTAGGATTGATGTGGTAGGTAATATCATCGTTAAACAATGCTTGAATTTCTGGAATCAATTGAGACTTAACTCTTGGAATAAGGATTTTCACCAAGTCCTCTTTGATTTTAGCCAGCATCATCGGCTCTTCAGCAAAATCATCATGTTGGGTGGAAATAACGATGGTCTTGATCTTTTGAGGAACATTATCGTCACTGTATTCGATGGTTACCTGTGCCTTGGCATCAGGTCTTAAGTAGGTAATTTCTTCGTTTTCCCTTCTTAGGTTAGAAAGTTCCTTCAGCAGACGATGGGAAAGATCCAATGCTAAAGGCATATAGTTCTGGGTTTCATTGGTGGCATAACCAAACATCATTCCTTGATCGCCAGCACCTTGCTCTTCTGGGCTGGTTCTGTCTACACCTTGGTTGATATCTGGAGACTGCTCATGGATCGCAGAAAGTACACCACAAGAGTTGCCGTCAAACATGTATTCCCCTTTGGTATAGCCGATTCTATTGATAACATCCCTGGCAATTTTCTGTACATCAAGATAGGTTTCGGAATTAACCTCACCAGCAAGAACGACTTGACCGGTAGTAACCAATGTTTCACATGCTACCTTGGATTTTGGGTCAAAAGCTAAAAAGTTATCGATAAGCGCATCAGAAATCTGATCAGATATTTTATCAGGATGTCCTTCTGAAACAGACTCAGAAGTGAATAAATATGGCATATATGCTGAATTTAAATATTGTACTTGTTCAAATAGCGTGTAAAATTACAGTATAAGCAGGAAATAAAAAACTTTGCTCATCGATAAAATACAGAGTATAAGCGATCTGACGCCAGAAGCATTTTAAACCTGTCTATTTGATTTTTTGTGCTTAGTAATTGGTGTCCAAAACAAAGACAGTAGGGACTTTATGAAGGTCAATTTTGGTTTTTTTCCAATCAGCTACGGTTTTGGTGACAATCAGCTCATCTTTTCCACTGATGTTTTTGGCGATGCACAGTTTGGTGTTTGGGTGGAGATGCTGCTTAAGGTCTTCAAATAGGTGGTTGTTCCTGAAGGGCGTTTCCATAAAGATTTGGGTTCTTCGAAACCTTCCTGATTCACTTTCTAAGTTTTTTATGGCATCTATTCTTTCCTTTTTATTGATGGGAAGATAACCGTGGAAAGCAAAGGATTGGCCATTAAAACCGGAGGCCATCAAAGCCATAAACATCGAAGAGGGACCGGCAAGGGGGATAACTTGAATGCCCTTAGAGTGGGCAAAGGCAACGGCTACAGCTCCTGGGTCTGCGATCCCAGGACAACCTGCTTCAGAAATTACGCCCATGTCTTTTCCCTCAAAAAGTGGTTTCATCAGCTGAGGCATTTGGGCTGGTTTGGTTTTTTTGTCCAATATTTCAAACTGTAATTCCTCGATGGTCAGCCCTAGCCTGAGGCTAGAAATATACCTTCTAGCAGTACGAAGGTCCTCAGCCAGATAAAACTGGGTGTTTTTGATGACCTCCTTTACCTGGGGGCTGATGATCTCTTGGGCAGTTCCTTCTGCCAATATATTGGGGATAAGATAAAGTTTTCCTTTGGACATGATTTATAAATGATATTGACAAAGTCATTTAGCCTAAAAAAGCCTTAATGGTGCCTACAACTGCTGAAGGTTGTTCTGCATGCAGCCAATGACCAGCATTTTTGATGGTGACCAACTTGTATTCAGGGAAGTACTTTTCGAGGTCTTCCTTGTCACTTTCTTGGATATAGTCAGAGTTGGCCCCCCGCATAAATAAGGTAGGCCCATTGAAAGAATTTGAGCCATGCAGGGCTTCGCCTACATTGTCGATTTTTTCGGTGATGACAGGAAGATTTACTTTCCAAACGAATTTTCTGTCTTCATTCCTGCCTAAGCTTTTCATGAGAAATTGTCTCACACCCGTCTCATCAATATGTTCAGCAAGGATGTCATCCGCCTCTTTTCTGGATTTCAATGTCTCCATATCAATGGCATTGAGCCCTGCTAATATGCTTTGGTGATGGGGAGGATAGTATCGTGGAGCAATATCAGCAATGATCAGTTTTTTTACTTTATTCGGGTACTTAAGCGCAAAGTTCATGGCTGTTTTTCCTCCCATGCTGTGTCCCATGATGTGTGTAGCTTCTAGCCCTTGAGAGCTCATAAAAGTTGACAGATCGTCTACCATGGCCTTATAGTCCCAGTCATCACTCTTAGGGGAGTCACCATGATTTCTTTGATCCACCAAATACATGGTATATTCGTTTTCCAGTTCTTTGGCTATGCTTAGCCAGTTATCAGCAGAACCAAAAAGACCATGAAGAATGATCAGGGGTTGGCCTTGTCCTACTTTTTTAAAATTCAATTTCATATGTCAATATTCAAAAGTGTATTGGTAAAGGGAAGCAGCAGCAAGCTATTCGGCTTCTAACTGCCTTCTATACATCTGAATGGTATTCTCCAAACCATAATATAAGGCATCGCAGATCAAAGCATGACCAATGGATACTTCATCCAAAAATGGAATGCTTTCTTTCAGAAATTTCAGATTGTCCAAATCTAAATCGTGGCCGGCATTTAATCCCAAACCCAACTCCTTGGCGAGTTGTGCAACTTCGACATAAGGTTTTACGGCTTGGTGCCTGTTGGTATGAAACTGGGAGGCATAAGGTTCGGTATAAAGTTCCACCCTGTCTGTTCCAGTCAGTTTGGCCGGTTCAAAATATTTTGGCTCAGGATTAATAAAGATAGAGGTACGCGTGCCATATTCATGTAATTCAGCTATGATGTCCTTCAGTTCCTCTTGGTGGGCGATAGTGTCCCAGCCTGTGTTGGATGTAAGTACATGCGGGGGGTCAGGGACAAGTGTTGCTTGGGCTGGCTTAGCCAACCTGATTATTTCCATAAATCTTTTGTCCGGATAACCTTCGATATTAAATTCGGTGGTGACACTATCCTTGAGTTTCATGACATCATCATAAGTGATATGCCTTTCATCTGGTCTTGGATGTACCGTTATGCCCTGTGAACCGAATCTTTCTGCGTCTAAAGCCACTTGAACTACATCAGGATTATTGCCGCCCCTTGCGTTTCTTAAGGTGGCTATCTTGTTAATATTTACGCTGAGTTTGGTCATTTTAATCAATTATACTCTTAATTTTGTTCAAAATTACACCTTAAATAACATAAACATAAAGATAATGAGTTTAAAGCAAAGTATAGAAAGCGAAATCAAGAAGGCCATGTTGGCCAAAGATAAGGATAGACTGAGAGCTTTGCGGTCAATCAAGTCGCTGATTATGTTGGAGGAGACCAAGGGTGGAGAGAAAGGCTTGACGGAGGAAGACGAGTTAAAACTGTTGACCAAAGCGGCCAAACAAAGAAAAGATTCTGTAGAGATTTACCAGCAGCAAAACCGTGAAGATCTAGCTGCGACTGAATTGTCTGAATTGGAGATCATCAATGAGTTTTTGCCCAAGCAGTTGAGTGAGGAAGAGTTGGAAGCAGAACTAAAAAGCATTATTGCTGAAGTAGGAGCTGAAGGTCCAAAGGACATGGGGAAAGTGATGGGAGCAGCAACCAAGAAGTTGGCAGGAAAAGCTGATGGCAAGATGATTTCTCAAAAAGTTAAAGGACTATTGGTTTAAAGGTTTTTGGGCGCGATAGATATTGTCATACTGATTTTATTGGCCATAGGCGCTTATAGCGGCTATAAACAAGGTCTTTTTATTGGGATATTATCTATCGTGGCCTTTATTATAGGGATTGTATTTGCCTTTAAGTTTATGCACTGGGGTGCAGAGATTTTGGCAGAAAGGGTAGAAAGCCTGACTTTTATGTTGCCCTTTATTTCTTTTCTGATCATTTTTCTTATTGTCACCATCACACTTCGGATTCTGGCCTATTTGGTAAAAAAGACCCTTGACCTGACCATTTTGGGTACATTTGACAACTTTGCCGGGGCTGTTTTGGGGATTTTGAAATGGGCGTTTATGCTGAGTCTATTGATTTGGGCGGCACAGTCTTTTGGAATTGAAATCCCTAAAAAGAAGTTGGAGGAATCCACACTATATGATGTCTTGGAACCATTCGCTCCCATGGTGATCGATGGGGTGGGGGTGATTACGCCTGCCATTCAGGATGCCGTGGAGAGGATCAATGAGCTGGTAATTGAAAGTCAAGATGCTGCTACTGATTGATAATTTTGATTCTTTCTCCCATATTCTGGCAGATTACTTTAGGCAGGCTGGTTTTCAGCTGAGGATTGTGAGGAATGATACTCCTTTGGCACTGCTTAAGGAAGAGAATTATGAAGCGGTGGTGCTGTCTCCCGGGCCAGAGACGCCTGAAAAAGCCGGAAACCTGAAAGAAATATTTGCCTATTATCATGATAGATTGCCCATATTGGGTGTATGTCTGGGGCATCAGTGTATTGGTCAGTTTTTTGGAGCCAAACTGGTAAAAGGAAGACAGCCTGTTCATGGGAAGGTTTTTAAGGTGAAAAAGGTGGGAGAGCATCCGGTACTATCAGGACTTCCACTAGTTTTTAATGTGACGCGCTACCATTCTCTTGAACTGAGGGATTTACCGGAGTCATTGATACCTATATTAGAGACAGAAGCTGGTGAACTGATGGCTATGGCGCACCGTTCCTTACCAATTTTTGGAATTCAATTTCATCCTGAGGCCCATCTTACGGAATTTGGATTAGAGATGATTAAAAATTGGGCGCATCTTTATTGTGGAAGACCTTACGAATCCCAAAGATAAACTGCCGTTTATTGTAATAAATCCTTAGGATTTTAGTTCTAATTATCGCCAAGCAAACTTGTTTGCAGTACAAATCGTTTTAATAAATGATGACAATTTAATATCTTTAAAATATGCAGGCGTACGAATTTATCAATAACATGATTCCCCCTTTGAAATACAGTGATAAGGTCAAAATGGCTTTGTCATGGATGGAGGAAATTCGTACGGATGTATTGCCAGTAGTAGATGAAGGCATTTTCCGGGGGCTCGTGACAGATGAGATGATTTACAATATCAACAGGGAGGATATTTTGATCTCTGATGTTCCACTGGAAGCCGAAGGCTGTTTTGTCCTCAAAGAGAAACATATCTATGATGTGTTAAGGGTAGCTTCAGAATACCAAACCAATATGGTGGCCGTGGTGGACAGTGACAATATTTACCATGGGGTGGTGACTTTGGAAGACGCTATTGCCGCTTTTGCAGATAGCCTTTCCATTCAGGCGCAAGGTGGGGTTTTGGTGCTTTCCATGTTTATGACCGATTATAGTCTTTTTGAAATTGCTCGGGTGATTGAGTCAGAAAACGCGAAGATTTTAAGTAGCTTTTTGACCAGTGACCCATTGGATGAGAGCAAAATCAAAGTGGTTTTGAAAATCGATAAGACAGAATTGAGGCATGTGAAAGCTACCTTGGAGCGCTTTGGGTACAAGGTTATTGATCACTATCAGGAGGAAATGGGAGTAAGTGGGGAGCAGGACAGGCTGGACAATCTATTGCGATTTTTGAATATTTAAACAATGAATCAAACTCGATGAACATTACCATACATGGTATAAATTTCCAAAAGGAATTTGTGCCATACATTGAGCAGTTGATAGATGCATTGCATCAGCACAACGCTAAAATATACTTAACGGAAGCTTTTTTAAAGAACGTCAAGAAATCCGGAGCCAAGGCTGCCGGATTCACTGTATTAGGCAGCCGAGAAGAATTGCAGCACATGGACTTTGTCATTTCCGTGGGAGGAGATGGGACTTTATTGGATACGGTCTCTATGGTTGGAGAGTATGAGGTTCCGATTTTAGGGATCAATACGGGGCGTATGGGTTTTTTGGCGACCATTGCCAAAGAGGATGTGGGCAAAGCGGTGGAGGTACTTTTTGATGGAGCATTTACCATTCAGGATAGAATATTACTGAACTTAAAAGCCGACCAACCTTTATTCAACGGAGTGCCCTATGGCTTGAATGAATTTACCATCCACAAGCGGGATACTTCTTCAATGATCACCGTGCACACCTATATTGATGGGGAGTATTTGAACAGCTATTGGGCAGATGGTTTGATCGTTTCTACTCCAACTGGCTCTACAGGTTATTCATTGAGTTGTGGAGGACCATTGATTTCTCCCTTGGCCAAAAACTTTGTGATCACCCCGGTAAGCCCTCATAATTTGAATGTGCGGCCCATGATCGTTTCTGATGAAAGTGAAATTACTTTTACCATTGAAGGGAGAAGCAAGAAGTTTTTGATATCATTGGATTCCCGATCCACAGCGGTGGATGCATCGGTCAAGCTAAGGATCAAAAAGGAGAAGTTTGTTGCGAAATTGGTTAAGTTTCACGATTATAGTTTCTTTGACACTTTGCGAAAAAAGCTCAATTGGGGCTTTGATTTGAGAAATTAGTTTTAACATAAATTAACCCTGAGAATACTGGAGAGGGTTTTTTATTCGTTTAGTACTTTATAAATTGCAGCGTCTTGAAAAAAGTCAATTTTCAAATTTTGTGTATGTTCATCGTTTTGGGAGTGTCAATGCTTGGCATTTCAAACAAGGCAAAGGCACAGCAAAATGAATATGGCTTGGGACTAGGGGTGGCGACTTATTCGGGTGATATCATCCGGAGGTTAGATCCCAAACAACTAGGCCTTCAAGGTACGTTTTTTGGCAGACGAAATTTTGACAATGTTTGGAGTCTCCGGTATGGGGTTTCCATAGCAGGGCTTAACGCAGCAGATAGTATCCGTCCATTGGATGCGATGGCTGCGGCCAGAAATGCCTATTTCAAAGGGCTTCTGGTGGAAGGCCATGTTGTGATGGAATACCACTTCTTGGATTATTTGGCTCCACATTCCACTGTAAGGTATTCTCCATACGGTTTCCTTGGATTTGGCTATTCAATGTTCTTTGCAGATGGACAGTCTTTTCAGGGAGATCCAACAGATACTGACTACTCACTTTCCACACCAGTAATACCATTTGGTTTAGGGGTTAAATACAGGCTGAAAGAAAGGTTGTTTTTAGCCTTGGAGTTTGGATTTAGGCCTACTGTATCGGATTTCTTGGATAAGATAGAGTATAATGAAAATTATATTCCTCGATTCCCGGATCCTAATTATGTTCCGGATCCCAACAACCCTGATGATACACCTCCTGTTTATGGTCTCAATTATGGTAACAAATCTGATAAGGACTGGTATTATTTTTTAGGTGTTACGCTTAGCTACTCCTTCCATCAAATAGAATGCTTTAATTATTAATTAATTGGGCTTCGGGATAGAATATTAAAAAAGAAATAGCATTTTTGTACCTCCAAAAAATTAAGTTCGGACAAAGACTGGAATGAAGGAAGAGTTAGACAAGGAAAGAATTCCTAATCACATTGCGGTAATCATGGATGGCAATGGCCGATGGGCGCAGGGCAAGGGAGCCAAGCGTGTCTTTGGCCACAGAAATGCCATTACCGCTGTTCGGGAAACGATCACTGGCGCAAACGACCTTGGTGTAAAGTATTTGACACTTTATACCTTTTCCACAGAAAACTGGTCAAGACCCAAGTTTGAGGTGAATGCCATCATGGAGCTTTTGGTGAAGACATTGACCGATCAAGTGCCCAACCTGATGAAGGATAACGTTAAGTTGACACTGATAGGAGATATCAATACTTTGCCCAAAAGAGGCCAGGCCAAATTGAAGGAAGCTATGGAAGTGACTTCTGGGAATACAGGCTTGACATTGATCCTGGCGCTGAGTTATAGTGGGAGATGGGAAATTACCAATTCAATCAAGGACATTGCCAAAAAAGTAGCTGACAAAGAGCTTGATGTAGAAGCAATCACAGAAGACCTGATTGCGGCACACTTGCTGACCAAGGACTATCCTGATCCGGAATTATTGATCAGGACCAGCGGCGAGTTGCGGATCAGTAATTTTCTGCTTTGGCAATTGGCTTACACAGAGCTGTATTTTACAGAAGTGTTGTGGCCGGACTTTAGAAAAGAGCACCTGTTTGAAGCAGTGTCGGACTACCAAAATAGGGAAAGACGCTTTGGCAAGACAGGGGCACAGATAAAATCATGAGATTAATGAGAAGAAGCTTACTCTTAATATGCTTACTCCTTTTTGCAGGCATTTCTCAGGCCCAGATTAGACTGGGACAGAGTCGTTATGCAGTGCAAAAACCAGTGGATATTTTAGATCTTAACTATGCACAGCCGCAAACCTACAAGATTGCGGAAATCAAAGCGGTAGGTTTATCCACGCTAGATGAAACGGCTATTATTTCACTTTCCGGTTTGAAGGTAGGTGACGAAATCAGCGTACCGGGTGATGCGATTTCCAGTGCCTTAAAGAAGCTTTGGGGGCAAGGAATTATCGGCGATGTGAAAATCATGGTCACCAAGATAGAAGGAGATGAAATTTACCTATTGCTTGACCTGACCGAAAGGCCACGCTTTAGCATAGTGGAGTTTAGTGGGGTTTCCCAAACCCAAGAAAGTGAGCTTCGTGATAAGATACAGATCAGAGGACGCGTGGTTCGTGACGATGTATTGAATACTTCCAAAAGAAACATCAAGGAATACTTCGTGGAGAAAGGTTACCTCAATACTGAAGTGAAAATCATTCAGGAAAGAGATACTTCATTCCCCAACAGTGTGAAGTTGCGCTTTGATGTGGACAAGAAGTCCAAGATCAAAATCAATGAAATTGCCATTGAAGGAAACGAGAACATCACAGATGGCAAGATCA
The DNA here is from genome assembly GCF_015533855.1 of Echinicola sp. 20G. Taxonomy (GTDB): domain Bacteria; phylum Bacteroidota; class Bacteroidia; order Cytophagales; family Cyclobacteriaceae; genus Echinicola. Next base: position 650,339 of record NZ_AP024154.1, on the reverse strand, counting down.
AAAAGAAGATGAAGAAGACCAATGAGCATGCGCGTGTGCGGATCTTCAGGAATGTCTTCTCTAGGGTAGCCAATGCAAGCCCAGAAAATGTTGCCAACAGTGTCACCAATAGAAAAGTGGTTTCTGATGAGGAATTAAAAACCTACATAAACAAGAACTTTAAGCTTAACTTCTTTAGCTCTTCCAAATTCAATAAGAAAGAGTATAGAAACGATAAGGACAATGTAATCAGTTTCTATCAGAATAAAGGTTATAGAGATGCAGCGATCACACGGGACTCTGTTTATAACTTTGATGAAAGAACAGTAAATATTGACCTGGATATCGAAGAAGGTAAGCAGTATTATTACAGGAATATCTCGTTTACCGGGAATTATATCCACGATAACAAAGTGCTTCTTCAGAAGTTGGGCATCGAAAAAGGGGATGTTTATAATAAGGAGCTTTTGGACAAGCGTCTTAATTATGACCCTACTAAGGGAGATGATATCAGCTCCCTGTACCAAGATGATGGTTACTTGTTCTTTACCATTGAGCCAGTAGAGGTCAATGTAAAGCAAGATTCTATTGATATTGAAATGAGGATATTTGAAGGGCCTCAAGTAACGGTAAACAGTGTTTCCATTGAAGGAAATGAGCGTACTTCTGATCACGTGGTTATGCGTGAAATCAGGATTTTACCAGGACAGAAATTCAATAGAGCCCTATTGGTAAGAACAATCAGAGAGCTTTCACAGATTGGTTACTTCGATCCGGAAACCATTAATCCAGACCTAAGACCAAACTTTGAAGACGCAACAGTGGATATTGTCTTCCAGTTGGAGGAAAGACCTAATGACCAGATTGAATTGTCCGGTGGTTGGGGCGGTTTCTACGGTTTCGTAGGTACTGTTGGTTTGGTGTTCAATAACTTCTCAGTGAAAAATATTGGAGACTTCTCTAAGTGGAGACCGCTTCCGGTGGGCGATGGACAGAAGCTAAGCTTAAGGGTACAGGCCAATGGTAAGAGTTTCCAAAACTATAGTTTCTCCTTTACGGAACCTTGGTTTGGAGGGAAGAAGCCAAATGCTTTAAGTGTAAGTTTTAACCACTCAGTTCAGCGACAGATTGACATCTACAACCAATCTAACTTTGGAGAAGAATTAGGCTTCTTTAAAATTACTGGGGTAACTGTGGGCTTGGCCAAAAGGGTAACATGGCCGGATGATTATTTCAGTGTAAGTAATTCCCTACAGTTCCAGATTTATGAGTTTGATGAATATGGTAGAAGTTTTGGTTTAAGTTATGCAACGGGTAGATCAAACAGTTTGACTTATAATTTCACGGTAAGTAGATCCAATGTGGATAGTCCTATTTATCCAAGAATGGGATCAAATATTTCCTTAAGTGCGAATTTTACACCACCATATTCAGCCTTTAATAAGAACATTACTGCTGAGTCTCCGGATGAGGAAAAATACAAATGGTTGGAATACCACAAGTGGATGTTCGATGCCAAATTCTATACGCCGATCTTTGGATCAAGTAAATTCGTGATCAGTGCGAGAACACACATGGGCTTCTTGGGATCCTATGGAAACAAGATTGGCATCATCCCTCTTGAAAGGTTCGTAATGGGTGGTGATGGTATGACATTTAACAACTTCTCCCTTGGTCAGGACATTATTGGCTTGAGAGGTTATGAAAATCAGGTGATCACACCAGGAAGATTGACTAGGGGGCAAGAAGGGGCAGATCCATACGGTGGTATCGTTTATAACAAACACGTAATGGAATTGAGGTTCTTGGTTTCTCCAAACCCATCTGCGACCATCTTCCTATTAGGATTTGCTGAGGCAGGTAATAACTGGGGAAGTTACTCGGAGTTTAATCCTTATGATTTGAAAAAGTCAGCTGGTTTTGGTGCTAGGATCTTTATGCCTGCCTTTGGACTCTTGGGGATAGATTGGGGATATGGATTTGATCCTGCTCCAGGGGAAATCCAGCCAAGCGGTGGCATGTTCCACTTTACCATTGGTCAACAATTCAGATAAAGTATGAAGAAGTGTCTTGGTTTAGTATTATTTTTATCACTGCTCAGCGCTGCTACGATGGCGCAGAAGATTGGGTTTGTGGATTCTGAATATATACTAAACAAGCATCCTGACTATAAGGTGAAACAGCAGGAGATGAAAAGCCTGGGAGATGCTTGGAAAAAAGAGGCACAGAATTTGGAGAAAGAGATCCAGGAAATGTACAATGAACTCAAAGCGGAGGAAGTACTGCTGACCGAGGAAATGTACGATGAGCGTATGAAATCCATTCGCGAAAAGGAAGCTGCCGCCACAGCCTTTAACACAAGGGTATTTGGGATTAATGGGCAGTATTTTCAGAAGCAGGATGAGCTGATGAAACCCTTGCAATCAGAAATATTTGATGCAATAGATAAGGTGGCCAAGAGAAATGGTATTGCCATTATGTTTGATAAAGCTGCCGATTTGTCAATGATATATACTGATCCGGTACATGATTATTCGGATTTTGTGATAGAAGAACTAGGAATAGAAGAAAACAAATAACTTAATTAAACTAAAATTATGAAAGTAAGAATTATCCTTTCAGCCATTGCAATGTTTGGCTTTTGCTTGGTAGCACAAGCGCAAGACGTGAAAATTGGCTATACCAACGTGGAAGTGTTGATGAGTTTGATGCCGGAGATGGAGCAGATCGATGCCGACATGAAAGATTACGGTACACAGTTAAGAACAAATGTTGATACAAAATCTCAAAATTTTCAAAGAGAGGCACAGGCATATCAACAAGCGGCTGCCACTATGACGGATGAAGCTAGAGCTGCTAAAGAGCAGGAATTGATGAAGATGCGTGATGAAGCGGCAAAATATGAACAAGATGCTCAGGTTTCTTACCAAAGAAAACTAAGCGAATTGTTAGAGCCAGTACAGACTAAAGTGTTCAATGCCATCAATACCGTTGCGGCAGAGCATAACTATACGCACATCTTTTCTGAGACTGCAGGTCAGGCTCCAGTATTGCTTTACACTAAAGAAGCTGACAAGTTTACAGAGTTGGTAGCGGCAAAATTGGGAATTGAACTTCCTGAGCAGATGCCAGAAGATGCTAATCTTCCTCAATAAATAGAAATAGTAAGATATTAATGAAAGCCCGGTAATTACCGGGCTTTCCTCGTTTAGGAACTTTTTGATGTTGATTCTCCTTGACCAACCAAAAATGAACTATGGCTAAAAAGAAATTTAAAGAAATCATTGCCAAGTCTGAGGAAGCAGTATTGGTAGACTTTTATGCGGATTGGTGCGGTCCTTGTCAAACCATGTCTCCCATAGTACAGGAAGTGGCCAATGAATTTGCAGGTAAGGTAAAAGTCCTAAAAGTCAATATTGACAAAAACCAACAAGCGGCATTGAATTTTGCTGTTCGGTCCATCCCTCACTTTATTTTGTTCAAGAAGGGAAAGATTCTTTGGAGGAAGGGAGGATTAATGACCAAGCGGGAGTTGGTAAGTAATCTTAAGGGGTATTTGTGATTCTTAAAAACTGATTTTATTTTTTCAACAAATTTATTTTTTAATTGTAATAATAGTGTCCTTTTATCGTTAATTATGGTAAAAGAAAGATTTTTTTTACTTAAAAAATCTAAAATTTGAAAAACCAACCAACTTATGAAGAAGCTAAAAGTATTAGGTGTATTGAGTTTAATATTATTGCTGGGATCGGTGATGCAGGTAGCTGCACAGCAGGCCCAAGGAAATATGAATTTCACCGATGAGGATTACGAGAAGTTTGTAGACATCAACACTGAAATCATCCCTGTACAACAAAAAGTACAAGGCGAAATGATGAAGGTCATAGAGGAAGAAGGGCTTGAGGTGGCTCGTTTTCAACAGTTAGCCAGGGCACAGCAAAGTGGGAATATCAAGGAAGCTTCTGAGGACCCAGAAGAGATAGCTAAATTTAACAAGGCCGGACAAAAAGTAATGGAAATGCAACAAGAAGTGCAAACGAAAGTTCAGGGATTGATCTTGGAAAATGATTTTACAGTCCAGAAGTTTCAGCAAATGTCGATGGCTTATAATCAAGATCAGGAAGTGAAAGCCAAGATTGATACCTTGATGAGTAAGAAAATGAAAAAAGAATAGTTATTTGAGTTAATATTGTTTCCTTAAAAAGCGGTCCAATGGGTCGCTTTTTTTCGTTTTTATAAAATGATAGATTTGGTCAATGGCTCCTTGAAAATATCCATTGGCAATTTGTAACAATAGGTTGTACTTTTGGTTTCCTTTTAAAAAGAAACACAGTTTATGAAAGAAGTGGCGAAAACCGGTGTGTTGCTGGTCAATTTAGGGACTCCAGACAGCACAGCTGTACCCCATGTAAGAAAATATTTACGGGAATTTTTAATGGATGGAAGGGTCATAGATATTCCTTTTTTGTCGAGGTGGTTGCTGGTAAATTGTATCATTGCTCCTTTTAGAGCGCCTAAGTCTGCTGCCGAATACCGTAAATTGTGGACCGACCGTGGTTCTCCATTGCTTTTTCACACTGAGGACCTCAAGGATAAATTGGTCCAACAGCTAGACTCCAAACAATACCATGTAGAGATGGCGATGCGCTATCAAACTCCTAGCATAGAAAATGGACTTATGGCTTTGCAAGAAGCAAAAGTGAAGAAAATCATTGTGCTGCCTTTGTTCCCTCAATATGCTTCAGCTACGAATGGTTCGGTAATTGACAAAGTGATGGAGATCATCAGTAAATGGCAAGTGGTTCCTTCAATAAGTTATGTGGCAAGGTTTATGGATCACCCTTTATTTTTGGAAGCGTGGAGGGAAATAGCTGACGGGACCAAAGGAGACCAGGAATATGATGCTTACCTATTCTCCTATCATGGTTTGCCAGAGCGACAGATCCAAAAGGCATCTTGTAATGGCTACTGTCAATTAAATGCCAAATGCTGTTCTATCCAAACTTCTTCTAATCAATACTGTTACAGGGCACAATGTTTCTATACAACGAGACTATTAGCTGATAAAATGGGGCTGCCAGCAGATAAGGTACATACTTCCTTCCAGTCCAGGTTGGGAAAAGACCCTTGGGTTCAGCCTTATACTGAGGATACGATCAAGGAACTGGCAAAAAACGGAGCAAAGAAGGTGTTGGCTTTTTCACCAGCATTTGTAGCGGATTGTCTGGAAACCACTGTCGAAGTAGGGGAGGAATACAAAGAGGTGTTTGAAGAGGCAGGAGGAGAGCAATGGGACTTGGTACCCTGTCTCAATTCCAATGATACTTGGGTTGATTGTGTAAGACAGTTGGTTTTAGAGAATAGTTGATTTTTCTGGGAAAATAAGCGTTTTCTTTGTGAAAACCTGGTATTGAAATTTGTAACTTGATTCCTGTCAATTTGCAATAAAATAAAGCTGATGGATGGATTGCAGCAAAAGAAAGGAAGGGCAAATGGTTTGCTCATTTTGGGGATCATTTTAGTTTCCTTTTGTTTAAGGCCTTCAATTACTTCTGTTGGGCCACTTATTCCGATGATTAGGGAAGATTTGGATTTGTCGAATGCTTGGGCGGGTTTTTTGACCACATTGCCCTTGTTGACTTTTGCGACTTTTTCCTTGTTTTCATCTGCCATTGGAGCCCGGTTAGGAAATGTCAGGGCCATCCTGCTGGGGCTGGTATTGATAGGACTTGGTGTCTTTGTCAGGGTACAGGCAGGCCCTGTACTTTTGTTTTTAGGGACGGGCTTGACAGGTATTGGTATCGTAATATGCAATGTATTGTTGATCCCTTTGATCAAAGTGAAGCTTCCGCATAAAATAGGTATCATGACCAGTATCTATACTACTGGGATGTCCCTTTTTGCAGCGGTAGGTACAGGGGTGAGCGTGCCCTTGGCCGTAGATTATAACTTGGGTTGGAGGGGATCTCTGCTTTTTTGGATTGGTCTGATTGCGTTTGCTATAGTCGTTTGGATTCCTCAAGTGAGGAAGAATAAAGTAAAAGGGCCGGATGAAGGGCTTACTGGCGGTAAAAATGTTTGGAAATCAAAGCTTGCTTGGCAAGTCAGCATCTTTATGGGGATTCAGTCCATGATGTTTTTTACGCTAATTGCATGGCTTCCTGATTTATTGATTACCAAGGGCTTCTCGGCCGGGCAAGCAGGTTTATTGATGAGTTTGATGCAGATTGTAGGCTTGATCGGGTCATTCATAGCGCCTCTAGTGGCTGTGAAGTTTGATGAACAAGTAAAGACTTCATTTGGGATTGGAACAGTTTACTTTTTAGGTTTTTTGACACTTTTTACCCAAAGTGAATTGATGATCTATATTGGACTTACTTTAGTTGGTTTTTGTTTGGGAGCCAGTATTAGTTTGGTCTACACTTTGATAGGATTACGCACTGAAGGTGCTACCACAGCCAGGTTGTCAGGGATGGCACAATCAGCCGGGTACTACTTGGCGGCTTTAGGGCCATTAATAGTGGGGGTGCTTTTTGATATCTTTCAAAATTGGAATATTTTGATTTTGCTCATGCTGCTATGTGCTGTAGTCTTTGGGCTTTTGGGCACAAAGGTGGGCAAAAATGTTAAAGTTTAGTAAATACCAAGTTTTATAATATAAATCATGGAAGAGTTCTTTAGTTCTATCGGGATTGATAATGAAGTTTTTAGCTATGTGGTGATGCCATTGCTGATTTTCTTTGCCAGGGTTTGTGATGTCAGTATCAATACATTGAGGATCATGTTTGTCCTTAATGGCAAGAAAAATGTGGCGCCTATTTTGGGCTTTTTTGAGGCCTTGATATGGTTACTGGCCATCGGACAGATTTTTCAGAATATTGACAACCCCTTGTCTTACCTCGCCTATGCAGGCGGGTTTGGGGCAGGAACCTATATAGGAATGGTAATTGAAGAAAAACTGGCCTTGGGGAGGGTGCTGGTAAGGGTAATTACAAAAGACCCCATGCCGGAGCTGATTGATTTTATGAAAGAAAGGGATTTTCGCTTTACCAATGTGGGTGCAGAAGGCCGGTATGGTAAGGTGAATTTACTTTTTACGGTGATGAAGCGAGATGTGCTGAAGGAATATATTGCTAAGGTCAAGGAAGTTAATGATAAGGCTTTTTATACCATTGAAAGTGTGAAGCGGATTAGCGAAGACGACTTTAACGTGATGGAAGATCGCCCCAGGTTCACAGCCAAGGTATTTAACAGAGTTCGAAAATAATAGCCTAAATGGATATACTGGAGATCTTGGAAAGTGGACAGTCAAAGGACAATACAACCAAAATAGTGAATTATATTGGTGATGATCCTGACCGTTTTGCTGAGCTTTTTATTCTTTTTAGAAATGGAACTTATAAGGTTACGCAACGGGCTTCTTGGCCTTTGGGAATAGCAGCAGAAAAGTGTCCTGGCTTGCTTTTGCCCTATTACAAAGATATTGTCATAATGTTAAAAAAGGCAAATGTCCATGATGCGGTGAAAAGAAATATTTTGCGGATGCTTCAAGATCAGGATGTGCCAGAAGTTTATGAAGGGGAAGTGTTAAATGCAGCCTTTACCTTTTTAGAAGATAAGGCACAGCCCATAGCCATTAGGGTTTTTGCGATGCAAGTGGTTTATAATTTGTCGGAACGGTATCCGGAAATAAGGCCAGAACTGAAATTGATAATTGAGGACATGTTACCTTATGCCAGTGCTGGAATAAGGAGCCGAGGAAAAAAAATACTGAGCAAGCTCAGTAAGGATTAATGGTCTGCCAAGGATGTTCCAAAGCGCTCATTGAAGCCTCTAATGCCCTGCAGGCCACCAGAATGAATGACTAAAATATTTGAATTTGGTTTGAAATGGCCTTTTTTGACCAAGTCTAAGACAGCATAAAGTAATTTTCCCGTATATACTGGGTCAAGTGGGATGCCAAAGGATTTTTTGAAATCCATAATGAATTGGATCAATTCGGGTTTGTGTTTGGCGTATCCACCAAAATGGTAATTGGTGAAAATTTCGTAACTATTGGAATGTTTAACTTTGTGCTGCTGTAAAATTGATTTCATTTCATCATGAACGAAATCTCCTTTTAGGGATGAAATCCCTACTATTTTTTGGTGTGGCATGGCGGATTGGATAAGCCCGGCCAAGGTTCCTCCAGTGCCAATACAGCTGCAAATATAGTCCATGCTCAGGTCTTCGGGGCTAATGATTTCTGCCGTGCCCTTTATGGCCAGGGAATTGGTGCCTCCTTCTGGAATCATATAAAAGCTGCCAAACCTATCGGTTAAACTTTGGGTAACTTCTTTACTCTTTTTATTTCGATAGGTGCTACGGTCCATATATTGGATGTCCATTCCACTTTGCAATGCAAACCGGATGGTTGGACTTGGTGAAATGGATGGTTCTCCACGGATAATGCCTATGCTCTTAAAACCTTCTGATTGGGCTGCTGCTGCGGTAGCTTGGATGTGGTTGGAATAAGCTCCCCCAAAAGTAAGTAAAGTGTCATTACCTTTCTCTTTGGCTTCTGCTAGATTGTATTTTAGTTTAAAAAACTTGTTGCCACTGACTTTTGGATGAACCATGTCCAACCTTTTGATATAAAGTTGGAGCTTGAACGTTTGGAGTTCAGGGATTAAAATCTTTTGAGTGGGGTATGGATGTGCTTCCAGCAAGGGTGATAGAGTTGATTTCATCCAAAATTATCAAAACTTTCACAATAGACCTGTATTTTTGTAGGATGACTGAAGAATTAGACGACGAAATTTTTGACCAAGAAGGAGAGGGGCTTAATGAGCACTTGAGAATTGAAGTAGATAAGGGGCAGAGTGCTTTGAGGTTGGATAAATTTTTGACAGATAAAGTAGCCAATGCCACGAGGAATAAGGTTCAACAAGCCATTGAAAATGGAGATGTAAGGGTGAATGATGGTTTTTCAAAGGCCAACTATAAAATCAAACCGGGCGATGTCATCACTGTAATGCTAGAAGCACCAAATACAGAAACAGAGGTGCTAGCAGAAAAAATCGATTTGGACATTCTTTTTGAGGATGATCATTTGTTGGTGGTCAACAAACCTGCTGGTATGGTGGTGCATCCCGCTTATGGGAACTGGACGGGTACTTTGGTCAATGGATTGGTTTATCATTTTAATCAATTACCGGAATTACCAGGAAACACGGGAAGACCTGGCCTGGTACATCGAATTGACAAGGATACAAGTGGGTTGTTGGTGATAGCCAAATCAGAAGCGGCCATGACAGATTTGGCGAGACAGTTTTTTGATCATAGTATTGAGCGAACCTATATCGCTTTGGTCTGGGGAGAACCCACCGAAGAAGAAGGTACCATTAATGCCCATGTAGGGAGAAGTGCTAAAAATAGGAAAGTAATGGATACTTTTCCGGATGGGGATCAGGGAAAGCATGCGATTACCCATTGGAAAGTGCTTGAGCGTTTGCGCTATGTTTCCTTATTGCAATGTAATTTGGAAACAGGTCGTACGCATCAGATTCGGACACATATGAAGTATTTGGGGCATCCCTTATTTAATGATGAGATGTATGGAGGAGATAAAATCAGAAAAGGAACCCAGTTTTCTAAATACAAAACCTTTATTCAGAATTGTTTCAAGTTATTACCGAGACAGGCTTTGCATGCCAAATCATTAGGTTTTATTCATCCATTTACCAAGGAGTTTATGCAGTTTGATTCTGATTTACCAGAAGATATGAAGGGTGTTTTAGGGAAATGGCATAATTATGTAAATCTCGATGATTATTAGATAAAATTGAAATAACTGTAAAAAATGAACTTTCTATTTGTCTATACGTTATTTTATTTGTGTATTTATTGATGAAGAGCTAAATGGAAACTGGTATATCATTATGGAGTTTTCAAAAATAGGTTCTTTTTTATTTGTTGTAAGGTGTTGATTTACAATAAGCAATGGGGTTAATTAAAAAAAATGTAAAAATGTGTTAAAACTTTTTAAAAATTTTTGTGATTAAAATTCTTGCCGTATCTTTGTAATGTTATCGGGGATCAAAAAAGATTGATTCTCAACAAATTGTAAGGTGGGTGGTACCACTCACGAATGGGGACGAAAGTCCAGAAAGGTTCGAATCCTTTTCTTACAACAGGTTATTTTGGGTTTATTGTTAATTGACTAAAGCTATGAGATTATATTTCATAGCTTTTTTTATGCCTATACTTGAGTAATAACTACTCTTTTCTTTCGGGGTTTGGTAAGCGTTTTTTATTATTTACTTTATAGCTTTCTATAATTGTTAAAAAGACTTTTAAAAAAATAGTTGTACGCTTTGATCGATTATTTTAATTGGGGATTGAAAATTAAATATTAAAGGTCTAATATTTTGTTGATGATGATTATTGTTATTAAATATTTTGCTAAACTACATTTGTCTCCCTTGATACGTTGTTTATTGATGATTTTGTAAAATTTGTGTCTGATTTTATAGTTCTATTGTTTTTTTATGACATTAAAGCGCTTATAATTATAAAATGTGTAAAAATTTTCAATAATGCTTATTTATATTTCAAAATTTGAATGGCTTTATTACCTTTGGTGCACTATTTAGCCAAAAGGGCTAAACATACTGTAGGATGTTGAAATTGGCAGACAAGCCCTCCTGTCTCGGGGGTGGAGATTCTGGGATAAAGCACACATAGAGCTCTTGTGTTGCCTAACTTCTCCGTGGAGGTTCGAGTCCTTCTCCTACAGCTTTACACTACATTAAATAAAAGAGGATGTTTTTATGGCATAGGAGGATGGGAAACCATTGAGCATAAAAACGTTCTCTTTTTGCTTTTTATATCCTTGAGTAATTGAAGGGCGCTTAATAAAGTGGTACGGCTTTTGAAACTATTGTTTGGGTTTTAAAGGAGAGCCAATAGTAAAGGGTCCTAATTTTACGTTTCAGTGAATTGTTTGGTCTTAAGGAGAGTACAATTCTTAATCTTCCTGGCAGCTAGCGACCAAGATCAGGTACGAGTTTAAATTTATCTCCCTCTCTTCTTTTTAAACTTAATTAATTTTATTTTGCTTACTATATGATTGTTTATGGCAAAAAAGGATACAAATAAAAAGAAGCTTAGAAGATCCCAAAGGAGACTGATCCGATTTTTTGCCATAACATTGTTCTCTTTGGTTTTTCTTCAAGTGGGACTCTATTTCGGTTCGGATTTATTGTTGAGAAGCTATGTCCAAAATAAAGTGGATGAAGCTTCAAAAGGGAAGTATGAGGTTAATTTTGATAGATTTAACCTGTCCATTTTTCAAAGGGGATTTTATTTCAAAGGCTTTACCTTGGAGCCCACTGCGGCTTATCGGGATTCAGCAGATCAAAAGGCGATTTATAATGTTCAGGTTCCTGAAATTGGAGTCAAGGGTATTGGCTATAGCTTCAACAAAGAGGTTTTGACAATAGGCAGTATCAGGTTTGTGAAGCCTTCCATGCAGACGAAGCAGGAGTTTTCCGATCTTGACAGTATTCAAAGCTCAAAATTTGATCAATTCCAAGAAGATATCAAAAAGTCTTTGGCCAAAGTCAATTTGACCGAAATCATTATTCAGGACCTGTTTATCGATCAGGCAGACTTGTTGATTGAGAATTTTGTGAGCCAAAAGTCCATTAAAGCGGAAGAAACTAATTTTCATCTTAAGGAAGTGCTATTGCTCAACCCAAGGCCAAAGCCGACCCCCTTTAATGCATTGGGTTTTGATTTTAGCTTGGACAATTTTGAATTGCTGCTTTCTGACAGTGTCCATACCCTCAAGGCAGTTGAGATAGAAGTGTCCTCTTTGGACAATCATTTGAGGGCAAAGCAGGTGACTTTAACACCTGACTTAAGCAAAAAGCAGGACATCTATTATAGCATGAAGCTGCAAGACTTGGAGCTGACCGAGGCGGATATCAACCAGGTTTTTTACACATCAGATGTAGAGGTAGGAGGTTTGAAGTTAGAACGTCCTGAGTTTTTGGTCTATTCTGAACTTTCTTCCCAAGCGGGCGAAAAGACCATTGATGGTTATGATTTGTATCCTTTGATAGAAGATATTTTGGCATCTATCAGCATAGACAGCCTTGAAATTAAAGAGGGAAGATTTTTGCAACGTGGGATAGAGAACGAATATAAAAATAGAATTGAAGCAGGGCAGATAGATTTTGAGATGAATCAAGTCTATATAGGTCCGGATGAGGAGAAAAAGAAAGGGCAGTTTTTTTATGCTGAAAATGCTGAGCTTAGTCTATCTACCGTGAAGGTAGTTTTGGCGGATGATGTCCATTGGATCACTGGGGATAAGGTTTATGTATCTTCTTATAATGATAGTGTGATGGTTGTGGGGGCAAAAGTAGAGCCCTTTCGAGAGGTAGAGGAGGATATTACACTTTTTAGAGTTGCTATTCCTGAGTTTGGCTTGGAAAAAGCAAACCTAAAGAAAGTGTACAACGAAAGTGTTTTGGATATCAAAGAGATGGTACTCAGAAACCCGTCGGTCCAATTTGAAAATATTCAAAAGAAGTCTGCTGGAGGGATGGAGGGGCAGACCATAAAGGAATTGACAAAGGATTATCTAAAGGCAATTTACATTGAAAAACTGGCACTGATTGATGGGGATATGGTGCTGAACAACAAGCTTAAGATCAATAAGGACAGTATATCTTTTAGGAAAGCCAGCATGATCTTGGAAAACTTTGCTGTCGATGAAGCGATTGAACAGGATTCCACTTCAAGGGTCTTTTTAGCCGAGGCGCTGCAGTTGGAATTGGATGGCTATGCGATGAAGCTAACTGATGACCTGCACCTCTTCAGAGCAGATAAGATCTTTGTGGATACAAAGGAGAAATTCCTGAAAATAGAAGGGTTTAGCTTTGAACCTTTGCAGCCTGATAGAATTGCGGAAAATTTACAAAAATTGGGTAAACGTACTGTAATGGAAGTACATGTGCCTGAGTTTTATATCAGAGGAGTAGACATACCCAAAGCTTATTTTGATGGCATTCTGGAAGTGGGGCAGGTGGAAATTCCATCACCGGATATCAAATTGAGTCGATATATGGCCAGGCCGGAGAGCCAGGACAAAGTAGAGATCAATGACTTATATGACTTAGCGACAAGCTATTTTTCCTACGTAAGAATTGATTCAGTGAATGTGATAGAAGGGTCGATCGGGTATGACAATTTTGTTCGGGACAGGATTCAGACCTTTGCTGAAAATGATGTTTCCATAAGGGTAAAGAAATTTCTGGTTGATAAGAATGTTCCTCCCAGGGAGGCAGAAACTTTTTTTGCAGAGGAATTGGATATTAGTTTGAACAACTATGTCTTTAACTTGGCCAATGGCAAGTACACCATGAGGGCAGACCGAATCAGTTATAATTCTTCCAGCGATGAGTTGATTACTTCCAATGTACAGCTAAGACCTAGGAGGGACTTGGGTGTAAAAGTGGCCATAGGAGCTGATGTTCCCACCTTGAGCTTTAAGGGGGTGGATATGGAGCGTTTCCTTTTTGAAAACACCTTGTCTATGACTAAGGTTAGGCTGGCAGATGCAGAGGTTAATCTTTATATTGACAGAGGGACAGAAAGTGATAGCTCGGGAAGGAGGCGGCCGGCTAGAAGAAGCAGGAATTTACCCAAGACACTTGATGTAATCAGCATTGATACCATTGAAGCCTCCAATGCGACATTTAATGCCATTCACAGTAATGAAGGAGAGGAAAGATCCCTCATCAGTACGGGGGTAAACTTATCCTTTTTAGGTTTCCTTTTGGACTCGGCAAAACTGAGTCAAGGGGATATTGTTGGCTTTTTTAATAATATGGCCATTGAAATAGATGACTTTAACCTGGCATTGAGTGATAGTGTCCATACCCTCAGTTTTAATAAAGTAGAACTAGATACCAAGAGCGAAGAAATTCAGTTTGATAACCTAAGGGTGACCCCCCTTACTTTGAAAGGTAAGCCAGGAAAGCCTATCATTGAAGCTTTTATACCAAATGTTACCTTGAGAACTACATCCCTCACCAGTTTTCAAGAAACAGGGGATTTTGATATTCAACAATTGGTACTGAATCAGCCTGATATCAGCCTGTACCTAGATAAAAAAGGAGTAGAAACAGCCACAAAGAAAAAAGATAAGCAGGTTGTTCAAGAAGTGGTGCAAAGTCTTAAGATTGATGATTTTAAATTGGAGGGAGGAAAGCTCAGGATTAAGGAGAAGGAGGACTCCACAGGTCGTCAGCAGAGCTATGAAGGTTTGAGTGTGGCATTGAGAGATTTGAGTTTTGATTTGTCTCAAGCATCAGGGTTTGATAAACATATCTTCCTCAACAAAGACTTTCTCGTAGAGTTGCCCAACTATGAACTCAAGCTGCCAGATAGCTTAAATACCCTAAAGGTGGGCCTGGTGATGTTATCCAATGATAAGATGGTGCTGAAGGATGTGACCTTGATGCCAAGGTATGGGCAGTATGAATATGTCAGAAAAGTAGGCTCGCAGACCGATGTGGTCAAGGTGAAGTTGCCCGAAATAGTTTTTGACGGAATTGATATTGAAGAATTGATGGATGGTAGGGAAATATTAGCAAATCAAATGCTGGTAAAGTCTCCAGACATACATGTGTTCAGAGATAAAAGGGTGCCGTTTAATGAGGAGATCTACCGACCTATGCCCCAAAAGCTGATGCAATCCTCAGGTATAAAAATGGAGTTGGATTGCCTAAAAGTGGAAAATGGTAGGGTGGTTTATGAAGAATTTCCTGAAAAAGGCATGGTGCCTGGCAGCATCCAATTTGATTCATTACAAGCTTTTATAGCCCCTTTGCACCTAAGTAAAAAGGAAGGCGATTCATTTGGAATAGAAGAGAGTACTTTGGAAGCATCTGCTTTGATTAATAATAGTGCTCCAATTGACCTCAAAGCGGTACTCTATTATGAGGAACCTTACCCAATGGATTTGGAAGTGAGCGTGGGTGAGTTTGACCTGAGAAGCATCAATACCATTTTGGAGAGAAACGCTTTTCTAAGGATTCGGGAAGGAATGGCCAGACCATCTACTTGGTCAATTCATGCAGATGAGAATGTGGCCACTGGTAAAATGAAGTTTTATTATAATGGCTTAAAAGTGCAGCTTCTCAATGACAGGACTTTGGAAAAAGCAAGGGGCCGAAAGGCCATGCTGAATTTTGTCCTGAATGCTTTTGCGGTGAGGGGTAACAACCCTAGAAAGCTGTTCAATAGATTTGTAGAGTCGAATATTTATTTCGAAAGGGATACGAGTAAGTTTATTTTCAATTATTGGTGGAAAACATCTCTTTCCGGGTTTAAAGGTTCCTTGGGATTAGGAGAGGCTGGACCTGAGAAAAAAGACAAGAAGCAAGAATAGCCCTTTTGTGCGCACCAAAAAAATGAAACCAATCACGTTATTATGTGGTCATTAAATGATAATCTTTTAGATTTGCGTTTCTAAAACAGAAATATCTCTATGCATCAGGATAAGATCGAAGCATTAAAAGCAGAAATAGCACAAGCTGACGCCGGTAATTCGGATGAGCTTGAAGCTTATAGAATGCGATATATTAGCAAAAAAAGTGTGGTAGGAGAGCTCTTTGCAGCCATGCGCGATGTTCCCAATGACCAAAAGAAAGCTTATGGTCAAATGGTAAATAGCGTCAAGCAGGCGGCAGAGGCAAAGTTTCAAGAGCTGATCGATAAGGTGAATGCTGGAAATAGCCAATCCAAATCTGCGGATATTGACCTGACATTGCCAGCTACCAATGTGCCTGTAGGGGGAATTCACCCATTGACATCTACCAAGCAGCGCATTATCGAGATATTTGAAAGAATTGGCTTTAACCTGTCAGAGGGGCCTGAGATCGAGGATGACTGGCATAATTTTACAGCCCTGAATTTTCCTCCTAATCACCCAGCTAGGGAAATGCAGGATACTTTCTTTATTGAGAAGAATCCGGATATTGCCTTACGAACACATACTTCATCTGTTCAGGTAAGGGTAATGGAAAACCAAAAGCCTCCAATCAGAACCTTGTCTCCAGGTAGGGTTTTTAGAAATGAGGCCATATCAGCTAGGGCGCATTGTATCTTCCATCAAGTGGAAGGGCTTTATGTAGATGAGAATGTAGGTTTTGCAGATTTGAAGCAAACGTTATATCATTTTGCCAAAGAGATGTTTGGGAAGGAGACCAAAGTAAGGTTTCGTCCATCCTATTTCCCATTTACGGAACCTAGTGCTGAGATAGACATCACCTGTTTGCTGTGTGGTGGAGATGGGTGTAATGTATGTAAAGGAACGGGCTGGGTAGAGATTGGTGGTTCAGGAATGGTAGATCCCAATGTTTTGGAAAACTGTGGTATTGATTCTGAGAAATATACTGGTTTTGCTTTTGGTATGGGGATCGAGAGAATCGCGATGTTGAAATACCAGATCAAAGATTTGAGGTTGTTTACAGAGAATGATATTCGATTCCTGAAACAGTTTAAACCGCTTTTATAGGATTTTTTATCCAACAAAAAAGGGCGCCAGTCATTTGATTGGCGCCCTTTTTTGTTGCTTTTAACTTTGTCACTCCTTGAGCGCATTGCAGCGGTCATAGGCCGGGTCAATGTCGATAAATACTTCTTCTTTGGCTATTTTAAACCAATCCTCCAGGGCTTTTGATTCTTTTTGTTTCTTGGTGGCAGCTTTAAGCTTTTCGTAATCATCTTCTAGGTTGGCTCTGTGAGCTGGATATTTTTCCTTGTAGAAAAGTAAGCGGACGGCTTTTTCAGCTTCACCCGATCTTTGGTTTTGCTGCTCATACCTGATGGGCTGACTTAAAGTGCCTACGTTCATGGTATCCAGGGTGAAGAAAAGAATAGGGTCTTCCAAGGTTCTCAAGTTAAGTCGATTGGCTCCAGTGGTAGGGTCGGAGAAGAAGCCCCCGTTATCGGAAGTACCTCTGTCATCGGAAAAGTCCTTGGCAGCTTTCGCAAAGCTCACACTGTCCAAAGCAATTAGGTTTCTTAAGCTATCCAATTCTTTGACGGCAAGGTTAACGTCTTCCTCTGTTGGGCGAGGTTTGATCAAGATGTGTCGGGTATTGAATGATTCCCCTTTGATTTCCAATAGTTGGATAAGGTGAACTCCAAATTGTGACTCAACTGGTTCGCCTATTTCACCTTGTCTCAGACTTAATGCCATTGACTCATACTCGGGAGCTAATTCGCCTTTTCTAAAGAAGCCAAGATCACCTCCCTGAGCTTTGGATCCAGGGTCTTCAGAGTATTTTCTGGCCATAGTGGCAAAATCAGTCTCGCCATCCAAGATTTGCTGTTTGATATCATTCAGTTGCTGGATTACTCGATCTTTTTCTTTTCTGCTGGCTTCTGGTTTTTTTACAATTTGACCTACAGATACCTCTTGGGAAAAGAAAGGGAGGGAATCCCTAGGGATTTGATTGTAGAATTTTCGGACTTCAGCAGGAGATACCGACATGTTTTGGGTGATATTGGCACGCATCTTTCCGATGATCTTCTGCTCTTTGATCAGGTCATGGATCTCTGATTTGAGTTGCTCTGCTGTTTTACCATAAGCTTCCACCAATGTCTCTTCGTTTCCGCCAAATTGCTGCAAAACCATATTGAACCTTTGGTTGGTTTCCAAGATCACTTCCGCGTCCGTCACGATGACGGAGTCGATTTCAGCTTTCGCCACCATCAGTTTATTGATCAAGAGCGATTCAAAGACATCACACCTAGAAGGTGCTTCAAAGCCCTGTTGGGACTGAGAAATAGCTTCCAGATAAGCTTTTTGGACATCTGATTCGAGGATAATGTAATTGTCAACTTTGGCTACGATTTTATCCAGTACCTGCCCAGAAGGTTTGGGCGCTGTACTTGTACTGTCTGTATCCTGAGCATGAAGCCCCATGGATAAAAGGCATAACCATCCAATAGCAACTATTTTGGTAAGATTACTCATATATTTTAAACTCATTATTTTCCTGCGCTCTTTGATAAACATTGTTTTGTAGTGTTTCTGCAAGGGTTACTTTTCTTTTGTTGATAATGATCTTAGAGATTTCGTCCTTGACAAAATCCACAGGAGGAATTTGGTCCTGGAGCTTGTATTCTAAGATTTTGAAATAATAATTGAACTCATCATCTTCTACTTTGATGAGATTATTCCCACGGGTCAATAATTGTACTTTATTATTGTTTTCTGCCAAAGGGGTATTGATGATGATCTCATCAAAGTTTACCCATGTAGAATCTTCTAAGAAATAATTGGAGGCTGATTTGATGGCCAGCTCTCTTAATTCCTGCCCAGAAGTGTCTGTTTGGCGTTTCATAAGCCTTTCTGCTTGCGCATTTTGGGAAAGGCTTTTATCCATTTTAATATAGTTGGCCCGGACAATAATCTCCTTTAAGATAAAGTTATCCTTGTTGTCCGTATAATATTGATTGATCTCATCTTCACCTACTTCCCGGTCAAGGTGCTTTTCGACATATTCCTTTTCGTATTCATAAACGATCAAGGCATACTTATAATCCAATAATTTTTTGTCCAGCTCAGCTTGGCTCAATGTAATGTTCTTGCCCGCTTCCCTGATCATTACTTGCTTCTTGATCCAGGACTGCAAGTATCTCTTGGCCAAATTGGCACTGTCCTCCGGATTGGTAGTTTCCTTGGTAAGGAACTCCATATCTGCTTTTCGTAGATAGTTATTGTCCACGGAGGCTAGAATAGGATTATCCTCGCTATTCTCTTCTTCCGTTTTCATTTTGAAATAATGACAACTTGTTAGAGAAAAGCAAAGCACACCTATCAGGATACGCTTAGTTTTGTGTAACGACGATATCGGCAATTCTATTTTTCTCATCCTCATTTATCTGGATGATATAATTTTCTTTTAATAAACTGATTAAGTTTTGGTCCAAAGATTCTTGATAATCCTGAATTACCTTGCCTTTGGTCTCGTTAAATGCTTTTGGCCCAGCAGGGAACTGCTTGCCCAAGAGTACAATATAAGTCTTGTTGTCTATTGTAACTTGCTGTAATTTCTTCTGTAAAGCCGCGTTCTTCAAAACAGGATGGTCAGTGTACTCATAAGTTCCTTGATCAATGCTGAATTCAAGCGGAGAGTGCTCCTTTTCCAAGTAATTAGTGAGCTCACTTTTCAACTGGGAATTGAAAGATTTATCCGTTAAGAATTCTTGAACAGGCGATTTGACAGAAGTCTTGTTGATTTTGACGATCAAAGCCTGTACCCTGTCTTTCCATTGGTATTGGTCTTGATGTGTTGTGAAGTACTCTTGCAGACCTGCAGAGTCCTTTAAAGCCTTTTGCCAAACCATTTCATTCATCAAATTGAATAGCAAAATTCCATCGCGGTATTCCTTGATCAATAGCCTATAGTCTTCATTATTGGCTAAGAGATCCATCTCTTCGGTTTCTGCCAAAGAAGTTTCAATAAACTTATCCAACCAAGCTTTGAATTGGTTTCTTTGGGAAGGTTTGATAACTACTTCATCTGTCTCTATAAAGCTTACCAAATCAGATACTTTTTTTGGTTTTGCATCGATGCTGAAAAGCGTACTGTCCATCAGGTTTTCACCCGATAAAATTTGATGTGCATTACTGATTCCTCCGCTACTTTGTTTCATTGAACTAATGGAAGCATTGATGATAGCGGTGTTTTCTTTGAAATTGTATTTTGACTTTTGAATAGCTACAACTTGGGATTGAATCAGATCAGATCTGCTGTCCCTTAAGATTTTGGACTTAAGGCTTTCTTCCATTTCTTCATAAGAAGCAATGGGTTTCATCTCCTCCAATCGAATGATGTGATAGCCATAAGGTGATTTTACTGGAGCGCTGATCTCTCCTTCTTCACGTAGAGAAAACGCAGCATTCTCAAATTCTTTGATAAAAGCTCCTACGCCAAACCAAGGAAGGTTTCCGCTTGAGTTTTTGGTGGCATTGTCTTCTGAATAGGCTTTGCAGACTTCATCCCAGCTAACATCGTCTTTTTGAAGCTCTGTATAAATATCTGTGATCTTACGTCTTGCCCTGTCCTCTGAAACAGGATCGGCGGGGTCTGTTCTGACGAGAATATGGGATACACGAACTTGACCGGGATTTGGCTTTCGATCAATCAGCTTGATAATATGGTAACCAAAGCTGGTCAGTACGGGATCAGAGACTTGTCCTTCTTGAAGCTGGTACACCGCATCTTCAAAGGCATAAACCATTTGCAAGGAAGTAAAATAACCTAAATCTCCCTGATTTGTAGACACAGAAGGATCTTGGGAATATTCCAAGGCAAGTTCACCAAAGTTTGCCCCGCCTTCAGCTTTTTCTTTTAAGTTGATGGCCATTCTCAAGACAGCAATGGAGTCATCTTTACTGGCATTGGGAGGGAACCTTAACAAGATGTGTTGCGCATGAACAACTTCTTGCATTCTTGAATAGGCTTTTCTCAATTCCCCTTCTTGAAGGGAGTTTTCAAGCAGATAGGGCTTCTTCAGATCCTCCTTGAAGGTGCCAAACTCCCTAATAAAGTCTTCGGACTCATGCATGCCCAAAGCTTCAGCTTCTTTGACTTTCAGCTTGTAGTCAATGAAAAGCGATAGGTTTTCCTCAAATTCTTCAGGACTTAGCTTTTCTCCACTTTGGTTAAAGTCCCTGTTTTTGGACAGCATATGCAAAAATTCATCGGCAGGAACATTTTCGTTGCCAACGGTAAGGAGATACTGTGGTTCATCACTTGGAGAAGTACTTTGGTTGACCTGGGTCTTAGGTGAGCAAGCCAGTATCATCCCCATGGCCAAAAAGCCCAGATATGTAGTTTTCATCTTATTTTGCATGCCAAAAACAATATGCAATGTTACAAATTTTAATGAAGAAAGTGTGGTTTCAATACCGATATATGGAAAGAATTAACAATTATTTGGAATTCAATTGTTTGATCAATCGGCATATGTGTTTGGCGGGGGTGCTTTCTATTTCAATCGTGTCCATGATTCGTTTGACGAGCCTAATTCCAAGCTTTCCCTTAGTTTTACTTCGAATAACTTCTTTGAGGTCGGGTTCGACGTAGTCAAGCATATTGAAAGGCTCCCCAGTATCTATGATTTCAAAAATAATGCTTTGGTCAAATTGCTTTACCCTAATGTTGAGGTGATTGGAAGGGTTGCAGCTATGCGAATGGATCATTCGGTTGGCACATACCTCTTCCACTGCCAAAATCAGTTCGTTTTTCAAAACCTCTGAGAATTTGGCTGAAGAAAGCTCCGCATCAAGGAAATTCCTCAATTCCGCAAGCTTGTTTTTTTCGCAATATAAGGTCAGCTCATGCTTCATTTATGGTCTTTAGCGCGTCTTCTTTATTTGCTTTAAGGGTGATCAACTGGTCAAGGCCAAGGATATGGAACACATTGGCCACTTTATCCGAAAGACCAAAGATCAAAAACTGAATATCCTTCTCTTCAAAGTCTTCCAAATACGACATAAATACACCTAGGCCAGCAGAGGAAATGTAATCCAGACCACTTCCATCCACCAAGATGGTTTTATAGTTAAGAGATAAGACTTCTTTGATCTCATCATCCAGCTCCACAGAGTTGCTGGCATCCACCTGCCCATCCAAAATCAGTGTAACGTGCTCTATGTCTTTTTGTTTGTCTATTGATAACATATGTGATTATACGCTTAGGTTCAGCTAATGTTCCTTAATTGAATTTGATGACCATTAAGGAATAGTCATCATCAGGCAAGGCTGATTTTCCAACAAAATCATATACAGATTGTATGATATTGTTTTTGATCGTTTCTGGCTGATTTTCTTTATTTTGATTCAAAACTTCTTTTAACCTATCATAACCAAATTCCTCACTGTTTTGGTTCTTAGACTCTACAATTCCGTCAGTATACATGACCATAATGTCTCCGCTAACGTATTGTATAGTCCTTTCATGCAGGTAGTTTGGATATTTTTTATTTCTGACGATACCAAGCCCCATTCCTTCCAATGAAACAAATGCAGATTGGTTTAGCTCCTTACTAAAATATAGTGTAGGGCAGTGACCTGCCCGACTGAAGGAAATCGATTTTTTTTCCGTGTCCAACACATAATAAGTTGTCGTAATGAAATGGTTTTTGGCCAGGCATCTACTCAAAGCATTGTTGGCTCTGGTGAGGAATTCTTTTGGGCTGAGATCAAGCTGTACCAAGCTGTGAAAGATCCCTTTCATCTGAGACATATTGAAGGCCGCAGAAGTTCCCTTTCCAGAAACATCGCCAATAATCAAAGCGAAACGATGAGGGTCAAACTGAAAAGTCTCGTAGTAATCCCCTCCCACTTCATCTGCAGCTTCAGAGAAACCTACAATATCAAAATCCTTATTATGGTGCAGTTCTGATGGTAAAAGGCTCCTTTGTACCCTTTGGGCAATTTTGAGCTCTTCCTTGTACCTTTCGTTTCGGATAGCCTGGTTCAGTAAACGGTGGTTTTCCACGGAAATACTGGCTTGGCCTACAAAGGTGACCATGATATTGAGCATTTCCTTATTGAAGCCATTTTTAACCTCTTTGAGCAAAAATATATTGCCCAAGAGTGTTTTATTAACCCAGATGGGGATAATCAAAGCGGACTTGTAAAGCTCATGTTCAATAAAACCATTGGCATAGTCTTGGGAGGATTGGCTCAAATGGTTCAAATACTCACTGAGTGATTTTGATTTCTGGATCAGCTCACGAACTTCCTTTCTGGTTTGATTAGTGATAAACCTCTGGTGCAAAGTTTGGAAGTTTTTGTCATCATCCATAATTTCCAGCCAAGCTGCATCGGCATAAGCAGCACTCATGCAGCTGTCCATCAAAATATCCAGTACTTGGGTTTCGTTTTGCCCGGGTTGGATAGATTGGCTTAGCTTTTGAAAGTTAATGGCCTCAGTTAGTTTCTGCTCAAAAACCGAGGAAGTTGGAAGATTAAAAAGGGTGACCAATAGACTGAAAAGGGCATAAGTGATGACAAAACCAAATAGTCCCAACAAGAAAAGGTTATCCGTTAAACTGACTATGATATAGCTGGATTTATCGTACCCAAGCACTTGGAAAAACAAGAAGGTCCCCGTGACTAGAATAATAAAAAAGAAAAGGATGGACTTCCATTTATCCTTAAATGTAAGGTAGGGGATCCACTTTAAATTAACAGAAAGTATGATGCCCAATATCAATAGCAACAAAAGACCAAAAAGGAAAGTAGAGCCAAAACTGTTTTTGTTAAAATAAACATAAAACATGCTGACC
Organism: Echinicola sp. 20G; assembly: GCF_015533855.1. Lineage (GTDB taxonomy): Bacteria > Bacteroidota > Bacteroidia > Cytophagales > Cyclobacteriaceae > Echinicola. Next base: position 626,989 of record NZ_AP024154.1, on the reverse strand, counting down.
AAAAGCATGACTTCATATATTTGCCATTGCTGAACAATGTTCTTATTCTTTTGGTACAAAATGAGCTTTTTCCATAGTAGCGTGCATGAAATCAGGAATATGGTGATCATTCCGAAATTGACATGGTAAAAGAAATTTGCCAATAGTGGATCTGTAGACAAGCGGGTATTTCCTAGGATGACATAGAATATTCTCGTTAATAAAGAAGTACCCAGTGCCATCATCCCGGTGGAAGCAGCCCGCCATATTAGCTGGATGAAGTTATTGTTTTCATTAAGTTCTATTGATCTTGAATAGAATAAATAGACCAAGATGAAGAAGATAATTTCCAGCGTGTAGGTGATTTCCTCAGCTATTCCTAGGTTCATCTGGTTGAGCTTACCAAATAATCTTAGGAGGTCAACAAAAAGCAAACCCAACCAGGTGAGCATAGACACCAGGAGAATAATCTTTCCGATATTTATATTGGGAAGTTTGACCATTGATAAAAAACTACACAATTATACGTAATGTCACTCAAATATCCTGAATGAAATAAAATGATATTAAAACCAACTATGAAGATGAAAAACAAATTTGGCTCTTACTTACTTGTAGTGTTATTTTTCATGATGAGCTGCACCACAGCGGAAGTCAATAAATTTATTCAAGGCGCCACAGAGGCTAGCTTGACAGAAGCCGATGTAAGCAATGGACTGAAAGAAGCGTTGGTAAAAGGAGTGGGGACTGGAGTGGAAAGTGCATCTTCAGTAGATGGTTTTTTGGCCAATGACTTGATTCGAATTGGCTTACCGGATGAGGTGCAAAAAGTAGAGTCAACTTTGAGAAGGATAGGCTTGGGATCTGAAATGGACAAAGTGATCACTACAATCAATCGTGGAGCAGAAAATGCGGCCATGGAAGCGAAGCCCATTTTTATCAATGCGATCAAGCAATTGGCCATCAAGGATGCTTGGGATATCTTAAAAGGTGAAGATGATGCTGCAACCAGTTACTTGCAAAGGACAACAACTGATCAATTAGTAAGTTTGTTTAAGCCCCATGTGCAGGAATCACTCGATCAAGTTGGAGCAACAAAGTACTATGGGGATTTGGTAAGCACCTATAATAATTTTCCAACCACCTCAAAAAAATTGGATCCTGATTTAAATACCTATGTGACTAATAGGGCTATTGAGGGTTTGTTTAAGTTGATTGCAGAAGAAGAGAAAGCGATTCGTGAGAACCCTTTGGAAAGAAGCAGTTCATTGCTCAAAAGGGTCTTTGCTGCTCAGGATTGATCAGTTGGCGAAGGTGTCTATAAGAAATGAATGTCCTCTATGGCGCCTTTGCCGAATTTGTCTTCTATGATCTGTAGGACTTTGCTTTTGTTCATCATCAATTCTTTTTTGATGGGGCCAGCGCTAAGTTTTACATAGAGCTGCTTGTTCTTTGCGTAGATAGAGGAAGTACGGGAAGCAATGGAATTGCCCATCATTTCTGCCCAAGCACTGACGATTTTTTTTTCGTTAAAGCGGTCTTTCAGTTTATAGGCTTGGAGCAACTCCTCAAAGGCTTCTTTGAGTGGAGTGATCTCCTTTTTTCGCGGATTATAATCCTTGTACTTCTTCATAAGATAAAGTTAGTAAGTATATTTTACACAAACAGCTTTCCAGCAATATAGTCTGCCAAAAGTTTTCCTTGTTTGGTCAACAGGAGGTTTTCCTTTTCTATCTTTACCAATCCATCTTCCAAAAAGAATTGGATGTCGGTGGATTTTGAAGCCAACAAGTCTATCCCGAATTGTCTTTTTACTTTTTGTAGGTCTGTTCCCCAAATCGTCCGCAAAGAAGTCAAAAGGTATTCATTGAGAATATCGGATTGACTTAATTCGTCTTTTTCAGAAAGCAAATGATCTTTTTGGAGTGCCTTGATGTATTGGACATTATTTGAAATATTGTGTTGTCGTGTTTTTCCATCAAATGAATGTGCGCTTGGACCAATTCCCAAGTAAGGCATGCCTTTCCAATAGTTGGTGTTATGAATAGCAAAGGCTCCGGGCTTACCAAAATTGGAAATTTCATATTGAACATAGCCGGCTTTTTCCAGATAATCCTGCATGAGCTCGAATTGTTCTGCGCCAAAATCTTCAGAAGCAGGTATAAATTTCCCCTTCTGGGACCAGTTACCTAGTGCTGTGCCAGGCTCTACAGTGAGGCAATAGCTGCTGATGTGCCCCGGATCAAGCCCTATAGCCTGCGTGAGATCTGACTTCCAAAGTTCATGATTGGCTTGAGGAAATCCATACATAAGGTCAATGGACATTTTCTCAAAACCTGTATTTCGGGCCCTCTGAATACATTTTTTGGACTCTTCAGCACTATGGCTTCTATTATAGAACTTCAGTACTTCATCACTAAAACTTTGTATCCCAATACTTAGTCGATCAAATCCCAATGACTTAAGTTCATGAAGCTTGTTTTGGCTGAGGTCATCAGGGTTAGTTTCTATGGTGATCTCTTCCAAGTCAAGCTTGTAGTGGATGTTGATGGTTTGTAAGATGGCTGAAAGCTCAGCTTCATTTAATAATGAAGGGGTTCCGCCACCAAAGTAGATGGTTTTGATCAGAGTTTGACTGCCTAGATAGTCTTTTCTTAGGGTCAATTCCTTGCAGATCATTTGCACCATTTCTTCCTTTAATTTGGTGTTGGTGCTGAAATGAAAGTCGCAGTAGTGACATGCCTGCTTACAAAAAGGGATATGGATATAAATTCCTGCCAAAATGATTACTTTTATCCCCACAAAGATAGGCAAAATCAACGATAAGCATTTTTGAAAGTTACATTCATTATATCCCTATTGGTATATCTTCTTCTTGCCCCCAATGCATATGGGCAAAAAACTTATTTGTTGAAATATGAAGTTCGGGGTTCATCTTTTCAAGAAGGGGAGAAGTTTTTTAAGGATTCACTTGAAGGGCATAGCTTTGTGAAATCGAAAATCCATGCTTTGCAAGAAGAAGGTTATCTAATGGCAAAAGTGGTGGGGTCAATTTGGAGTGATAGTTCCAGAAGTGTGACTATTAACACAGGAGAACAATATCATTGGGTGGAACTGGGAAAGGGAAATGTGCCCGGTCATTTACTGAACCAAACAGGGTACGACCCAAAAAAATTTAGTCAAAAGCCTGTCTCACATGAGAAAGTGGTCAAGATGTTTGACCGGATATTATCAATTGAAGAGAATCAAGGCTACCCTTTTTCATCGATCAGGCTGGATAGCATCAGCCAATCTGAAAATCAACTAAAGGCCAGTCTTCATTATGAGCAGGGTCCAAGAATAACATTCGATAGTATACAGATCATAGGAGATGCTAATGTTAAGTTAGGTTTCATTCAAAGAAAGCTGAGAATTGTTCAAGGAGAGCCTTTTTCTCAGAAAAGAGTAGGTGAAGCAGTTGAGGTGATCCGGAAACTCCCTTACCTCAAACTGTTGGAGCCACCCAAGGTAAGTTTTCAAAACAGTGAGGCAACAGTGTACCTAAACTTGGAAAAAAGGAAGGTGAATTCAATAGATGGTATTATAGGATTTTTACCAAATGAAGTGGAGGAAAATAAGTTATTGGTGACGGGACAATTTGATTTGGATCTTATGAATGTGAGCGGAAGGGGCAGGAATTACTCTTTGCATTGGCAGCGCCTTACCCAATACAGCCAAAACCTGGAAATCTCTGCTTTGGAGCCCATGGTTTTGGGGTCAGTTGTTGATCTCAGCGCTTCCTTTTTTTTGCTTAAGGAAGATACGACTTTCATCAATAGAGACTTTCGGTTGGGATTTGGATATCCGGTTAGCCCTAAGGTCTATTTGGATTTTTTTACGAGAAGGAAATCAGGAGACTTATTGTCAGTACCTGAGTTGGAAGAAACTTTGCCGGATGTTTTAGACTATCGTTACCATAATTACGGGCTTTCATTCCAATATGCGAGCCTTGATGATGTATTAATGCCAAAGCGTGGGCTGAGGATTGTTACTGAAGGGGGAATTGGAAATAAAAAGGTGCTTCAGAATACAGGGATTCCAGAAGAGCTGTACAATGACATTGATGCGGAGTCGTTACAGTTTTTTGGGGAAATATCCGTGGAACAGTTTTGGCATATCAGTGGCAGAATGACGATAATGGGACGCCTAAGAGCTGGAGAACTTGCAAGTGATAATATTCTTGAAAATGATATGTACCGTCTAGGGGGATTAAAGAGTATAAGAGGTTTTAATGAGAATTTCTTTTTCACAAACCGATATGTTTATGCTAATTTTGAGCCCAGGTTTTATTTTGAAGAAAACTCTTATTTTCTGCTTTTTGCAGATGTGGGGAGGCTGGAAAAATCCCCAGTTGGATCAGTGAGAGTGGTAAATCATCCACTTTCTTTGGGAGGGGGACTGAGCTTAAACACATCTGGAGGGACTTTCCAATTTATTTATGGAATGGGAAAATCCAATGAACAAAAGATGGGAGTAAACTATGCTAAAATCCATTTCGGATATATTGGAAGATTTTAATTTTATGAAGCTATTTGTAAGGCTGTTTCTTTTTTGCTTTGGTTTGTTGATTGTTGCGACTGCCCAAGGACAGGTACTGGAGAATTATAATCCAAAAATAAGTATCAAACACAAAGGCGGTTTGTTGCCTTCCCCAGTGATGGCAGCCGTGGAAATTGATATTACGGATTTTCCGAAAGCTTCTTTTGATATCCAAGTGCCAGAGGAGTCTGCTGTTTTTTTAGGAGATAAACTTTGGTTTTATACCAAGTCTGATACCAACTTCATTACTTCTGTTAAGACGATTGAAGGGCTGGTACAAAGTGATTCCCTTAACAAAGTGGAGTTGTTGATCTATAAAAGTGGAATCGATGAGGATGCCATTTCAATCAAGAAGGGTATTTTTAAGAAGGCCAGCGGTGTGACCGAGGGGAAAAATGCTGAAGGGAACCTTTTAAGGATAAAAGATGAAGTGAAGGACTTTTTAATTGTGGCTTTGATCGTGATATTGGCTTTGGTGGCAATATTCAAAGTGACTTATCCCCTGGTTTTCCAGTCTGCACTGCGTCCCGTAGCCGTTTTTTCTGATGAATTTTCCGACTCAAGCAGTGGAGGAAAAGTGTTTTCCTCAGATGTTTTGTTTTATCTATTGGTGTTCAGCATGCTGGTTTCCTTGTTTATCATGTCGGCCATTCATTTTATGGATGTGCCATTGTTAGAAGAATTTTTGGAGGGAAATCTAAATTATTTATTCTTAGTCTGGCTATCAGGAACGGCCATTTTTATGGTTTTATCATTCCTTAAATATTTTTGGATCAAATTATTTGCGGTGATTTATCAACTTGACCGACTGGATTTCAGTCAGTTCTTTTATTTAGTTCGTGGCCTTCTTATTGTGTTATTGTTTTTATTTGTAGTGATTTTTGGATTTTATCTGCAAGGCACCACTGCTATGGACCAAATAATGAATTATGCGGTGACATTGTTTCTTTTAGTTTATTTATTGGGCGTATTTAGACTTTTTTACTTAATGTTAAAAAAAGTGCCTTTTAAAAGTTACCATTTATTTTCTTACCTTTGCACCTCTGAAATGGTTCCATTTCTATTGATTGTAAAGATAGTTATGGGCTGATCTCAGGTAAATCAACTAGAGAAAACAAAAGTAGAAAAAAGACAATATGACAAAATCTACCAAAGACAGATTTCGGCCGGTGAAGAGTATTTTGGTTTCTCAACCTCGACCTTCAGACGCAAAGTCTCCGTACTTTCAGTTGGCCGAAAAGTACAATCTCAAAATCGATTTTAGACCTTTCATTCAGGTAGAACCGGTTTCTATCAGGGATTTTAGAAAGCAGAAAATCGATATTTTAAAGCATACCGCAGTCATCTTTACGAGTAGAAATGCCATTGATCATTTTTTTAGTATCTGCCAGGAGCTTAAAATAGAGATGCCAGCTGACATGAAGTATTTCTGCATTTCAGAGCAAACAGCTCATTATTTGCAAAAGTACATTGTGATCAGGAAAAGAAAGCTTTTTGTTGGGGTGAGAACTGCTGCCGACCTATTTGATTATTTCAAAAAGCATAAGGGAGAAAAATACTTGTTCCCATGTTCCGATATCAGAAAAGATGATATCCCAGAGTATCTGGCGAAAAATAACATAGAATTCACAGAGGCGATAATTTACCATACAGTAGCTGCGGATTTGTCAGATTTGAAGGACATCAAATATGATATTTTGGCGTTCTATAGCCCATCTGGAATCAAATCTTTGATCCATAATTTCCCGGATTTTGAGCAGGGTTTTACCCGAATAGCCGCTTTTGGACCAACGACTTCAAAAAGTGTAAGGGATCAAGAACTTACTTTGGATATAGAAGCACCAATGCCTAATGCACCAAGTATGACAGGGGCGTTGGAGTTATATATCAAAAAAGTAAATAACGTCTAAAAAAACTCAACATTTATAAGGTAAATTCGATTATAATTGTGTAGACTAGATATATTGAGGATAATATACTTTTAATACACATGAAAAAGAGAATTTACCTTTGTTTTATACTTTTTTCAAGCATATCCCTTGGAATAATTACCAGTTCGTCAGTGATGGCGCAGCAAGATGCCCAGTTTACACAATACATGTATAATGGGCTTTTTTATAATCCTGCTTATGCAGGTCAAAAAAGTGGATATAGATTTTCAGCATTACACAGGAGTCAATGGCTAGGCTACAGCACCTCTACCGGGCAAGGAGGAGCCCCCACCACTCAATTACTTACCGCCAGTGGTAGAATTCCATCAATGAATTTTGGTTGGGGTTTGTCATTTACAAATGATGATATAGGCCCAACTACTAATCAGGATATCAATCTATCTTTGGCTTATCATCGTAAGTTAAGGAGAGGGACACTTAGTTTAGGTGTTTTTGGAGGTGTATTTTCAAGCACCATAAAATATGATGAGATAGATGTAGTCAATCCCGACCCAAGTATTCCAATGGGCGGGGATGAGAGTCAAATGAGCGCTAATTTTGGAGCTGGATTATTGTATGAAACAACAAAGTATTATGTAGGGCTTAGTTCCCGTCATATTAATGAGCCTACCTTTGATTTCGGAAATGGAGCCTTTGATAATCAATTAAACAATCATAGTTATTTGCAGGTTGGATATAAAATAAGTACGTTTGCACAAGTGACATTTGACCCAAGTTTATTGGTGAAAAGTGTAGGTTTCAATAATTTTTCATATGATGTCAGCGTTATAGCCACACATAATGACAGGATTAGTGGTGGATTGGCATATAGAGGGGAAGAGTCCTTGTCAGTACTGTTTGGATATCAATTGTTAAGAGATAGGTCCCTAAGGTTGGGGTACGCGTTTGATTTGGTAGTTGGTGGGAATGAGGCAAAAGCTCCTAGTTCGCACGAATTTATGTTATCGTATAATTTACCATCAGTAACGAGAAAAGTACAAAAGATCATACAAAGAACACCGCGATTTAGGTATTAAGGAAGGATTAAATTTTTCCTAATTTTTGCTTTGTTTTAGTATTTTCTGTTAAATTTCGATCTTGGTAAATCGACGTTAATCAAGTAATTCAGGAATTGTCAACTAAAGTGTCATATATGTACAAGAAAATGAACTCACGGTATTTGACGGGAGTAATGGTGCTGGCAGCATCGGTGCTTCTACAAGGCTGTGGTCTTTTTGGTAGTAAGGGATCTGCCAGTGAAAAGGCCAACGCCTCAGGTGAGGTGACAGGTGTGCCAAACCGATCGGGCTGGCAACAAACTCTACCACACGAAATGGTTCCGGTGAAAGCGGGGACTTTTTGGATGGGACAGGCTGATGAAGATATCGCCGTAAGTAAGTCCTCTTTGAACAAGCAGGTAACGATATCTGAATTTTATATGGACAAGTATGAAGTGTCCAATAATAAGTATCGTCAATTTTTGGAAGCTGTAAGAATGGGGGAGCTTGCCCTGTCCACACCTACTACCTTAAAAGATCCTCCTCAATTCAATATCGATGAATTGCTTCCGGATACTACTGTATGGTCCCAAAGTTTCACCCACCACTATGGAGATCCATTGATGGAGTATTACTTTGAGCATCCTGCATTTGATGACTACCCAGTAGTTGGTATTTCTTGGGAGCAAGCCAAAAAATTCTGTGAGTGGAAGACTTATCACATGAATGCCAATGATAAGTCAGAATACGATATGCCAAGATTCAGACTTCCTTCAGAGGCTGAGTGGGAATATGCTGCCAAAGGAGGTAAAGAAATTGCAAAGTACCCTTGGGGAGGTCCATATTTGAAAAATAGAAGAGGCTGTTTGATGGCCAACTTTAAACCTGGCAGAGGTAATTACATCGATGATGGCTTTGCCTATACTGCCCCTGTTGATACTTATGCTCCAAATGGCTTCGGTATTTATAACATGTCAGGTAATGTTGCTGAATGGGTAGAAGATGCCTATAATCCAGCTGGAAGTGCTTTGACTTGGGATCTGGATCCGAAGTATGAAGATGAAAATGAATCTAGAAAAGTGGTTCGTGGAGGTTCTTGGAAAGATATTGCCCATTATCTTGAAACCAGCACACGAACTTATGAATACCAAGATGTCAAGACTGCCCACATCGGCTTTAGAACGGTGATGACCTTTATCGGTAGATCCGGTTCTATGGATGTAAGAGCATCAAGACGAAGAAGACGTTAATCACTACACTAAATCACACACACATTAATTAACTATACTTTTACTACCTATGTCGAAAAACAACGAAAATTCATTTGCTCATAAGTTTTATGGCACGATTATGCCAAAGATTTATGGGATTGGTGCCGCAGTAGTTATTCTAGGAGCCATGTTCAAAATCCTAGATTGGCCATTTGCTTCCCTAATGATTGGAGTAGGGCTTTCCACCGAAGCCTTGATTTTCTTCTTATCTGCTTTTGAACCCAAAGCTAAAGAAGTGGATTGGAGCAAAGTTTACCCTGAACTTGCTGATGAGGCTGCGCCAGCGAAACCTCGTAAAGCAGCGGTTGCTGCTGTTGCCAGTGATAATGTTTCTCAGAAGTTGGATAAAATGCTAGAAGATGGAAACATAGGTTCTGATCTTATTGAAAACTTAGGTAAAGGCCTTCAGAATTTGGCCAAGTCTACCGAAAAAATGGGCACTGTGGCAGATGCAGCTGTAGCGACATCCGAATACGCAGAAAATGTAAAAACAGCATCCCGAACTTTAGTTGATATTAACCAATCTTACAGTAAAACTGCTGCGGCATTGACAGAAATGTCTTCTGCATCCCAAGAAGCAAAGGAATACCGTGATCAGGTAGTTTCTGTAACCCAAAACCTTTCTGCATTGAACGCAGTGTATGAAATGGAATTACAAGACGCTAACAGTCATGTGAAAGTTCTTAATAAGTTCTACTCTAACGTGACAGCAGCTATGGAAGGCTTGAATGAAGCCGGTAAAGAAACTGAAACATTCAAGGCTGAATTGGCAAAATTAAACAAAAACGTTAGCTCGTTGAACAACATTTATGGTGGCATGTTGACCGCCATGAAAGGTTGATTTAAATTTATTGTAGAACTAAAATTTAACTGGATATATGGCCGGTGGTAAAGAGACGCCACGGCAGAAGATGATCGGGATGATGTATCTCGTTCTGACCGCTCTGCTGGCGCTACAAGTAAGTAATCAAATCCTTCAGAAGTTTATCCTTCTGAATGATGGCTTGGAAAGAACTTCCAAGAATTATAGATTAAAAAATGTCAAGACGGTAGACAATATACGGTCAATTGTTGATGAGCAAGGCAATAATGCCAAAGATGTGCCCAAAGTAGAAGCTGCTGAGCAAATCAGGGAGAAGACTGCAGAAATCTTCACCTATTTGGAAGGACTGAAACAGGAGCTTATCACCACATCCAATGCGATCAATGATGAAGGGCAGTTTAAAAATAGTGCCTTGAAAAACACGGATATTGCTGGTAATATTTTTAACAATAATAAGAAAGGGTATGAAATGCAGGAGAAGCTAAATGCTTATCCTCAAGAGGTATCTGCCATCTTAAAAGGAATAGGTGTTCCACTCGAGTTCGAGAAAATCGCTAAAGATGCAGAAGAAATTGACCTTTTCAAGAATGATCCGGACGTTAGATACAAGGACTTCGTGAATTTAAACTTCGTTAAATCCCCTTTGGGGGCTGTATTGGCAATTATCAGTCAATATGAAAATGAAGTGTTGAATATTGAGAGTGAAGCATTAAATGAACTTTCCAGTTCTTTGGGGTCATTCTATATGAAGTCGGATATCTTCGAAGCAACCGTTTCGGCTAACTCCAATATTGTAGCGGCAGGGACCAAATTTGAAGGTAGTTTGTTCATCGCTTCTGCATCCTCTTCAGTGCAGCCAAAAATGACGGCAGATGGAAGAGAGATTCCAGTAGAGAATGGCTTTGGAAAAATCAGTTTTCCAGTAGGTCCTGCTGATAGTTATGATGACAGAGGCCTTGCGAAGAGAACCTTGAAAGGAGAGATCATGGTAAATGTAGGAGGTGAAGATAAAGTGTTGTCAGTAGATTACGACTACTTTGTGGCCAATCCTACTATTGAAGTAACGGCAGAAGCCATTCAGCAGCTCTATGCAGAATGTGCCAATGAATTGAGTATCAAAGTGCCTGCTTTAGGTAACAGTTATGCGCCTGAGTTTGCGGTGAGCAATGGTCAGGCTATCAAAGGTAGTAAGCCAGGTGATGTGACCATTATTCCGGGTAACTCTGGAAAGGTGAACATTGGTGTCAGCAGTGGAGGAGCCAAAATCGGTACTAAGACTTATGATATCAGGCCAGTGCCAGACCCAAACATTCTACCATTCGATAGTAGAGGAGAGATTGATTTATTAACTGCTTATCCTGCGCCAGGCCCATCTCAACTTATGATCAAGGCTGTTCCAGAGCCTACTTTTGGCAGAACAATGCCTAAAGACGCCCGTTTTGAGGTGACAGGTGGTGTTGTGAAATTGCTAAGAAATGAGGTTCCGAGAGATCAAGTGAATATAACTGGTGAAAATGTTTCCATTAGAAATCTGCTGGCGGCAGCACGAAGCGGTGATGCTCTGTTGATTCAAGTTACGGAAGTAACTAGGACCAATTTTAGAGGTACCAAGATTAAGAGTGCCCAAAACAAGATTATGAGAATAGCAATTAAGTAAAATTCTTAGCGTTTTGTTTTAGAGGCCTTCATTTGAGGAGAAAAAGATATTGTTATGAAAATACTACATGTAAAATTCCTTGGAGCACTATTGGTGTTGATCATTTCCGCTTTAGGTGGAACGGTTAATGCTCAGGTTGGTGCGACCAGTGTCGATCCAACCAGTGGCGGCGACAGACAGTTTGAAGTGGATACTGTGTTCTCGGCCCATCCCATTCGGGAAGACGATAAAATGTATCAAATAGGAGTTTGGAGAAGAATTGACTTAAGGGAAAAATTCAACCATCCGCTTTATGGTACAGGTGATACCAAGCAAAATGGTATTGTCAACAGTATTTACAAAGCAGTTGTGGAAGAAAATGCATTGGAAGTATTTGCAGATGAGGAATTTAAAGAGCCTCTTTCCATTGCTGATTTTCAGACCAATTTCTGGATAGCAGCCAATGGTGACAGTATCTTTGTAAAAAATCTCCATTACTTGGATTTTAAAGAAGATTTCTTGTTTGACAAGCATCATTCCCAAGTGAAATTTGACATCAAGTACCTTCATTTGGTGATGCCTTCCCAGACCAACTCCAATGCTGGTCAAAAGACAATTGCCTATATCAGGTACAAAGACTTCTATGAGTATTTTAAAAACCATCCAGAAGCGAAGTGGATCAACTTTAATAATACTTCTAAAGACTTGTCTTATAGCCAAGCATTTGATTTGAGATTGTTCAGGTCAGTGGTCAGAAAATATTCAAATGCGGATGATGCATTGATTGCGGACATGGTTGATCCCAACAATGCCACTCCAGAATTGCAGGCCTTCTTAGATGGCTTAAAGTTTGAATACGACCTTCTGGAATTTGAGAATAGTCTTTGGGAATGGTAGTCATTCGGATAAAGAAAAAATGATAAATAAAGCCGAGAGCTTGCTCTCGGCTTTATTGTTTGATAAAATTAATGATTTTTTTTGCTTTGTCATTGCCAATGATCTCCGCGATTTCCTCTTCAGAAGCTTCTTTGATTTTTTTGACAGACTTATAATGCTGCAATAACTTGTTGGTTGTTTGTGGGCCTATTCCTTCAATTTGGTCCAAGGCAGTTTTAAAGGAATTTTTACTTCTTACATCTCTGTGAAAGGTGATGGCAAATCTGTGGGCTTCGTCCCTTACACGTTGGATAAGTCTTAATGATTCTGATTTTTTATCAATATGAAGCGGGTAGGAGTCTTCTGGAAAATAAATCTCCTCTAGTTTTTTAGCAATGCCAATCACTGGAACCATTCCATAAATTCCTAAGGATTTCATGGCTTCCACAGCTGCGGAAAGCTGTCCTTTTCCACCATCAATGACAATCAACTTAGGCAATGCTTTGTTTTCCTTGAGAAGTCGGCTGTAGCGCCTTCCTACGATCTCAGTCATGCTGGCGAAGTCATTGGGACCTTCCACTGTCTTAATATGAAAATGGCGGTATTCTTTTTTTGCCGGCTTGCCGTCAAGGAAACAAACCATACTGGCTACAGGATAAGCTCCTTGAATATTGGAGTTGTCAAAGCACTCTATATGATCAGGAATTTCTTTCAGTGAAAGGTCTTTTTGGAGTTGCAACAGGATTCTGTTTTTCTTTTCCTTAACCTTTCCACTGGCCAAAGCTTTTTCCTTCTTGTAGTACATGGCATTCTTCAGTGACAATTCGATTAGCTTTCTCTTGTCTCCGATTTTTGGTACCACTAAGTGTAGGCCTTCAATGGGTTCTTCTAAATCAATATTGCTGATGATTTCCTTGGAGTCACTTTGAAATTGATCACGTAGCCTAAAGATGGCAGTAAGCAATAGCTCTTGCTCTGTTTCATCCAGCTTTTTCTTAAGTTCTACCGTTTTGGTAATGTGGATAGCACCATTTTTAATTTTGAGATAGTTCACAAAGGCAAACTTCTCATCAGTAACGATGGAGAAGACATCCAAACTGGTGATTTGCGGGTTGGCAACCAGAGATTTAGCTTGGTACTTCTCCAATAATTCCAGCTTGTCTTTGTACCGTTGAGCAGTTTCAAAGGCAAGATTTTCTGCTGCTTCCTGCATCATGGTTTTAAAGTAAGCTTTGGGAATTCCCAAGTTTCCTTTTAGGATATTTTTGGCTTGGTCAATGTCCTTTAGGTAACTTTTTTCAGCTTGAAATCCCTCGCAAGGTCCCAGACAGTTGCCAATATGGTATTCCAAGCAGACCTTGTATTTTTGCTCAGCAATTTTATACGGATTTAAATCAAGTTTACACGTTCGGATAGTGAAGAGGCTCCTGATCAATTCCAACACATTGTTCATCGCTTTGACACTGGCAAAGGGACCATAATAAGTTCCTCTTGAGGGAATTACTTTACGCGTTGGGTAAATTTGCGGAAAATGCTCTTTAGTGACCAACAAGTATGGATAGGTCTTGTCATCTTTAAGAAGAATGTTGTATTTGGGCTGGGATTTTTTGATGAGATTATTTTCTAATAATAAAGCATCAAACTCGGAATTGACCATGGTAAATTCGATCCTGCGAATCTCTTTTACCATTCTTTTGGTCTTCAAGTTCAGTCCAGCACTTTTGATAAAATAACTTGCGACTCTTTTTTTGAGACTTTTGGCTTTTCCGACATAGATTAAATCATCTTCTCCATTGAAGTACTTGTAAACACCAGGTACATCGGGAAGCTTATGGTATTCATCTGGGCTATAAGAAGGACTTAACATATTGACAAATATAAAAAAACAGCCCGATCAACAGGCTGTTTAAGTATTCTAATCTAGAGAATGATCTTAGAAATCGTTGGTTTGATGATCATAATCAAAGTCCGTGAAATCATCCGTTTGCAGGTCGTATTCATCGCAATCCAGTTCAACACTGAGTGGTCTTTCTGGTTTTTCGAAAGGACCTTTGGTGATTCCTAAGCTAGAGTCATTATAGACTTTGGTCATATATTTCACCCAAATTGGCCTGGCTGTTCTTGCGCCTTGTCCACTGATCCAACTTCTGAAGTGTATGGCACGATCATCACCTCCGACCCAAACGCCACTCACCAAATCTTTGCTCAAGCCGATATACCATCCGTCAGAAGCATTTTGGGTTGTTCCTGTCTTTCCTCCCAATTCATTGCCTTCCCTCAGACTCATAGGCACACCTTGACTTGTTCCGCCTCTTTCCTCATAGCCCCCTTTAAGCATGTGGAGCATTAAGTAAGCGTCTTCCTCGCTCATGGCAGGTTGCTTTCTAGCAGGGAACTGGTGCAATACATTGCCGTTTTTATCTTCAATTCTATCGATATAGAATGGTTTGATATGCTCTCCTTTATTGGCAAAGGTACTGGTTGCTCCGACTAACTCAAGAATGGAGACATCACTGGTTCCCAAAGCTAAAGCTGGAACTGGATCCAAATCACTAGTGATTCCAAGCCGATGGGCCGTTTCAACTACTACCTCTGGGCTTATTTGTTTCATCATATAAGCTGTGATGGAGTTGATGGATTGGGCCATGGCTTGTCTGATGGTCATTTTTTCATAAGTGAACTTGCCATCGGCATTTTCCGGAATCCAAGCGGGTTGGTCTGGGATATTGATTTCAACAGGCTGATCGACTACTGTGTAGCAAGGACCATATCCATTTTCAATAGCTGCAGCGTATACAAATGGTTTGAAAGTAGATCCAGGTTGGCGTTTTCCTTCTCGGACATGGTCATACTTGAAGAATTTATGATTCAAGCCACCAACCCAAGCTTTGATGTGACCAGTGCGCGGATCCATGGAAACAAAGCCTGTTTGCAGGAAGGTTTTGTAATACCTCAATGAATCCATTGAACTCATTAATGTGTCTATCTCTCCCTTTTCCCAAGAGAAGACTTTCATTTTTTTCTTTTCATTGAGCTTGATTTTTACTGAGTCAGAGTTGGCCCCATATTTATTTACCAAAACTCGGTAAGCTTCTGTCCTTTTGATCATGGTCTCCAAGAAGTTCGGTATTACTCTGTTTTCACTATCGATCCAAGGCTCCCGTCCATTTAGCTCTGCCTCAAATTTAGCTTGAAGCTCTTTCATGTGTTCCTCTACAGCCTCTTCAGCATATTTTTGAAGACGACTATCTATGGTCGTGTAAATGCGTAATCCATCGCCATAAAGATCATAGGGCTTCCCATCAGCCTTCAGGTTTTCTTTGGCCCATTTATTCAAGTCAGCTTTGACAATCTCTCTAAAGTAAGTCGCCAAGCCACGGTTGTGACTTTCTACATTATAATCCAGTTCAATAGGTAAGGAGGAAAGCGAATCATACTCAGCATCCGTCAGATAGTCATACTTGTTCATCTGATTCAGGACAGTATTTCTTCTCCTTAATGCATTGTCGGGATTGTATACTGGGCTGTAATAAGTCGGCGCTTTAAAAAGCCCTACTAAAACAGCTGATTCTTGTACGTTAAGATCCTTTGGGTCTTTGTTGAAAAATGTTTTTGAAGCTGTTTTTATACCATAGGCATTGCTCCCAAACTCTGATGTGTTCAGGTACATTGTCAATATCTCGTCCTTAGTATAGGCTTTTTCAAGCTGTGTAGCGACTATCCATTCTTTAGTTTTGATGATGAGCATGCGAAGCCCAGGGATTCTGCTCAGCGTACCTTGAGAGTCTTCTCCTCTAGTTTTGAAAAGGTTTTTAGCAGTCTGCTGACTCAATGTACTACCTCCTCCGGAGCTGCTTTGCCCCATTAGAATAGTCTTGAAAAACACCCTTGCAAGGCCTTTTGGGTCAATTCCTGAATGATCTTCAAACCTGATGTCTTCAGTTGCGATAAGTGCGTTGACCAGATTCTTGGAGAGCTCGTCATATTTTACTGGCGATCTATTTTCCCTGTAATATTTACCTAATAAAACGCCATCCGCAGAATACAATTCTGAGGCAAGTTCACTTTCGGGGTTTTCGAGGGCTTTGAAGTCTGGTAAATCGCCGTAAAGGCCAAGAAAGTCTACACTTACCGACCAGACGAAAATGGCAAAGCCAAGCAGCCCTGCAAAAAAAACAATCCAAAGTGTTTTGACGATTTTTCCAGCCCAAGAGCCAGTTTTTGTAGTTTTTTTCTTGTTACTCATGTTGTTATTAATAGGAGGCTTTGAAGAAAGCTTCGTATTCGGAGATATCTTTCCTTTTGTTCAGTTGTTGGAAGTTTTGTATTGAAATTACAAAACTACTCTTTTTTGTTTCCTCTGGTAGCGCCTCAGCTTTAAAATCTGTTAAGAACCTTTTTCTGTATTCCAAAGCTTTTTCCGCATTTGAAAATGGGCTTACCAAAATGATTGAGTTTTCCCTGTTAAAGGATAGACTTCCTGTCCTCAATCTAGAATTCGGATAATTCGCATCATGGAAATTTTCCATTTCAGCAGTCAGGTTTTTTGCTTTTGACACTTGGTCAGGGTCGATAACTAATATAAATATGTGTGTTTGGTTCTCGTCAAACTTATAGATGCTTTCAGGTTTTGTTGATGTGCTGTCGTCTTGGGCAATCCTTGTATTGTTAGTTACTTTCACCGAATCTTTTAAGGCGATAGAATCAATTTTAGCAATAGGAGCTTTGTTAACTTCACCTGTCAAAACTGATAGCATATTTCTTGCCATTTTTACGAGCTCTTCATTTTTTGTGGTACTAATGTATTGCTCCAGCCCGGTTTGATATGTTTCTTTACTACCTGTCTTACCCGTGATCATAATGTCGAGTATCAACAACTTCTCCGTAACAGGTGTTAGAGGATAATTGTCCAAAGTAGCTCTTATTAATGAACGGGATTCGTCATATCTGCCTTCTTTGAACAAGAGATATGCTTGACTATAGTTTTCTGCAGCATTTTTGTTTGCAATGGTCCCGGAAGACTCTTCTACAGGATTATTGACTGATTTGGTGAATGGAGAATCAGGGAACTCTTTATTTAACTTATTAGCATAGTATTCTGTCATCCCATTAGTTTCTCTTTCAATCAAATATAATGTATAATATGCTTCTGGTTTTTTTTCAGAGTCAGGATATTCCTGAATCATCTTTACCAAATAATCCCGGGCCAGATCAGGTCTATTCAGCTCAAAGAAAAGGACTTTTCCCAACTCAAAATAAGAAGTCTCCAGCTCTTCATTTAGCTGAGAGATCATGACTGGATCATTTGGAATCGAGGCTAATAAGCTTGCCTTATCAGGAAGAGAGCTCTTAATGGTTTCGGAAGGTTCATCTATAGTGGAAGTATCATTAATACTGTTGGTGTTGTCAGCATAGTTGGATGCTGATTGGAAGCCACTGGCATTTCTGCGCCAATTATCTGCAAGCGGCCTATTTCCCCAAGTTCTGAAAAACTCTATTTCACCTTGTTGTATAGCGGTTGGATTGTCAAAATAGAAGGTGGCTCCAGTGCTATTTCCTCCAAATGCAAGTAAATTGTCAAATATACTGCTGTTTTTTTCTGGGGTCTTCTTCTTGGCCTCCGCGAGTAACCTTTCCTCCTCTTTTTGAATATAATCCTCCGCAATTTTTTCCTGTTCTTCCGGACTAAGTTGACTGATTCTGATCAGGCTATCATTTTTTGTGATTGTTTCGTAATTAACCGTATATGTTTCCAGTACATCTTTTTTGGCTGATAAAGGGTTAAAAGGTTTGTCTTCTGGTTTGAAGAACTGAAGTGCGCTGTCCAAGTAGTAGAAGGAAGATCTATAGTCCTCTTTTTGGTCAAAATATATTTCAGCCAACTTTTCATAGATATAGCCTTTCTGGATATCATTTTTAGCGGTTTCTTGCGCAGCTCTATGGAGTAAGCTTATGCCTTCCTCAATTTCGTTTTGTTTCAGTTCAAAAAGTGCTTTTTCATACAGCACAACGTCCCTTAAATCTTGATTTTTTCGATTTTTATAAAGCTCGTCATAATACTCTCGTACTTTTCTGTAATCTTTACTTTTTTCCAATTCAGCTACTTTCTGGGCATATAGTTGGGAGAAAAAAGCAAGTTCATATGGAGGGTTGCCTTCCATCGCGCTTCTATAATAGGAGTAAGCTTGGGCATCAAAACCTTCCCTCTGGTAAAGCTGGGCCAAGGTGAAGTAGAGTCTCGAACTTTCTGAATTATCTTTGCTTAGTTCCAGTGCCTTTTCTAATGCAGCGATCAAACCGTCTTTTTCTTGCCTTACTTCATAGTAGTAGGCCAAGGTCTTATAAAGGTTCTTTTTATTTTCCTTGCTGATTTCAGCTTCTTTAGAGAGAAAATCTATAACATAGGAAGCGTCATCAAATTTTCTCTGGTTGATAAAAATTCGAAGGAGTTGGATAAGGGCTTGATGTCTTACATCATTGTTTTCTCCATTGACATTAAGGTATTTAAATGTGTTGATGGCATCATCCGTTTTGGCTTCATAATAATCGATCAACCCAATCAAGTAATAGCTGTCATCTACCCAGTTGCTGATCCTGTGCCAGTCTATGGCCTTTGCTGCGAGCTCTCTTGCTTCGGCAAGTTTTTCTTCATTATTGTCAACTGTTGAACTGTCTATTGGGGTGAATACAGGAAGTATTTGAGTGTAATCTTCTTGATAGGCTTTTTTGAAATTATCCTCAACTTCATCGATTTTTTCTTTGGCAAGAAAATAGGCATTAAACTTTGCCGTTACATTGTGGTACATCCTATTGGTAAACGTATCTTTTTGTGAAGAGCAGCCCAGTACACTAAATAAAATAAGTATAATAAGATAATAATGCTTTCTCACGTCCACCATTTAAAGTTTTAATCAAAATCCCAAATTAGTGCTTTTGAATCAATAATGTAAACGCTTATGTTTAATATTATATTTTTGTAACTTAATTAACTGCAAAAACTAAATCAATTGGGGCTACAACAAAAGATAAAAGGCTGGGTAGAAAATAAGTACCTGTTTGTCATTAGAAGGGAAGAGGATTTTTCTGTGATTACCTCATTAAGTATCAACAAAATTAGGGTGGGGCTAATTTTGGTTTTCACTTTATTATGTTTTTTCCTGATTGCTTTAATTATGTCAAAGACTTTTTTGGCAAGCTGGTTTGATCCATCTTATCAGGAGTCGGAAAACATGAAGAAGATATATGCCTTGTCTCAAACCGTAGATTCTTTGATGATAGAAGTTCAGGCCAAGGATAGGTATGTGGAAAACATACAAAAGATAATAGATGGGGAATATGAGGAAGAATCGGTGCAAAGCGAAGAGGATAGTGTGACTGGCAATCAAGAACCATTTAAAAATCCCAAAAGTGAAGATTTATATCAAAAAGGAGAAGCAACCCAAAGTGTCATCGAAGAGTTTCAGGCTGCTCCGCCAGATGAAAGAAGTTTCGAACGGATATCTACCAGTTCTTTTACGGAAACCTATTTCTTCTCTCCGCTAAAGGGAATTGTTACAGGTAGTTTTGATTTGGCTAAAGATCATTTAGGGGTTGATTTGGTGGCTGAGGAAAATGAGCCTGTCAAGTCAGTGGCTGATGGGACGGTAATTTTGGCCAGCTGGACTTTGGAGACAGGATATGTGATAGCGGTACAGCATTCGAACGAATTGATTTCAATTTATAAGCATAATTCTGTATTATTGAAATCAGTAGGGGAGCCTGTAAGTGGTGGAGAAGTTATTTCTGTGGTAGGCAATACCGGAGAACAGACTACTGGTCAGCACCTTCACTTTGAATTGTGGTATAAGGGGAACCCACAAAACCCTCAAGAATTTATAACATTCGATTAGTTATGTTTAATAAAGGAGAAGAAAAAAAATCAGTAGCGGAGATGGTAAACTCCAGTAATGTAATCGCAAAAGAGACAACAATCAAAGGTGATATCATCACTTTTGGAAATATTCGTATTGAAGGAACTGTTGAGGGGACCTTGAGCTCAAAGACAAAAATTGTCATTGGGGATTCCGCCCGTTTGGTAGGTAATATTGATACCAAGGAGGCTGAAATTGCAGGAAAGGTTGAGGGGGAGATCAGGTGTTCTGACATTTTGTTCCTGAAAAAAACTGCGGATATCGATGGAGATATTTTTACAAGAAAATTGGTGATTGAAAACGGTGCAGTATTCAACGGGATTTGTAAAATGATCGAAGAGAGCGATAGCAAAGAAATAGAGTTGCCGGTGAAAAACAACACTAAGTCTAAGGATGACAAAACAGAACTTACCAAAGGAAAAGAAGTCATCACAGGATAATTATCCTGAGTATGTAAAATATATTGGCCTTGCTTTCCAAATGTGTGCAATTATAGGTTTGGGAACCTGGCTTGGATGGATTGTTCAAGATAGAAGCCAAATGAAATTTCCTGTTTGGCTTCTTCTTTTTTGTTTTGTTTCTATTGTAGTAGCCTTTTATAGTTTATTCAAGTCAATGAAAAAAGACTAAGGACTTGAGAAGAAATAAAATGTAACTTTGCGGAAAATATTTTCTCAAGCAATGAAATTATTGAAGTCTCATACCGTTTCCCTTGTTTTACTTACGCTTGCCATTGTACTACTTACCTTATTGGTACAATTTGTTTGGCCCACTTTGATCCATGGACGCATCTGGCAAATCATCATTTTTTACTTTGGCTTAATGCTACTTAGCGGAAAACTTATTCAATTTTTGCTAAAACAGTCAGAAGAAAATTCTGTAGCAATTGTTTTGGGAGCAACAATACTAAGGTTTTTGGCGAGTCTGATTTTTATTGCTATTTGCTTATTTACTAAAATAGATAATAAGATTCTGTTTTTTGCTGATTTTTTTGTGATCTATTTGTTGTATTTGTTGTTTGATATATACAGCTTAATAACTAACTTGCGCCCTCATTCTAAGTAGGTCTATAATAAATTAGTTGATGTTTCGTAAGATTCTGTGCATAAGCACCTTGATGTCAGTGTTTTTACTGGCGCTTTCAACTGCGACTTTTGCCTCATCACCTGAGGAAGGCGGAGAAAATAAGACAGGTTTTATCATGCACCACATTAAGGATTCGCATGAATGGCATTTTGCTACAATGGGTCATACCCATGTAACGTTGCCTTTACCAGTGATTATCTATTCATCTGACCGTGGTTTGGAATTTTATTCTTCCACTGATTTCCAAGATCATGAAACCCACAAATTTGGGGTTGAGCACGAAGGTTATTATATTAATGAGCACGATAAGCTACATGCTGTAGATGAAAGCAGGTTTATCATAGACTTATCAATCACTAAGAACGTGGCAATGCTAATAATAGTTCTTGTTGTGATCTTCTTTTTGATTTTCTCTGCCGTTAAGAATTACAAAAACAATCCGAATGGAGCGCCAAAAGGAATTGCCTCTTTTGTTGAACCGCTTGTTCTTTTTGTCAGAGATGAGGTGGCTAAGCCAAATATTGGCCCAAAATACAAAAAGTTTACACCGTACTTATTGACCATATTTTTCTTTATCTGGATAGGTAACTTGCTTGGTTTGGTTCCGGGTGCTGCTAACTTGACTGGGAATATTGCTGTGACAATGACCTTGGCGGTATTCACCTTTTTTGCTACTAACCTTAATGGAAATAAAGATTACTGGAAGCACGTGGTGGCTACTCCTGGAGTGCCATTGCCACTTTTGATCGTAATTGTTCCTGTTGAAATTATCGGCTTGTTTACAAAGCCATTTGCCTTGATGGTCCGACTATTTGTTGCGATCACTGCAGGCCATATTGTAATCCTAAGTTTCATAGGTTTGATCTTCGTATTTGAATCCTACGCAGTAGGGGTGGCAAGTACGGTGATGGTAGTATTTATCAACTTGATTGAATTGTTGGTAGCGACTATCCAGGCTTATGTATTTACCTTGTTCTCTGCGATGTACATAGGTGCGGCAGTGGCAGAGCATGATCATCATTAAATTTCTTTGTTCAATTTATAAATAATAACACGTATGTTAACTTCATTATTATTGACTGCTGGCATCGCTCTTTTGGGTGCTGGTATCGGTGCTGGAATTGTAGCGATAGGCGCAGGTCTAGGTATCGGTAGAATCGGTGGTCAGGCTATGGAAGGTATTGCAAGACAACCTGAAGCAGCTGGTAAAATCCAAACTGCTATGTTGATTATTGCTGCCCTTATTGAAGTGGTTTCCCTATTTGCGGTAGTAGTTTGTCTACTTATTGCTCTTAACGAGAACATCACTTTCTAAGAAGTACAAAGAATGGGGACGGGCGTTAGGTCTGTCCCTACTTTAAGATTTGAACAAAACAGCTTAAAATTTTATATAGATGGATCTTATAATTCCTGGTTCTGGATTAATCATTTGGCAAATTATTGGTTTTGGGATTCTTTTGATTATCCTAGGTAAATTTGCTTGGAAACCAATTCTTTCTGCCCTAGAGGAGCGTGAAAGTGCAATCGAAGGAGCACTAAAAGCTGCTGAGAATGCAAGAAATGAAATGGCCAACTTGAAGGCTGAGAATGAGAAATTGCTTCAAGAAGCTAGATTGGAAAGAGATCAGATTTTGAAATCTGCCAATGATACTTCTGTTAAACTTATTGAAGATGCGAAGAACGAAGCATCTAAGGTAGGAGCAAAAATGATTGAAGATGCTAAAGCGGTAATTGAAACAGAGAAAAAGGCAGCTTTATCAGAAGTGAAAAATCAAGTAGCTAATTTGGCACTTGAGGTAACAGAGAAGTTGTTGCGCAAAAACCTTGAAGCCGAAAAGGCACAACAAGAGCTTGTAGAGGAATTTGTTAAAGATCTTAAGTTAAATTAATCAGAACGAATGTCAGTAACTAGAGTCGCTTCTCGGTATGCCAAATCCTTGCTGGAGCTGGCAGTGGAAAAAGGAATACTGAAGGAAGTACACCAAGATATGCAGCAATTACTTTCTGTAGTTGCTTCCAATAGGGATTTTGCTTTATTGCTGAAAAGCCCAATAGTGAAGTCTGATGTAAAAGCTAAGGTGGTAAAAGAGGTGTTTTCTAAATTCGCTCAGGAGCTAACTTTGACTTTCTTTGATATTGTTTCAAGAAAGAACAGAGAAGATATCCTTACTGATATTGCAAAGGAATTCCACGGACAATATAACATTCATCAAGATATTCAAGTAGCGGAGTTGACCACTACTTTTGAAATCAATGATGATTTAAGAAAAGCTTTTGAGGCTGCTGTGAAAGAAATCTCAGGAAGATCCAAGGTAGAATTGGTGGAGAAGATTGACAAGGATATTATCGGTGGTTTCGTGCTTAAAGTAAATGATCGTCAGTTAGACGAATCAATGAGTAGCAAGTTGAAGGCATTGAGATTGGAGTTTTCGAGTAATCATTACGAGAAACGATTTTAAATATACAGAAAAAACTATATAACTATATTCAAGAATGGCAGAAGTAAGACCTGATGAAGTTTCGGCGATTTTGAGAGAACAACTCTCTGGCGCTAAAACTGAAGCTGAACTGGAAGAAGTAGGAACTGTCCTACAAGTTGGTGACGGTGTGGCCCGTATATACGGACTATCAAAAGCCCAATCTGGTGAGTTGTTAGAGTTCGATAATGGACTTAAAGCAATGGTACTTAACCTAGAAGAAGACAATGTGGGTGCGGTACTTTTCGGAGACTCTCAAGGAGTTAAAGAAGGAGATACTGTAAAAAGAACCAAGCAGATTGCTTCTATTAAAGTAGGTGAAGGCATGCTGGGTAGAGTAGTAGACACCCTCGGCCAACCAATTGATGGAAAAGGTCCTTTAGAGGGTGAACTTTATGATATGCCTTTGGAACGTAAAGCTCCAGGTGTAATCTACCGTCAGCCTGTAAATGAACCACTTCAGACAGGTATCAAATCTATCGATGCCATGATTCCAATCGGAAGAGGGCAGAGGGAATTGATTATTGGTGACCGTCAGACTGGTAAAACTGCAGTGTCTATCGATACCATTCTTAACCAAAAAGAATTTTATGATAAGGGAGAGCCTGTATTCTGTATTTATGTAGCTATCGGACAGAAAGCTTCTACAGTGGCAGGTGTGGTTGCTGCCTTGGAAAAAGGCGGAGCACTTCCTTATACTATTGTTGTCTCTGCTTCTGCCGCAGATCCAGCTCCAATGCAGTTCTTTGCGCCATTTACTGGTGCTGCTATTGGAGAATTTTTCAGAGATACAGGTCGTCCAGCATTGGTTGTTTATGATGATCTTTCTAAGCAGGCAGTAGCTTACCGTGAGGTATCGCTACTTCTTAGAAGACCTCCGGGACGTGAAGCTTATCCTGGTGATGTTTTCTATCTTCACTCAAGATTATTGGAGAGGGCTGCCAAAATCAACTCTTCTGATGCCATTGCAAAGGAAATGAATGATCTTCCTGAATCTTTGAAACCAATAGTTAAAGGTGGAGGTTCTTTGACCGCACTTCCTATTATTGAAACTCAAGCAGGTGACGTTTCTGCCTATATTCCGACTAACGTGATTTCGATTACTGATGGTCAGATCTTCTTGGAAACCAACTTGTTTAACTCAGGTATTCGTCCTGCCATTAACGTAGGTATCTCTGTATCCAGAGTAGGTGGTAATGCTCAGATCAAATCTATGAAGAAAGTTTCTGGGACACTTAAACTGGATCAGGCTCAGTTCCGTGAATTGGAAGCTTTCTCCAAGTTTGGTTCTGATTTGGATGCTACTACTAAGAGAACAATCGAAAGAGGTCGTAGAAACCAAGAGATATTAAAGCAAAACCAATACTCTCCAGTGAAGGTGGAACTTCAAGCAGCCATTATCTATGCTTCTACTAAAGGTTTGATGGATGCTGTTCCAGTAGCAAGAGCAAGAGAATTCGAAAAGGAATTCTATACCCTATTGACTACACAATATCAAGATGCCATTACTGCTATTAAGAAAGGGGATCTTGACACAGCTGGTAAATTGTTGGAAAAAGCAGCAAAAGAACTTACACCTAAGTACGCAAAATAATTCATATATCCACTTCCCTTAATTGGGAGGTGGATCCCTTATTCTATATTAGTAAATATGGCTAACTTAAAGGAAGTAAAAGAGAGGATCAATTCGGTAGTTTCTACTCAGCAAATCACCAAAGCTATGAAAATGGTAGCGGCGGCAAAGCTTAGGAGAGCACAGGATAAAATAACCCAGATGCGTCCTTATTCTCAGAAATTAACTGCCATTCTTAACAATGTTTCTTCTGGAAGTGAGGGTAGCAGCGATTTGGTTTATGCAGATAAGCGAGAGGTGAATAATGTACTGATCGTTCCTGTAACTTCTGATAAGGGGCTATGTGGCGCTTTTAATACCAATATTATCAAGGCTACTTCTGCTGCCGTCAATACAGAGTATGCTGGAAAGCATATTACCATCCTTCCTTTGGGAAAGAAAGCATTGGACGCATTTAAGAAACGTGAATTTGATATAGTTACGGACTATTCCAATATATTTGCGGATGTCGCTTTTGACAATGTAAGTGCAGCCGCAGAATATGCCATGGAGGGATTTGTAAACGGTACCTTTGATAAAATTGTCTTGGTTTACAATGAATTTAAAAATGTAGCCACCCAGATTGTTAGAAATGAGCAATTTCTTCCAATGGAGCAAGATGCTTCCGAAAAACAAACTTCTACTAACGTGGATTATATTTTGGAACCATCCAGAGAATATATCATTCAGGATTTGGTGCCTACCTCATTGAAAATCCAATTTTATAAAGCAGTACTTGAAAGCAATGCATCTGAACATGGAGCTAGGATGACAGCGATGGATAAAGCCACTGATAATGCAGGTGAGCTTTTAAAAGAACTTCGTTTGATGTACAACAGAAGCCGTCAAGCAGCTATTACCAATGAAATTCTAGAAATTGTTGCTGGTGCTGAGGCATTGGGAGGCAATTAATAAAAAATAAAATAGTATATAAAAAAACTCTCCGTGGAAGCGGAGAGTTTTTTGTTTTTATACATTAACGTGTCTTTCGGCGTGGTAGGATGATCTAACCAATGGTCCGGATTCGACATATTTAAGTCCTCTTTTTAATCCTTCTTCCCTGTACAGATCAAATAGGTCCGGATGGATAAATTCAGCAACTTCAATGTGCATTTTAGTTGGTTGAAGGTATTGGCCTAGTGTCAAGATGTCGCAGCCATGTTCTGCTAGATCATCCATTGCTTTGAATACTTCTTCTTTTGTTTCCCCTAATCCAAGCATTATACCTGTTTTGGTTCGTTTGCCATATTCCTTGGTAAGTTTGATTTGCTCAAGAGACCTCCAATATTTGGCTTGTGGACGTACTCTTCTGTAAAGGCTTTCTACCGTTTCCATATTGTGGGAAACGACTTCTTGACCTCCATCTATCATTCTGTATAGTGCATTCCAGTTTGATTTTACATCTGGGATCAAAGTTTCGATGGTAGTCTCTGGAGAGAGCTTTTTAGTCTCTACTACAGTTTGATACCATATTTCAGCTCCACGGTCTTTCAATTCATCACGGTTAACTGAAGTAAGTACGGCATGTTTAACGCCCATCAATTTGATGGCTTCAGCCACTCGTCTTGGCTCATCAGTATCATACTCTGGCGGTCTCCCAGTGGCTACAGCACAGAAAGAGCAGGAACGCGTACATACATTACCAAGGATCATGAAGGTGGCTGTGCCGGCTCCCCAGCATTCTCCCATGTTTGGACAGTTGCCACTTTCACAGATGGTATGTAATTTATGTTCGTCTACAAGCTTTCTTACTTTGGCATATTCTTTCCCAACAGGTAGTTTTACCCTTAACCAATCAGGCTTTTTTCGTTTCTTGGACTCTTCGGATATTACGGGTAGTTCTATCATCTCTATATCTTAACTTATCGCAAAATTAAGGTTTTGTGCTTTGAAAACCAATTTGTGACTTACTTCCTGAACCCATAGAATAGAGTAAAGTAAACAGACTGGAAAACCTGTCTGTTTTCTGCGGTAGGCATAAGTTCGATTTCCTTAGTAAAACCCTCCAATTCATATCCTAGTTCCAAGCCAGTGACATTAGATTTAAAAACACCAAACTCAAAAGATAAGGCTGCTTTTGCATTGGCTCCAATGGCCAGTTCAGATTCCCCGAGGCCTTCAAAAAGTCTTCCAGGCCCTAAGAAATAGGCGAGTGATTGATGGATTTCTGGGTCATACTGTGCACGTGTACTTTCTGATCTACTAGTAGCGTATTCTATGTAATATGGGGCTACCAAACCAATTGTAGGTCCGATAGCAGAAAGTACGGATATTTGAACTCCCTTTTGAGGTGCTTTTTTGAATAAGATCAATTCACGTCCATATTGAGGCCTGATACTATAAAGGTAATTGGACTTGCCATAAATGAAACTATTGCCCAATACCGTGCTATATCGGCTTTCTTTTGGGTTTTTTACATTGGCTAATTCCAAAGAAAAAAACTGGAAGTTGGTTTCGGTAATCCGTGAACCAATTTTCAGATACAATCCTCCTATCAATCCTCCATTGGTATTCTTATTAATACCAAAAAGGACTTCCTTGTCGTAATCGTAATCTCCCGCTTCCCTGCCTTGGGCCATTAAAAATGTAGGGATTGCCCATAATAGTAAAATGAAAAGATATTTTGTTCCTTTTGTCATATGTCCTAAGGAATTAAACGCTAATTTTGTTATATAAGTTAATAAACTTCAAATAAAAATAAAGGTTTATGCCTACTATTAAAAGTGACTACCTTGGAAATCTGCGAACCAACCCTAAGCATTTACAATCTGGAGAGGAAATTATAACAGATGCTCCTTTGGATAATAATGGAAAAGGGGAAGCATTTTCTCCAACAGATTTGGTTGCAGCGGCATTAGGGAGCTGTATGGTGACGATAATGGGAATTGTGGCCAATAAGGAAGGGAAGCAATTAGAAGGCTTGTCGTGGAACACAACCAAAGTCATGGAGGATAGTCCAAGAAAGATTAAAGAAATCATTATTGAGTTTAATTGGGATCATCCTTTTGAGGATGAAAAGTTGCTGCAAAAACTGAAAAATGCCGCAAGAACCTGTCCCGTGGCCTTGAGTTTAGCCTCTGATATAAAGCAGGACATTACTTTTAATTTTTAAGAAATAATAAATTTTTTGGTTTTTGGTGTAGCATTTTTTTTAAGGCTGTCGTCTTAATAGTAAGCATAGCATATTAAATCCTATTCGTTTGGATCAGTACCTAGTTCATGAAGCAAAAGATGGTAATCCCAAAGCTCTGGAAAGGCTGTATAAGCACTTCTATGGCTATGCTATGAGTATTGCTCTTAGGTATTCCAATTCGCGGGAGGAAGCTTGTGAAATTGTCAATGATAGTTTTATGAAAGCTTTTGACAGGATACACCAATACTCTGATAGCAGTTCTTTCAAAGCTTGGTTTAGAAGGATCGTGATCAATACTTCCATTGACTATTACCGGAAGAATGTTAAGCATTATTCCGTAATGGAAATAGAGAAGGCAGGTGCAGAAACATATGATCCCAGTATAGTAGACGAACTGTCAAAGGATGAAATCCTTACAGTTATGAGGGAGTTGCCCGAAATAATGAGGATCATTTTCAACATGTATGAGATAGAAGGGTACAGTCATAATGAAATTGGGGAAGAGCTGGATATTCCACCTAGTACAAGTAGAACATATTTGGCCAGGGCAAAGCAAAAATTGAGAGATAAGATAATAGCGTTAAATAAAATAAAGGATGAAGGAGCAATTCGATAAGCGACTTGTGGAGAAGATCAAAGACTCCTTCCAGGACCATGAGGAGGTTTTTGATTCGGTACAGTGGGATAAGTTTAGCAAAGCTTATTTCAATAAGCCTGTTAAGCGTCGCAAGATGGTTTTCTGGCCTTTTGTGGCTTCCGGTATAGCGGCTTCATTGCTATTGGTCTTTTTGTTCTATCCGTATGAAAAGGAGATAGAGCAAGGGGTGAGTACGCTTAAGGATACAATTGCTAGTAAAAGTGAATCTTTGGATAATATACTGAAACCAGCAGCTCCACTTGGCTTGGATGAAAAAGAGGAAAGGGGGATAAGTGATCCCAAAACTCCAAGGTCCGATGAAAGCATAGAGACCATTGCTGCTTTTCCTGATCAGACTGTTGAGAGAGAAAACTATGAGAGCATTCAAACAGGCAAGTTGGCCAGATTGGATCAGCGAATTGCATTGGCTGATGAATCAACTTCCTTGAAAATGCCCACAGTGGTTTTGGGAGAAGAAGGGCAGACAGGCTTGATTAATGCCAAAGAAAATACAAGTCAGGCTTCTGCATTAGCTGTTATGAAGCCTGAGGAAGCTCAAGCTTGGGTAGAGGAATGGAAGAATGAAGGTTTGGAGAAGGATGCTACTACTGGATCATCAACCATCATCAAAAGAGATAAACCTATAAATCCATTTAGGCTTGGCGTAGTAGCTGGTCCACAAACTGCTTCAAACCCTGTGGATGGAATGAAATTTGGAGGAGGGGTGATGTCGGAGTTTTCCATTAATGACAAATTGAAAATAGATGTCGGAGTGACTTATGCTCACCAAAGCATTGAGCCTGAAAGTAATAGTAAACTGCCTGCTGACATGACCTTGCGGGCTGCAAACAGTCTTTCAGAGAGTTCTTCCTTTGCTACCAATAACTATTTGGGGTCTGAATACACTTTCAGTTATGCCGGCTTGGATATTCCGGTAAACCTGAAGTATAAAGTGATGGACAAGGATAAGGCAGACTTATTTCTGATTACAGGGCTTTCTAGCATGGTGTACTTCGACCAAACAGGCAAAGAGACCTTTCAAGTTGAGTCCATGTTTTCTTCTGATATGGCAGGAAATTTACAGTTTCAAGAATCTGTTCAAGAATATACTCAGGAATATTCGCCAGAAAGTAGTCAGTCAAATGTAGACCTTGGAAAGATGTTGAACATTTCTTTTGGGTATGAGTACAATTTAAAAAATGGCACATACTTATCCATTGAGCCATATTATAAACTTCCGTTAGGCGACATGACATTTACCAACCAGCAATTTTCTGTTGGTGGTTTAAATCTTAGAATGAACTTTCAATTTAAAAAGTAACAAAGTTAATAGAACCAACAATGAATAAGTTTTTAACTATTGCAATGGCTTTAGCCATGAGTACATTAATGTTTTCTTGCTTGCAAGAAAAAGAGACTGATTATGAAAAGCAAGTAAAGCGTGACGATCAGATTTTAGCCGATTATATTACTCAAAATGGAATTGAGGCAGAACAGACTTCGGCCGGATACTACTATACCAGAGATGTGGATATTGAAGATGGTGTAAAGTTTAATGATGAGGATATCATAGGGATTTACTATGAAATGGAAACCTTGGAAGGTGCTTTCATTGAGTCATACGATGAAGCAGATGGAGAGCCGATCAAATTTAAATATGATAGAGAAGCACAGACTTTGGCTCCTATTGCGATTAACTCGGCTGTTGCATTGGCCGAAGAAGGAGAGACCCTAACCCTTTATATCCCATCATATATGGCATATTCCGGTTATAGTTATGGGCAGTTGATTTCCCCATATGAAAATTTAAAAGTGACGGTAACTTTCGTTAAGATTTACCCTGTGCAGGAGATTGCAGCGATTGAAGATGATAAAATTCAAGAATATATCTCACAAAATGAGCTGGAGGGATATGAAGCAATTGGAGAAGGGATTTACAGAAGAATTGTGGAAGAAGGAGATACTGACTCTGACGCAAGTAAAAATGGCAACCAAGTTGGTTTTACCTATCAGCTCTTCCAGTTGGGAGAAGAGGACCCTTTCTCAGAAGTGGCCAGTAACCCTGTAGTAACCACTTTGGGGGCTAGTGACAATTTTGATTTTATCAATGAAGGTTTGAAAGACCTTTATGATGGCGCGGAAATAGAAGTGATTGCCCCTTCTTCTGCGGCATACTCAGCGACAGCTCAGGTGCTGCCAAGAGCTATTCGTCAAGACTACTTTGATAAAGGTTATTTGAATACTATTGTAGAGCCTTTTGAGCCAATTTTGTTTAAAGCTACGATTGAAGGAATTCAATAAGGTATTAGGTGATCAAGTGTGTGTAAGGCCTTCTGGAGATAGTTTCCAGAGGGCCTTTTTATTTTTGGACCATTGTTTGATTTGTGATCAGCAATTTTGAAATTTGCCAAGAATGTAAACCCATATAGAATGAGCTATTTATTTGAAACTTTTGAAGGCTGGAAAAACTATTGTGTAGAACGGGAGAAGGTCTTATTTGACCCTGTGCTTGAATATGAGATGGAGCAAAGAGGCAAGACTGAGCAGGAGATCTGGGATGGATTGTTAAATGCTTTTTCAGTTATGAAGGAAGCTGTAGAAACTGGTCTTAAAGAAGAAATGATTTCTCGTTCAGGGATGATCAATAATGGGGCAAAAAAAGTTTTCCGTAACCCATTGTCTGTACTTTCTCCTGAATTCCAGAGGCTGATATCAAGAGCACTTGCGGCCAAGGAAGTCAACAGCTGCATGGGGAGAGTAGTTGCTGCTCCCACCGCGGGAGCTTCAGGAATCCTTCCCGGTACTTTATATACACTTCAAGAGATACATAATCTAGAAGATCGAAAGATTTTGGAAGGCCTTTTAGTAGGGGCAGGCATTGCTTTGATCATAGAGCAAAACGCAAGTCTTGCAGGTGCTGTGGGAGGCTGCCAAGCGGAGACTGGTTCAGCTGCTGCGATGGCTTCTGGAGCTATGGTGTATTGTTTGGGAGGTGATATAGATCAGGTATTTAATGCAGTGGCTATTACTATTCAATGTATGTTAGGCTTAGTTTGTGATCCAGTAGCTGGTTTGGTGGAAGTTCCTTGTGTAGTGCGCAATGCCAGCGCTGCTGCTATAGCGAATAGTTCAGCCCAAATAGCTTTATCTAATGTAAGTGGAGTGATCCCTGTGGACGAATGTGTGGAAGCAATGGGTGAAATAGGAGCGAGTATGGAGAACAAGTACAAAGAGACCGCCTTGGGAGGATTGGCCGCTACATTAACTGGTACTAATATTTCCAAAAAGGTTCTGATTCAAGATATTGAAATATTGCCTGATGATGATTTAGCCGATTAATCGCTTGAAGAAAGGGATTTCAAGAAGGTGGTTGATAGTCAGCCCAAAAAATAAGGACCAACACACAGCGCTGATGAGCATATAGGTGAATATTTTTCTTCGCCTAACACCAAATGATGTAAGAATAATAGTTCCCCCTATTGGAGTGAAAATTAGAGGAGTCACAGCAGCTACACCAGCAGCTCCAAATTTCTGCCAAATTTGAATGATTCTTCTGGTTTTTGGGGTGAACTTTTTGCTGTTTTTTCTGATTTTGATGGTCCAATTGTTTTTTATCCATTCTCCTAAATAGGTAAAAACCAAAACACTGGTCATCATTCCGGA
Source organism: Echinicola sp. 20G (assembly GCF_015533855.1). Taxonomy (GTDB): domain Bacteria; phylum Bacteroidota; class Bacteroidia; order Cytophagales; family Cyclobacteriaceae; genus Echinicola. The sequence goes on along the minus strand of NZ_AP024154.1, from coordinate 594,379 downwards.
TACCGTTACAATGACAATTTCAAAAACACTGTAATCTGCAGCTGTGCCAAGAACTGGGCCTCCGATAAATTTGAAAAGGCAAACCAGGTAGATTACCAAGAATTGTAGAATGTATTCAAGCATTTTTAAAGTAGGAAGAATAAATATATACCATAGGCTGCTAGAAGAAGGCCGCCTTCAGCCCGATTGATTTTGTAGCCTGATCGCATCAGGGGGAACAATAGCAGGGTAAACCCAATCATCCATAGAAAGTCGCTTGACAAAAACAGTTCGCTAACTTCTATGGGTTTTATAATAGCAGTAACACCAATGATGGAAAGAATGTTCTGCATATTGCTCCCTAAAATATTTCCAAGCGCGATATCTGTTTCTTTTTTCAATGCAGCCAATACAGAAGTGGCTAATTCTGGTAAGCTCGTACCAATGGCAATAATTGTAACGCCAATAATCCTCTCACTGATACCAAACTGTTCCGCCAAGATTATAGCATTGTTTACCAATAATTCAGATCCAAAATAGAGGCCTACAATACCTAGGATTATGAGTGTAATAGACTTAAAGATTGGTTGATGTTTCATCTTTTCTGCATCATCTTCAGAAAACTCCTCTAAAGAATGATGGACCCGGGTGAATAAGAACCAATTGGTTAGAATAAGGAGTGAAAAAAGGATGATGCCATCAACGAGCGAGATGAGATTGTTCAGCGCCAATACATAGAATAATAGTGCAGATAAGAGTGTGAAGCTAAAGTCCCATTTAAGTGTAAGGGATTTCAAGTAAATAGGATATACCAGAGCGGTAATACCTAATACAAGAGTGATGTTGGAAATGTTGGATCCGATGACATTTCCAATGGCAATGTCATTCGTTCCTTTAAGAGCAGCTGTAATACTGACCAATAATTCAGGAGCAGAGGTTCCGAAAGCAACGATAGTCATTCCGATCAAACTAGGGCTGAGTCCAAGTTTTGATGCTACTGCAGAAGCTCCATCAACTAAGATCTTGCCCCCGTACAAAAGAATAATAAAGCCTAATACTACTAATAAATATACCACTGATAACTATAGTTTAGGGCCAAAACATAAATCACCAGCATCACCAAGTCCTGGAACGATATAAGCTTTTTCATTTAGCTTTTCATCTACAGCTCCAAGCCAGAGTTGATAAGGTAACTTTAGGTTTTCTTCCAAATGCTTTATTCCTTCCGGGGCGGCAATTACAGCAGCAATATGGACTTTTTTAGGTGTGCCGTTTTTATGGAGCTGCTCTATGCTTGTTATTAAGGATTTTCCAGTGGCCAGCATAGGGTCAACCAAGATTATTTCTTTATTTTCAATTGAAGGGGCAGCCAAATAGTTAAACTCAATTTCTACCTCATTATTGTTGGACTCTTCTTTACGGTACGCTCCAATAAAACCACTGTTAGCTTGATCGAAGTAGCTGAGAACTCCTTGGTAGAAAGGCATTGCTGCCCTCATGACAGAAATGATAATGGGTTGGTCAATGATTTTATTTACGGTAGTGTCAGCGAGAGGGGTTGTGACTGAACTGCCTTCATAATCCATTGACTTGGATATTTCATAGGCTAATACTTGGCCCAGACGCTCTAGATTGGTGCGGAATCTTAACCGGTCTGTCTGTTGGTTAATGTCTCGAAGGTCTGCCAAAAAATGGTTGGCTATGGAGTTTTGTTGGCTGAGTACAAACATATGCTTCAAAATTAAGCAAAAAAAAACCGACCTGAAAAGGTCGGTTTTTAATTTATATTTTTCTTTTGATTATTCTACTTCGAAAGAAGCTCTTCTAGCTAACTGACGAGCATCTGCAGATTGCTTGTCCACACTAGTGTCTTCTCCATAACCTTTGTAAGAAATTCTAGAAGAATCGATACCGGCAGCGATCAATAGATCGTAAACAGCTTTAGCTCTTCTTTCAGATAATTTCATGTTATAGTCATCTGGACCAATTTCATCAGCATAACCTTTGATGGCTACGTTTACACCTGGGTTTCTCTTCAAGAAATTAGATACATAATTCACAGAAGAAGAAGAGTAACCTAGTGGTTTAGCACTATCGAAAGCATAGTAAACATTTACATAACCTTCGTTGATAGCTTTCTTGAAGAAGTCAGTTTCATCAACTTCTTCAACTGGGCAACCGTTATTAGATGCTGGACCTGGAACGAAAGCACAATCATCAGAATGATCAGGAATTCCATCACCATCAGAATCCAAAGTTCTACCATGAGAATCTACTCTAGCACCAGCTGGTGTGTTAGGCTCTTTATCTAAGTAATCAGGTACACCGTCACCGTCAGAATCTTTCAGCATGTCCTTGATTTCACCGATTTGGTTTTCCAATTCACTCTTAGTAGCGTACATGTCATCTCTGATGTACCAGTCAGCATGAGTGCTGTGTCCACCTAAGTAGAAGGAAAGACCTAAAGTACCAGTCCAAGAAACAGCATTAGCGCCGTAATAACCATTATTGGCACCTACAGCAATTGAGGAAGCACCATCAAAAGCTACATCTTGACGACCAGCGATTACAGTACTGATATCTCCGTTAAGAGCAACTCTACCACCCAATTTAACCTGTCCAGTCAAACCTGCGATGAAATTGTAAACATTATCTTCGAAATCAGCCCAAGTATTTTCTTGAGGGGTAACTCTACCAAAACCAGCACCGAAGTGACCCAATAGACCAATGCTTCTTGAGAAAGTCTCGAAGTTCATGATTCTACCAAGGTTAGCAACACCTTGTAAGTTCACTCTGTAATAGTTCGTTTCGAAAGAAGGAGTTCCGTCAGCTTCTTGGTATTTACCGAAGCCATAGTCCACTTTCGCGCCAAATTTCTCATTGAACATATATCTGATGCCTACATCAGCATGTCCAAGGTTCAAGGTAGGAGAATAATAACCCGGCGTGATAGGAGCCATAGCTTTATTGAACCCACCATTAACGTCGATTGACCACTTATTGAAGTCATTTTGGGCATTAGCTCCAACTGCTAACGCACCAACCATTAATGTTGATAGTAATAATTTTTTCATGATTAAAAAAAATTTTTTTTCAAAATTAAGTGTTTAATTAATTTAAATCCAAACTTAGTAACTATTAACTGTAATGCAAATGTAAATTTTTTATTCAATAACTATAAATTTTTGACTATTTGTTTTGTCATAATAAGTTTGAAATTTGCAAAATATTTTACTCATAAACTATGCCAAATATGGAGTTTTTGTTTGAAATCCTCAAAAAAGGAGGCGTTTCAGGAGATGAATCCGAGTTCTCCGCATTCATATTAGACTATGTGCTTCAACGAAGAAGTCAGTGGAAGGTTGTGCCGGAGGTGTACTATGGTGAAGGGTTTCACGATAATATTGTGCTTAAGTTTGGTAGCCCCCGGACAGCTATTTTTGCTCATTTAGATACCATTGGTTTTACGGTGCGTTATGAAAATCAATTAGTTCCAGTTGGTGGGCCAGATGTTAATGACGGAGATGTATTGGTAGGTGAAGATGAACTAGGACCAATAGAATGTAGTGTGAAAATAGTTGATGGAAATGTGTTTCATGACTTTAAAAGATCAATTGTTCGTGGTACAAACCTTTCGTACAAGCAAGAGATAAACTTGGATGATGAATTTATTCAGGCAGCCTATTTGGATAATAGACTTGGAGTATATAATGCGCTTAAAGTGTGTGAGGATTTGGAGGATGGAGTAGTCGTCTTCTCAACTTACGAAGAACATGGAGGAGGAAGTGTGCCTTTTTTAGTGAAGTTTATGTATGAAAAATGGCAGGTGAGTCAAGCACTTATCTCTGATATTACATGGGTAACCGACGGAGTCAAACATCATGAAGGTGTGGCCATTTCCCTTAGGGATAAATATATTCCCCGGAAAAAGTTTGTCGACAGAATAGTTGAGCTTGCACAAAGTAGTGGTGTGCCATTCCAATTGGAAGTTGAAGGTGCAGGAGGAAGTGATGGCAGGGAAATCCAAATGAGTCCTTATATGATTGATTGGTGCTTTATTGGTGCGGCCGAAGATAATGTTCATACTCCCTATGAAAAGGTGTCACTCAAAGATTTAGCATCAATGATTGAATTGTATAAATACTTAATGGTTCATTTGTAAGTCTTTGATACCAAATTAGGAAGGTCAAACGTTTTTTTTCTATATTTGTAACGCCCTTATTCAGGGCTTTTTTATTGCTATGTTGAAAATAAAGGACAAAGAATTCATCCCTTTTCTAACTGAGGAGAAAATCAAGAGTCGTGTTCAGGATTTGGGACGGCAGATCTCCAAAGATTACCAAGATAAGAACCCCTTGGTTTTGGGGGTGTTGAATGGTGTCTTTATGTTTTTTTCTGATTTGATGAAAGAAACAGACGTTTCATTGGAAGTGTCATTTGTGAAAGTGGCTTCTTATGAATCCACAAGTTCTACTGGCAAAGTTAATGATTTAATAGGGCTTGTTGAGGACATAGTAGGGAGACATGTGATCATCATTGAAGATATCGTGGATACTGGTCTAAGTATGTCTCATTTACTTAAGCTGGTTTCTTCGAAAAGTCCTAAAAGTATTGCGATCGTAAGCTTATTGTTAAAGCCTGAAGCATTGCAACAGCCTATTGAGGTGGATTATGTTGGCTTTGAAATCCCTAATAAGTTTGTGGTTGGCTACGGCTTGGACTATGATGGAGAAGGAAGAAATTTAAAAGAAATATATCAACTGAAGTAATCAGTCTAGGCTGGTTTAACTGAACAAACAATTTTCATGTCATGCTAAACATTGTTTTATTTGGACCTCCAGGTGCAGGCAAAGGAACACAAAGTGAAAAACTGATTGCTAAATATAGCTTAGAGCACATCTCCACAGGAGATTTGTTTAGAAAGCATCTTGGTGAAGGAACTGATCTGGGAAAATTGGCGAGAAAATACATGGATGAAGGAAGATTGGTTCCTGACGAAGTGGTGATTGGTATGGTAGATGATAAAATCAAAAGTACCGTAGGTGCCAAAGGGTTTATTTTGGATGGTTTCCCTAGGACTGTAGCTCAAGCGGAAGCCTTGGACCAATTGTTGGAAGAGAAGGGTTTGTCCATTTCAGGTATGATCGCTTTGGATGTGCCAGAAGAAGAATTAAAAGAAAGAATTAGGCACAGGGGAAAAACCTCTGGTAGGGTAGACGACCAGGACGAGGAAAAAATCAATACTCGTATTCAGGTTTACAAAGAGGAAACGCTGCCTGTAGCCAGTTACTATAAGAGCCAAGGTAAACTTTCTACCATTCAAGGGGTGGGAGGTGTTGAAGATATTTTCGGTAAAATATGTGACGTGATCGATCAGTATTAATACCAAAAATAAATCGTACCTTTGTGAAGATTTAAATCATTGGCTAAGAATTATTCTTAGCCAATTTTGTTTCAAGATATAATCAAAAAGTCGTGGCAGATTCGAATTTTATAGATTACGTAAAGTTTTGTTCTCGTTCAGGAGCTGGGGGAGCCGGTTCTGCTCACTTCAGGAGAGAGAAGCACGTTCCCAAGGGAGGTCCTGATGGAGGTGACGGAGGTAGAGGAGGACATATTATCTTAAGAGGTAATGCCCAGCTTTGGACTTTACTCCACCTTAAATATAAAAAGCATGTCATTGCCCAGAATGGTAAAGGCGGTGAAGGAGGAAGAAGAAAAGGTAAGGATGGTGATGATATCATTTTGGAAGTGCCATTGGGTACTGTGGCCAAAGACGCAGAGACCAAAGAAGTAAGGTTTGAAATTACTGAGGATGGTCAAGAAATCATTCTTACAAAAGGTGGTATGGGAGGATTAGGCAATGATCATTTCAAAACATCTACCAATCAAGCTCCACGCTATGCTCAACCTGGTGAGGAAGGAATAGAGGAATGGATCATTCTTGAGTTAAAGCTTTTGGCTGATGTTGGACTGGTTGGTTTTCCTAATGCAGGAAAATCCACTTTGCTTTCTAGTATTTCAGCTGCCAAGCCAGAAATAGGAGACTACCCGTTTACCACCTTAGTGCCTAATTTGGGAGTGGTAAGTTATCGGGATGATAGGTCGTTTGTGATGGCAGATATTCCTGGAATTATTGAAGGGGCTGCTGAAGGGAAGGGCTTGGGGCTACGGTTTTTGAGGCATATAGAACGAAACTCAATACTTTTGTTCTTGGTGCCTGCTGATGCTGATAGCATTAAAGAGCAATATGAGATCCTTTTGAAGGAACTCAAAGAGTATAATCCTGAGTTGTTGGACAAGAACCGGATTTTAGCTATTTCCAAAGCAGATATGTTGGACGAGGAGTTGATGGAAGAGATGAAAGGTGATTTGCCAAAAGGTGTATCCCATGTATTTATTTCTTCAGTAAGTCAATATAATTTGGATAAGCTGAAGGATTTGGTTTATAATGCCATTATATCGTAATGTCAGTTTGTCAGGAAAAGCAGAGTGGCAAACATATTGATATCGAAAATAGAGAATATGTGAATTATGTTTTCATATGGCAGAAAAAGATAATTTATCAAAAGAAGATATGAACAAGGAGAAATTAGCCGCTGAAGAGCAGGTGGAAGCACAAGATCAGGAGATCAACAATGACAAAAGTGCTGAAAATCAAGAAGCATCAAGTGAAGAAGTAAAAGGAGAAAATGGCAGCTCTGAAGAATTGTCAGTTGAGCAGAAGCTTCAAGCGGAAAACCAGGAACTGAAAGATAAATATTTAAGGCTTTACTCGGAATTTGAAAACTACAGGAGGAGAACTTCCAAGGAACGATTGGACTTAATCAAAACTGCTTCTGAAGGTGTTTTGAAAGATCTGATCCCTGTTGTGGATGATTTTGAAAGAGCGATTAAGGCTGAAGAGAAAGCTGAAGGAAGCGAGAAGTCTTTAGAAGGTAGTTTGTTGATTTATAACAAGCTGATAAAGATATTGGAATCAAAAGGTTTGGTACCAATGAAGGATTTGATCGGGAATAATTTTGATGCCGATACTCAAGAGGCTATCACCCAAATTCCGGCTCCTTCCGAAGATATGAAAGGAAAAGTAATTGATGTGGTGGAAAAAGGCTATATGCTTGGTGACAAAGTAGTAAGGTACGCCAAGGTAGTCATTGGATCTTAAGAAATTATGGCAAAAAGAGACTATTACGAAGTATTAGGGGTATCTAAAGATGCCAGTGCGGATGAAATAAAAAAGGCTTATCGAAAGATGGCTTTGAAATATCACCCTGACAAAAACCCTGACGACAAAGCTGCTGAAGAGAAATTCAAAGAAGCTGCTGAAGCATATGAAGTGCTCAGCAATGCAGAGAAGAAAGATCGCTATGACCGTTTTGGCCATCAAGGCATGAGTGGAAATGGTGGTTTCGGCGGAGGTGCTGGGATGAATATGGATGATATTTTCTCTCAATTTGGAGACATCTTCGGTGGCGGAGGTGGATTTGAATCATTCTTTGGCGGTGGAAGCCGTGGAGGAAGAAGGGTGAGAAAAGGGACCAATCTTCGTGTTAAACTTAAAGTCAACCTTAAGGAAGTAGCCAATGGCGTAGAGAAGAAAATTAAGGTAAAACGTCATATCGTAGCTGATGGTGTTTCTTTCAAAACTTGTTCAACCTGCCAAGGTTCTGGTCAGGTGAAGAAGGTAGTCAATACGATGCTTGGGCAAATGGTGTCAGCCAGTGCTTGCCCAGCCTGTGGTGGAAGCGGTCAGATTATTGACAAGAAACCTGATCATGCCGATGCTAGAGGTTTGATCTTGAAGGAAGAAGTTATTCCAATCAATATTCCAGGTGGTGTGGCTGACGGGATGCAGTTGAGTCTTTCTGGAAAAGGAAACGAGGTTCCAGGAGGAGTGGCAGGTGATCTTTTGATCGTAATCGAGGAGATAGAAGATGAAATTCTTCAAAGAGATGGGAACAATGTAGTCTATGATCTTTATACCAGCTTTATAGATGCGGCTCTTGGTGCGCAGATCGAAGTTCCTACAATTGATGGAAAGGTGAAGATCAAATTGGACCCAGGGACGCAGAGTGGTAAGATTTTACGATTGAAGGGCAAAGGTGTGAAGGATTTAAATGGCTATGGTCGTGGAGATCAATTGATCCATGTGAATGTTTGGACACCAAAACAGTTGACGAAAGAGGAAAGGGAAAAGTTGGAGTCTTTGAGAACTTCAGAGAACTTTATTCCTGATCCAGGGAAGTCTGAAAAGACCTTTTTTGACAAGATGAAAGAGTTCTTTTAGAAGTCAAAAATGACATATATTTAGAAGCCGGAAATTTTTCCGGCTTTTTTTTGTCTAAAGCCAACCTTTTACCTATCGTCCCGTAATTTATTCGTATGTTGAATAAATTGTGCTTATTTGTGTTTTTTGCTTTAGGGGTAAGCTGTATGGCGAATGCCCAGATTGTGAAAGAGTTTACAGTTGAAGAGAAAAGTGGGTTTGATTTGGTGCAATTAAACTTTTCTTCCTATAAGGGAGTTTCGCAAGTCAACAAAATGTATTCTTCCAAGGCAGTGATGATTCACTCTCATTTGTCAAAAGTTAATATTCTCCCAGATTTCGAATATAATATTGAGAACAGGGTGTTACATGCCAACCTCAATCATAATAATGTCGAAAATGAAAGTTTTGGCAAAAACCTTTCTTCTAAACTATTTGCGACCAGTGAAGGAGATTTTGATCACACTTGGGAGGTTGGTCTTAGTGATAGCTATGTATATGATTTAAACTTTCATTTTGGGATTGGAAAAGCAACCGTAGACCTGTCTAACCTGAAGGTAAAACGTTGCAAAATTAAGACCGCTACTGCTGATGTTGCATTGAATTATATGGGAAAGTCATCCAACCCTATTGAAATGGATACCATGATGGTCAAAGTAAATATGGGAACTGTGGAAGGAGTAAATGTAGCCCATGCCAATGCTGATCACTTGATCTTTGATGTTAATTATGGTAAGATCAATCTTGATTTTGATGAAGTTTCCCGAAGAAAAAAGCCTTGCAATATATCTACAACGGTAGGAGCTGGTTCTGTATATATTAAATTGCCCTCCCCACAATATCCTTATTTGGTGAAAATTAAATCTACAGCCATGTGTAGAACGAGTTTGCCCAATTATCTTTCCGACATGGGCGAAAAGGTATATGCCAGTAAGGGTTATGAGGAAAATGCGTCGGATTTGATCACTTTTGAAATTGATGTATCAGTAGGTTCTCTCATTTTAAAATAAGCTTTCGGCTTATTGTCTTGGCTATTAATGTTTACCGTTTATTTTTGTTATTTAGTAGCCTCAGTTTTTAAACAGTAATCATTTTGGATATTCTTAAAATTGAAGGGCTTCATAAAAAATATGGAGCTCAATCTGCTTTGACCGATGTAGACTTGGTTGTGCCGAAAGGTTGCATCTTTGGTCTCCTTGGTCCTAATGGTGCAGGTAAAACGACTTTGATTCGGATCGTGAATCAAATTATCGATGCTGACTCGGGTAAGGTCAGCGTGAACGGGGAACTTTTGGCTCCCAAACATATCAAGAGCATAGGTTATTTGCCTGAGGAAAGGGGATTGTATAAAAGAATGAAGGTGGGTGAGCAACTTTTGTATTTTGCCCAGCTGAAGGGACTTTCCAGCCATGCTGCAAAGGACAAAGTAAAATATTGGCTAGAGAAGCTAGAAATCACAGCTTGGGTAGACAAAAAGATAGAAGACCTTTCTAAAGGGATGGCGCAAAAGATTCAGTTCATTTCTACCGTAATACACGATCCTGAAATTCTTATACTTGATGAACCTTTTTCTGGTTTTGACCCAGTCAATGCGGAGATTATTAAGAATGTGATTTTGGAGTTGAAGGAAAAGGGCACAACAGTGATGCTGAGTACCCATAGAATGGAATCAGTTGAGCTTCTATGCGATCATATTGCGATGATCAATAAGTCTCATAAGGTTTTGGATGGTCCAGTTCATCAAGTTAAGGATGAGGCAAGGTCCAATACTTTTGAAGTGAAATTAAGGGCTGTTCATCAACCGCTTCCTGAGAAGTTTATTGGAGCAATAGAAATGGGAGGTATAGTAAGGTTTGATGTTTCATTGGGAGATGCAGCTCCAAATGACTTGCTGAGGGAGTTAATGAGCCATGGGGAAGTGGTTAGTTTCTCAGAGAAAGTCCCTTCTATTGAGGAAATTTTTATTCAAAAAGTAAAAGAAAGCGAATATGAATAAGGTCTTTTTGGTCATAAAGAGAGAGTATTTGGCTAGGGTGAGGAAGAAATCTTTCTTACTTGCTACTTTGATTACTCCTTTGGTGTTTCCGGCAATCCTTGGAATATTTCTTTGGATTTCGCTGAGTGATGAAGGAGGCGAGGCCTTGAAAATCATCGAAGTTGTAGATGATAGTGGCCGATTTTTTTTAGAAAGCAATGGCCAATATGCTTTTTCCTATTCAAAATTGCCAGTGGATGAAGCCAAGGCTATGGTCCAAGAAGGAAAGCGTTATGGGTTTCTCTATATTCCTCAGGTTGACATTAAAAACCCGAAAGGAATAGTTTATTATTCGGAGAAAAACCCAAGTATGGGATTGGTGAGTCACTTGGAAAGAGAGCTAAAAAGAAAGATTGAAGAGATTAGACTATTTGATACAGGGATTGATCCAAAAGTAATCAGTGAAGTAAGGACCAATGTTTCTATACAATCAGTGACATTGGAAGAGAGCGGGGAAGAGAAACTGTCCAATGCAGGAGTGAATTATGGTTTGGGGTTCTTCTTAGGGATCTTGATCTATACCTTTATTTTTGTGTATGGAACCCAAATTATGCAAGGGGTAATAGAAGAAAAATCCAGTAGGATCATTGAAATATTGGTTTCTTCCATCAAGCCTTTTCAATTGATGCTTGGCAAGATCATTGGTATTGGAGCTGTCGGTTTGACACAGTTTTTGATTTGGATTGTTTTGATTTCTACAATTTCTACGGTAGTGATGGGGTATTTTGGTATGCAAATGCCCCAGCAACAGGCATTGGAAATGGCCAACCCAGAAGCTGCACAAACATTGGCCAATTCCAGTGACATCGCGCAGATTATGCAGGTCATTCAAGGAATAGACTTTGTACAGCTTGTATTAACCTTTTTGTTTTATTTCTTGGGAGGTTATCTGTTATATGGTGCTTTCTTTGCGGCCATTGGCGCTGCTGTGGATTCTCCGTCTGATGCACAGCAGTTCATGTTTCCGGTGACCATTCCTTTAATTGCCAGTTATTTTGCTTTGTTTGTTTTTATCCTTGACGATCCTAATAGTAATATTTCATTTTGGCTGTCCGTTATTCCGTTTACTGCACCTATAGCCATGGTGGGTAGGGCTAGTTTTGGGATACCGGCTTTTGATTTGGTGATATCGATGATTGCCTTGATTGCAGGATTTTTGTTTACCACATGGGTAGCTGCAAAAATCTATAGGATAGGCATTTTGGTTCATGGTACCAAGGTGAGCTATAAGACACTTTGGAAATGGATCAAGCAGAGCAATTAAGAAGAATTGATAAAACGAAAAAGGGCGATCATCTGATCGCCCTTTTTCGTTTTATCTTAGGTATGCTGATAACATCCAGATCACCTTCTCTTTTGAAGTGATATAATCACTCATAAGGGTTACAGAGCCTTCATCACCTTGAGCAGAAGCGGCTTCCAAGGTTTCCCTTTCCAAAGAAAGTAAAGTGTTCAAATTGTCTCTTACTGTTTCGACCATCTTTTTGGGATCAGTGATTTCTTTAGCTTCCTCAATATTGGACGCCTTGATATATTCTGAAAAGGAGCTCAATGGTCTTTCTCCCAAGGTCAAAATTCTTTCTGCTGTTTCGTCAATGGCTACAGTAGCCTCGTTGTACAATTCTTCAAATTTTGCATGCAGTTCGAAAAAGTTAGGTCCGGAAACATTCCAGTGAAAGTTCCTTAAGTTTTGATAGTATATTTCATAATTGGCCAGTAAGTTGTTCAATTTCTCCACCAATACCTTGCTGTCCTTAACTTTTAATCCTATTTCGTTAGTCGCCATTCCTTTTATGTTTTGTTTATTTAAAATTATATTCGAATTTACGAGATTATAGCGCTGGTGTCAAACACTATATTTCTATGTTTTATAGATAATATCTATCAAAATAACCAGTTATATAGGAATCGGAAAGTTTACCGGAGATTGATTGAAAAAGAGATAATGAAGAACCGAATTCAGGATCTGGCAACGCTGGATTTGTACCAAAATAGGGGGAAGGTAAAGTGGATTATTTTTATAGCATCGCTCATCATTAGTGTGGGGTCTATTTATTATACCAATACTTTAGTAAGTGAATTAAAAGAAAGAGAGACAAAGCAGATTACGCTCTATGCCAATGCCATGGAATATGTGGCCAATAATTCTGATAATCTCACCTTTATTCACCAGGGAATCATTCAGGAAAACCATAATATTCCGGTGATTGTAGCAGATGCATTTGGTAATCCTACAGGGCAATACAGGAATATTAAGTTTAAAAATAATGCTACGGAAGAGGACATAGATAAAAAGTTACGTGCCGAGGTGTTGAGAATGAAGATGGATTATGAGCCTATCCAGATAGTAGAAAATCAATTCCTTTATTATACCAATTCGGAGTTATTGACCAGGCTGAAGTATTATCCTTATGTACAGCTTTCAGTTATTTTGGTGTTTGGAGTTTTGGCCTTTGCAGTGTTTAACCAGTCAAAAATTGCTGAGCAAAATCGTGTATGGGCTGGACTTACAAAAGAAACAGCTCATCAGCTGGGGACACCGATTGCCTCATTGATGGCATGGATTGATTACCTTAAAAATTCCCCAGTTTGGGAAGAAAACAAAGAAGTGATCGTGGAATTGGATAAAGATGTGTCCAAGCTCAGGATGGTTACGGAGCGTTTTAGTAATATTGGCAGTACACCAGTAATCAAACAGGAAAACATTTATCAGGTTGTAGAGGAAGCTGTCAGTTATCTGAGGCCACGGATATCCAGTAAAGTGAGTATAACGCTCAATACCCATGCGGAAGAAGTGGAGGCTATGATGAATAAATCCCTGTTTGAATGGGTGGTCGAGAATATCTGTAAGAATGCAGTAGATGCCATGAAAGGCCAGGGAGCTATTGAAATCAACATTGTAAAAGAAAGCGAGCAGTTTGTGCATGTTGATATTTCAGATACGGGCAAAGGGATTGATAAGAGTATGTTCAAAAAAGTTTTTAATCCTGGTCTTACTACCCGTAAGCGAGGTTGGGGCTTAGGCTTGACTCTGGCCAAGAGAATTATAGAAGGGTATCACAGAGGGCGTATTTTTGTTTATCAATCTGAAGTGGGTAAGGGAACCACTTTTAGAATTGTCCTGAGAGGTACTCAAGAAAGCGCGGAGGAGTTTAAGGTCAATCAAGATCCATTTATTGGATAAATATCAATCTTGAAGGATGGCTTTCTTAAGTCAGGCTCAGGATTACTTTCCAACTTTCGAGATAAAAAGCTACCTTTGCATCTTGCAAATAAAGGAGCCTGAAGAAGATGAGTTTGACCAAAGAGATTCAAAAAAGAAGAACTTTTGGAATTATATCCCACCCCGATGCGGGAAAGACCACACTGACTGAGAAGTTGTTGCTTTTTGGTGGTGCGATCAAGACTGCTGGAGCGGTAAAATCAAATAAGATCGATACCCATGCCAAGTCGGATTGGATGGAGATAGAAAAGCAGAGAGGTATCTCTGTAGCGACCTCTGTTATGGGGTTTGAGTATCGTGACATTAAAATCAACTTGTTGGATACACCTGGTCACCAGGATTTTGCGGAGGATACCTATCGGACATTGACCGCAGTGGACAGCGTGATCATGGTGATCGATTGTGTGAAAGGTGTGGAGATCCAGACCGAGAAGTTGATGGAGGTTTGCCGAATGAGGAATACTCCGGTAATTTGTTTTATCAATAAGCTCGACAGAGAAGGAAGAGATCCTTACGATTTACTTGACGAAGTAGAAAGCAAATTGAATATCAAAGTGCGCCCTTTGTCCTGGCCAATTTCAATGGGTAAAACCTTCCGTGGAGTTTATAATTTGTATAACAAATCCCTTAATTTGTTTACTCCTTCCCAAAGAAAACTTTCGGATGAGATTGTGGCAATTGAGGATTTGGAAGACAGTAAATTAGAAGACTTGGTAGGAGAGTCCAATGCGAATCAACTTAGAGAAGATGTGGAGTTGGTGGAAGGGGTTTATCCTGAATTCAATAAGGAAGATTATCTTTCTGGTCAAGTGGCACCTGTTTTCTTTGGGTCAGCAGTGAATAACTTTGGCGTAAAGGAGATGTTGGATACTTTTATTGACATTGCCCCGGTCCCAAAGAGTCGTGTTACTGAAGAAAGAGAGGTTTTGCCAAGTGAGGACAAGTTCAGCGGTTTTGTGTTTAAGATCCATGCCAATATGGATCCTAATCACAGGAACAGGATTGCCTTTTTAAGAATCTGCTCTGGGAAATTTGAGCGTAACAAGCCATACAATCATGTAAGGGGAACCAAGCCACTGAGGTTTTCCAATGTGACCTCATTTATGGCGCAGGATAAGGAAATTATCGATCAAGCATTTCCCGGTGATATTGTAGGTTTATATGATACTGGAAACCTTAAAATAGGGGACTCTTTAACTGATGGTGAAAACTTAACTTTCAAGGGGATTCCAAGCTTCTCTCCTGAGATTTTCAGAGAAGTCATCAATAAGGACGCGATGAAAACCAAGCAGCTGGAAAAGGGCTTGAAACAGCTAATGGAGGAAGGAGTGGCTCAGTTGTTTACTTTTGACATGGGGTCTAGAAAGGTTGTGGGAACAGTTGGTCAGCTTCAGTTTGAGGTGATTCAGTTTAGGTTGAAGAATGAATATAATGCCACTGTGGAGTTTGCTCCCATGAACTTGTATAAGGCTTGTTGGATCAGTAGTACCGATAAGAAGCAATTGGATGAATTTGTAAGGTCCAAGAACAGACATATAGCTCATGATAAAGACGGGAAACTTGTTTTTATGGCTGAGTCAAGGGCTTGGCTTCAAATGGTTCAAGATAATTACCCAGATATCTCATTCCATTTTACATCAGAGTTTTAGAAGTAAATATTAATGTTCAAGGGTAGCTTAAGCTGCCCTTTTTGCATATTTCGATGAAAATTTAGTTTTTCATCTTTTCCTAACTTAGCATCAATAAAGAAATTGAATATGGCAAAGAAACCTTTTACTGTTGTGTATGAAGATAATCACTTGTTGGTGGTCAACAAACGAGCAGGAATTTTGGTGCAAGGAGACCATACAGGTGACAAAACCCTAACCGATTATTGCAAGGATTACATTGCTGAAAAGTATGATAAGCCAGGTGCTGTGTTTCTGCATCCGGTGCATCGGCTGGACCGGCCGGTGAGTGGATTGGTGGTCTTCGCAAGAACTTCCAAAGCGCTCGAAAGAATGATGGTCCTTTTCAAAAAACGAGATATTCATAAAGTCTACTGGGCTGTTGTGAAGAAAAGGCCAAAGGAAGAGGTGGGGAAATTAACACACTATCTGGTCAAAGATGAAAAGCGGAATGTTACCCAAGCCTATGATCATGAGGAGCCGGGTTCAAAGCGAGCTGAATTGACCTACAAAAGGCTTGGAAAGCTTAATGACCATTGGTTGCTGGAGGTGAGGCCAGTGACAGGAAGACCGCATCAAATCCGAGTTCAGTTGGCTTCTATGGGTTGTCCGATTAGAGGTGATTTAAGGTATGGTTTTGTCAAACCTAATCCAGATGCAAGTATAAACTTACATGCTTTCCACTTGGTGTTTATTCATCCAGTAAAGAAAGAAAAGCTATACTTACGGGCGGCATTGCCGGAAGAGCCTTTTTGGGAGCAATATTTGGATTTTGAAAAAGTAAAAGCCAAAGATCAACATATAGACAATAGCTTTAGCGGCTAATAACAAAAGAAGGCTATCATATTGATAGCCTTCCGGTTTTCTGACAAACGTAATGAGGGAAAGTTAATTCTTGTCCCAAGGTTTTTGATTTTTGGCTTTCGGTCCTTTGGGTCTACTGATTGGCTGCAAGTCCATGTTGACTGTTGCCTTTTCAGATGTTTTTTCCCAAGATTTGAGTTGTTTGTAAGCAGGTCCTTTGATATCAGGCTTGCTCAAATCAACAGTCAAAATTCCGTTTCTTGCTTTCTCTTTCCAGGGCTTATAGTTTTTGGCTTTTGGCCCCTTGATTTCGTGGAATTCTTGAGCTTTTGCTTCATAGGCTTCCATGCCAAAGAATCCTGCTGCTACCATCATTGCAATTTTAACCATCGTATTCGCGTTTTAGTTTTTTCTGACAACACTTCATATATCGAATATGAGATTAAAAGGTTTCAAACAAATCGCTATTTTAATGTGGTTTTAATGTCAATAATGAAATTTATTAATTGATATTTTAATGATATGATAATTTTTAGGTTTTTGCAGATGGGTGAATTTGTGATAATTACATGTTTTGATCTTAAGGTAGGGTTTGGGTAGACCCGTTTAAAAATGATTTAGTGTAAAAAGAAGAAAACCACGGCTTTTTGCAAAGCACGTGGTTTTTTAGAAAAAATTTCAGTTTGTCAGAAAAAAATTAGAAAGAGAATACGGCTGCTAGTAAGAATGATGACAAGCTTTTAGATCCTGCCAAGTCATTGTTTAAGAAGAAATCTTCTTCAGACATTGAGTCCAGTCTTACTTCTGGAATCAGGGTAAAGTTTTCAGTTATTTTAGCATTTCCGGACAAGGTAACTGCAAATACACTTCCGTCTCCAGCATCGTCTAAGCCAACTACGCCATCTAGGCCACTATTGAATACGTTAAAATATTCTCCTCTTAAGCCTACTGCAAATTTCTCAGAAGTGGCAGCTTGAAGATATCCTGCTACACCATAAAACCCAGAACCATCGCCGTCCATGTCAGAGATGCTACTTCCGTTATAGGATTCGCCAGCTGCTGTGGTGTTATAGGTAGCGTTTAAGCCTACATATACAGATTCAGAAACATCATAACCAGTGGTTAGGTCAATTTGGAAAGTGCTACCAGCGGACATGTCTCCTGTCGCAATAGGGAAGTCCTCATCCAGTTTTCCATCTTGGTCGCCATAAACCAGGTTTAACCAAGTTCCTCCGTTATCATTGGTGTATCCTAACTGAGCGCCTACTGTGTAAGTTCCTGCCAAGTTGAATTCTGTCATGTCAGTTGGGTTCATCACCGCAGCCATAAATGACCAGTTGTCGGAAAGGGCAAAATCTGCTTTTAGGCCAGTGTGAGAGAAAGGACCATAAGAGAACATGTAGGAAGTGGAATAGTTGAAGTTGGCGGTTGGAGAAATTACTTCGTAACCCAAAAAGGTGTTGAAGTTACCTAGGGTTAAGGTTACTCCGTCGCTTACATTCCAGTACATGTACAATTGGTTAACGATTTGGGAGCTTCCGGCCATTCCTCCTGCATACATAGGAGAGCCAAAAACAGCATCTTCACCTCTAGGCCCAAAAACCAAGTCAGCTACAAATCCTACTTTTTCTCCTTCATAGGCAGCGATAATGTTGGCCATGCCAAGTGCAAAGCCTGGTAAATTGGCAAAAGACGTAGCGGGTGCTTGTGCATATTCTCCCTTATTAGGAGCGCCAAAGTTAGTTCTATAATAGGCGTCAACAGATCCAGAAATACTTACTTTTGATAAATCTTGGGCCATTACTGTGGTAAAAGAGCCTAAAAAGAGTAATACAATTAGTAGTTGAAGTTTTTTCATTTTACTTTAGATTATTAGTTGATTGTTAGGATTAGCTAATAAATAAACCCTGCCCAAGCAGAAGAGATTGGCGTTTTTTCGATTGGGCAGGGTCTTTTGGTTGTATAGTGGTTGTTGTGGTAATGTCTTATTCGTCGTAAACGATAGTGTATCCTCTGATACCGTGCTCATGAGAATCCAAGCCAGTTTTTTCATGTTCTTCAGATACTCTGATGCCTACGGTTATTTTAAGTAGGTAGAAGATAACAAATGCGCAAATGAAGGCGGTAATTCCACAGATTACTACTCCAGTCAATTGGGTGATAAATGAGTGGTCAGGATTAGTTGAGAAGATACCTACAGCAAGTGTTCCCCAGATTCCACAAGTCAAGTGAACCGATACAGCACCTACTACATCGTCAAGCTTTAATTTGTCAAGGAGTACAGCTGAAAGTACTACTAAAATGCCTGCTACAAAGCCTACAATGATGGCTGGCCCTGGGTTGATTACATCGGCTCCGGCAGTAATGCCCACCAAGCCTGCAAGGATACCGTTCAGCACCATTCCAAGATCTAGTCTTTTGAATACAAAGTATCCAGCAAGGAAGCCTCCTAGACCACCTGCACAAGCAGCAAGACAAGTAGTTACCAATACAAATGAAACCAAAGCAGGGTCGGCAGAAAGAACAGAACCGCCGTTAAAGCCGAACCATCCTAACCATAGTAAGAAAACACCGATTACCGCAAGAGGAACACTTGCTCCTGGTTTATCAACAGTTTTGCCATTCACATATTTACCAATACGAGGGCCTACTAGGATTACCCCTGCGAGAGCTCCCCAGCCACCCACAGAATGGACTAGCGTGGATCCTGCAAAATCATAAAAGCCCCAATCGTCAAGGACTCCTCCGCCCCATTTCCAGCTTCCGATGATAGGGTATACAATACCTACATAGATTACTGTAAAAAGCAGGTAGGCCCAAAGTTTTACCCTTTCGGCAATGGCTCCAGATACGATGGTGGCGGCAGTGGCGGCAAACATGGCTTGGAACAAGAAGTCTGTCCAATAAGTATAACCACCATCAGCATAACCAGCAGTTACGTCTGCGTCTGCAGGAGAAAACCAGAACATGCTCCAGCCTGCTCCGTCAAACCCAAACCATCCTGGTACATCAAAACCTGGGTACATTAAAAAGAACCCGCAAAGTGCGTAGGTCATTAATCCAATGATTGGGGTGATGGTATTCTTAAAAAGAATGTTAACTGTGTTTTTGGCTTGGCCAAATCCAGCTTCTACACCTGCAAAACCAAGGTGCATAATGAAAACGAGGGCTGTGGATAGCATCATCCACACATTGTTTGTTGTTAGTAAGTTTTGGGTGATGTCAGCAGTTAAATCTGCTCCCTGAGTCAGGGCTTCTGTACTTACCTGGGCTAGGTCGTTAAAACTCCATTTCATAAAGTTGAATGTTTAGATAGACTTATTTTTCGAAATTTTTTATGGGTTAGTGAATTTATAATATTCTAAAGGTAAATATTTTTTATGTAAAAAAACAAACCAATAATTGATAATAATTCATAAATGAAGATATATATAGGTTGTTTAATAGCTTAAAAAGTTAAAAATGTTGTGAAAATTGAAATTGCAGGTGTTTTTTGTAACTATAATAATATTTGAAATTTTTTACAACGGATTTGTAGTAATGGCAGTTGAATGTGTTGCTTAACTCAGTCGTGTGGAGAAAAATTCTATTTTTTATTCTAATTGCAATATAAAGTAGTGGTGAGGTATGAAAATATTGGTTATTGGTCCTTTTTCAGTATTTATTTTTGTAGGAAGGAATTTGGTGTTGTCGGTGTTTATGATAACCGGTTTTATAGAAAAACATGAAAAGTGGTGGGGAGGTGGTTGGAATTTTATGGGAAAAATTAAAAAGCCAATCATTCCTAAAATGATTGGCTTCGAAACTAAGTCTTGTGTTGAGTATTATTTGACTAGTTGGGCAAATTCCTTGGCAAAGTAGCTTAAGATAATGCTTGCGCCAGCTCGCTTTATGCTTAGCAGGGATTCGAGCATTACTTTTTCACTGTCCAGCCAACCTTTTTCTCCTGCTGCCTTGATCATGGAGTATTCCCCGCTGACATTGTAAGCGGCAATAGGGAGTTGTGAATTTTCTTTAAGGAGTTTGATGACGTCAAGATAGGCCAAGGCTGGTTTAATCATTAGGAAGTCGGCTCCCTCTAGTTCATCAAGTTCTGCTTCTATTAAGGCTTCATTGAGGTTGGCAGGATCCATTTGGTAGGTTTTTTTGTCACCTGCTTTTGGGGCTGAGTCCAATGCATCTCTAAATGGGTTATAAAAAGCACTGGCGTATTTGGCAGTGTAGGACATGATGGAGGTTTCTTTGAAACCTGCAATGTCCAAAGACTCTCTAAGATAAGCGACCCGTCCATCCATCATGTCAGAAGGGCCGATGATGTCAGCGCCTGCTTGAGCTTGGGCTACTGCCATTTTGCCCAAAATTTCCAAGGTTTCATCATTGAGGATTTTACCGTTTTCCACTATCCCATCATGTCCATCGGAGCTATACGGGTCCATGGCTACATCTGTCATGATGCATGCTTCTGGGAATGCATTTTTGGCCTGGTGGATGGCTTGAAGATAGAATGTCTCTGGATTATAGCTTTCAGAAGCGTATTTATCCTTTTTGTCTTCAGGGTAGGCAGGGAAAATGTCAAATGCTTTGATGCCTAACTTCATGCACTCTTCAATCTCTTTTAAAAGAAGGTCTATGGAATACCTATAGATTCCTGGCATAGAAGAGACTTCTTCTTTTTTGTTGTTTCCATCGATCACAAATATTGGAAAGATGAAATCTTTCACAGAAAGCCTTGTTTCTTCAATCATGCTTCGGATGACTGGTGATTTTCGATTTCTTCTTGGTCTTCTATGCATAAGGGGAAGTGATTTATTTAATGTTGCGCAAATTTAAGAAAAACTATGGTCTTATAGGGTAGGGTTATTAGATGTTGATGTTTATATAATTATATGGTGTTGGTTTTTTATGTTGGGGAAGTAAGGAGGGGAGGCTTTGTTTTGTTCAATAATAAAGCCCAGTACTTTTAATAGCACTGGGCTTCTGAAAAATTTACCGTCATTGTTAATGTTTGAATTCAGAGATTGTTTTTTCAATGATGTCACAACATTCGTGGATTTGTTCTTCTGTGATAACCAATGGCGGGGCAAACCTGATGATGTTTCCATGGGTTGGCTTGGCCAATAGTCCATTCTCTTTAAGGGCAAGGCAAATATTCCAGGCCGTATCACTGTCTTCGGAGTCGTTAATGACAACTGCATTTAGTAAACCTTTTCCTCTAACAAGTTTTACAAATGGAGACTTGTCCACCAGCTTTTGGATTCTAGCTCTGAATAATTCACCTAGTTTTTCTGCATTTTCAGCTAGATTTTCATCTTTGACTACATTCAATGCAGTCATGGCGACTTTGGCTCCCAGTGGGTTGCCCCCAAATGTTGATCCGTGTTGGCCTGGTAAAATCACTTCCATTATTTCGTCATCAGCCAATACTGCCGAAACTGGATAGAAGCCTCCTGAGATAGCTTTGCCTAAGATCAACATGTCTGGTTTGACTTCTTCATGATCACAGGCAAGTATTTTGCCGGTTCTAGCGATTCCTGTCTGGATTTCGTCAGCTATAAATAAAACACCGTGCTTCTTGCATATGGTTGAAACTTCTTTTAGATAACCATCTTTGGGGACATATACGCCTGCTTCCCCTTGAATGGGCTCTACTAAGTAGCCTATAATGTTGTCATGTGTTTTGAGTACTTCCTCAAGTGCTTCGGTGTCATCGTAAGGAATGGAGATAAAGCCCGGAGTATAAGGTCCAAAATTCTTTCTTGCATTTTCGTCATTGGAAAACGAAATGACAGTAGTGGTCCTTCCGTGAAAATTGTTTTCAGCTACGATGATGGTTCCTTGGTTTTCAGGGATTCCTTTCTTTTCATAGCCCCATTTTCTCGCGATTTTAATCGCCGTTTCAACGCCTTCCACGCCGGTGTTCATTGGCAGCACTTTGTCATAGCCGAAGTATTCACTGAGGAATTTTTCAAAAGGACCAAGTACATCATTGTGAAATGCTCTAGAGGTAAGGGTGAGCGTTCCGGCTTGTTCTACCAGTGTTTCCATTATCCTGGGGTGGCAGTGACCTTGATTGACAGCTGAGTAGGAAGATAAAAAGTCGTAGTATTTTTTTCCTTCTACATCCCACATGTATACTCCCTCTCCTTTAGATAATACTACAGGCAGTGGGTGGTAATTGTGAGCACCGTACTTGTTTTCTAAATCGATAGCTTGTTTGCTGGATGTAATGGATTCAATCATAACCTTAATTTTTTTGTTGTATATTTGGGTTTTCTTATATAGTCAAATATAAGGAAAGCCTTTAGATATAAGAAGTGGAGCAAAAAAGTTGCCATAGTGTCATTTCTGGTCGATAGATTAGGAGCGATGTAGTAAGCTCAATGAATAACAATCATTTAGCGAATAATTTTTGGCAGCTCTTTTGGTTATTCCCGAAAACTTCCGATATTTGCAAACTCAATTAGAAAAACGTCTTAAAAATTACGATCATATATCATGGCAAAAGTTTGTGACATCACCGGTAAAAGACCTCGAGTAGGTAATAATGTATCGCACGCGAACAACAAGACCAAGCGTAAGTTTTATCCTAACTTGCACAAGAAAAGTTTCTACGTGCCAGAAGAGGATGCTTGGATCACGTTGAAGGTTTCTTCAAAAGCATTGAGAACTATCAATAAGAAAGGCATCAGCGCTGTTTTGAAAGAAGCTCAAGCAGAAGGACACATTATCATTAAATAATCATTTCCGAATCAATAAATAGATAGAGCGATGGCTAAGAAAGGAAACAGAGTTCAAGTGATTTTGGAATGTACAGAGCACAAAACAAGTGGTGTTCCAGGCACTTCAAGATATATCACAACAAAAAACCGTAAGAACACTACTGAGAGATTGGAGCTTAAGAAATATAACCCAATCCTTAAGAAAGTAACGGTTCATAAAGAAATTAAATAATTTTAAGGAACTGTTAGGCCTTAGGCTTGACGATAAAACCTAAAAGATATGGCTAAGAAAGTAGTAGCGACCCTGAAAAAAGAAGGTGGTGTAACTTATGCAAAGGTGATCAAGGCAGTAAAGTCTGAGAAAACCGGAGCATACACTTTCAGAGAAGAGATGGTACCCACCACTGAGGTGAAGGATACCCTTGCAAAATAATTGCCTTGCTTTAATCGTAATGCAAAAAGGATAATCCCTCTCGATTGAATTCGGGAGGGATTTTATGATTATATTCAGGTCTAATTTGTTAAAGACTATGGGAATTTTTGGATTTTTTTCTAAAGATAAAAAGGAGAGCCTAGACAAAGGTCTTCAAAAAACCAGTGAAAATCTCTTTTCAAAACTGGGCAAAGCAGTTATTGGTAAGTCCAAAGTAGATGATGAGGTACTTGATGAGCTGGAAGAGGTTCTGATCACATCTGATGTGGGTGTGGACACGACCATCAAAGTCATCCAGCGAATAGAGGAGAGAGTGGCAAGGGATAAATATGTCAATACTGCTGAGCTGGATAAAATTTTAAGGGAGGAAATCGTAGGCTTGTTGGAGGAAAGCAACTTAGAGGACCTTACCAACTTTGAATTGCCCAAAGATAAAAAGCCCTATGTGATCATGGTGGTGGGAGTGAATGGTGTAGGGAAAACCACCACGATAGGTAAGTTGGCGCATCAGTTTAAGTCTGCAGGGAAATCTGTGGTGCTGGGTGCTGCGGATACTTTCCGTGCTGCCGCAGTGGATCAATTGATTCTGTGGGGTGAAAGAGTTGGTGTTCCGGTGATCTCTCATGGTATGAACGCAGACCCTGCTTCTGTAGCATTTGATACGGTCAAGAAAGCAGTAGAAATGGAGGCAGATGTAGTGATCGTGGATACAGCAGGAAGGCTACATACCAAGGTGAATTTGATGAATGAGTTGAGCAAGATCAAGAGGGTAATGCAAAAATTCATAGATGATGCCCCTCATGAAATTTTGTTGGTGTTGGACGGATCGACGGGACAAAACGCTTTTATTCAAGCCAAAGAGTTTACCAAAGCTACCGAGATCAATGCTCTGGCCATTACCAAGCTTGACGGTACTGCCAAAGGAGGTGTCGTTATTGGGATTTCAGATCAGTTCAAAATTCCAGTAAAGTATATTGGGGTCGGTGAAAAAATGACTGATCTACAGATTTTTAATCGAACAGAGTTTGTAGATTCCTTGTTCAAACAAAAACAGTAAAAGTAAACCTACATTATAGATGAAATCCTCGGAGTATCCGCTTCGGGGATTTTTTTTGAGCTGGAGTTTTCTTTGTAATATTTTAAGGATTTCATAGATTCGGTTCCTTACTAATGTTTTCGTTTATGTTTTACCGTTTAGCCTGCTCTATTTTTTTAATCCTAACTTTTTTAATGTCCTGCGGAAAAAAAAGTGAAGGCCTTTACCATCTGCATGAAAATAATTTTGAATTGGAGTTGTTTGATTCTATTGTGGTGGATTACATCGGGAAACTGGCATTGCAAGATGTTTCTCCGAACGGAAGGTGTTTTTTGGCGTATGATCAGGTCGCTTCAAAGTTTGTGACTTTTTCAGATCAAGGTCAGGTCATTGGAATGTTTGTTTTGAAAGGGGAAGGCCCTGGGAAATATGGGAGTTACCATACAGGAAAGCCCGTTTTTGTAGATAATGAATCTTTTTTATTGAGTTCTAATAAGGGACAATTTCAATATAATCTAGAGGGAGAGTTGGTGCAGCACTTTAGGCCTGACTTTCAGCCTTCTTACCGCTTTATTGTGCCGTCAGCTAAAAACACAGTTCGAGTGAATGGTGGATTTGTCTCGATACTTCAGGGCCGGTACAATGACCTGGGGGTGTCCATTGAACATCAGCTTCAATCTAGGCAATTGGTGTTTTTGGATATTTCGACCAGAGAGTTTTTGCCTGTTGTTCCTTTTCCTGCAGTAAGCAAGTTTTCCAGTGATCATTTATTGTACCACGATGTCTATGTGAGGCCCGTCTTGGCCAGTAATCATGATATGTTGTACGTAGCATTCAGCAATGAACCCAAGTTGTACGGATACAAGAAAGGGGATTGGGAAAAACCTGCTTGGTCAGTTGATTTTCCTATTGAGAATTTTGTGGAGGCCAAAGGAATTGAAGTGGACAAGACCGATTTTGAATTTGACATAAGCCAGTTTTATTACGGAGGGATTCAGTCTTTAGATATTTTGAGAGACAGTTTATTTCTTGTAAAATATTCAGAAGGATTGCCATTGGATGAAGTGAAAGCATTGCAGGAGCAACATAAGGATGATATGGATGTGTTTTTTCAAGAAGTAGGAAAGCTAAACAAAACACACTTTCAAGTACTGAAAGGAGAGCAGCTTAGTAGTGATATTCAAGTTCCCAATCCCTTAGGAGTTATGTCCATTGTGGAAGGAGGCCGGTATTTATGGTTTGACCTGAACTATGAACAAAAAGAGAACGATTATAGTGTTTTTTATAAATGTAAATTAATTCAAAGATGATTATTCAAAGTTTTTTAGGTGCAATGGCAATTACAAGAAGTATGTCAAGATTAAGTTCAATGGTTCTTTTTGGCGCACTTGGAGTATGGGGAATGAATTCCTGCAAGGAAAAAGTAGAAGATGTAGGTTTGACTGAAGAGGCAGAGAAGAGTTATCATTTGGAAATTGTAGACTCTATTCGTTTAGATTATCGAGGGGAGCTGGAAATTACCGACATTAATGTGATGAGTGGAGAGATTCTTGGTTTTAACTTTAAAACTGAGGAACTAATTATTTTTGATCAATCTGGTGAAATTCAGGAGTTGTACTCCAGAGGAGGGGATAATCCTCATCCCATTAACAGTCCAGTTTCTTTAGGGTTTTATGAAGAGGGAAAGCTATTGGTGGCCAACAACTTTGGAAAGCTTTCAGTCTTTGAAAAAAATGGAATGCACGTTAAAGATATTGCTCTTCCGTTTACTATAGAGTTTCATAATTGGAATCAAAAGAAGAAAATTTTTAAGATTTCAGATGATCTTTTATTGGGGCAGATCTCAGGAGGCCGAAGTGAGGAATACAGGGAATATTACTTGGATTTTATTGACTTAAAAGATGGGAGTTTAAACCCCGTTCTTCCAATTCCTCAGTCCAGTAAGTATAAAGCAGATCAATATTTTGGTCCTCTTTATCCAAATGTCACTAGAAACGATAATTTTATTTATTTGCTATTGGGTAATGAGCCAGTGTTGTATGTTTATGAAATTAAGGGAAAGGCTCTGTCTTTTGTGGAATCTGTAAGTTTTGCAAGCGATGAGTTTGTAAGTGCCATTCCTTCAGAAAATCAAAAATCCTTCGATTGGGATAGGAATTATAACGAAATGCGTCCTGGAGATGTACAGTTCTCAAACAGCTTCGGAAATTATATTATTGTTGTTTATAGAAATGGCATTAAAAATACAGAGTATAATGAGGAATTAGTAAATGATCCTTTAAAGTCTCGAGAGGTAAATCCCTATTATATTGCAGTATTGGATAAGAAGCATAATTTGGTTGATGAGAGTGTTGCATTGCCTTTACAGGCTAAAATGATCAAGGCTGTGATGCCAGATGGAAAAATACTAGCCTCAAAGAATAAATACTATTTTGGTCAAGAAGAGGATTTTGAGACTTTCTATCTCCTCGAGTTGGTGGAGGATTGAGGTAGGTTTAATGTTTATTAACTTTTTTTATTAGACTTAGTTGTCCATTTGGATTATGTTAGTGACTCACTAGCTATTCATAAAATGAAGTATTTATTTTTTCATGTAATGGTCTTATTGTTTTTCTGGTCATGTAGTCGGTCTTCAATAAAGGAAGGTTTGAGTGCTTCTTATTCCTTGGAAATAATTGATTCAGTTCAGGTTGATTACCTTGGGAACTTTTTTCTATTTGATTATTCAACAGACAGGAAGCTTTATCTTGGTAAAGGGTACCATGATAATGAATTTTTACTTATTGATCATTCAGGAGTTGTTAAGGATACGGTTCTTTTGAGACAGGATGGGCCTCAAGCAGTTGGTTGGGCTAATGCTGTAGGTTTTCAAGACCAATTTATGACGATCTTTGATCCAATTAATGGAATTGTACAAATGGATGATGAGGGCAATATTCGGAAAAAGATAATCATTCCTGGAGAATATTTTTTCCTGAATGGATATAAAGGAAAACCTTACTTCAAATTAGGAAAAGATATCGCCTATTATAGACCGGAAAGAGGAAAAGCTAATTGGAACAATGTATCTAACCTAATGGAAAAGAGCTATCAAGGAACTATACTTGAGGTGCTGGATACATTATCTGGAGAGGTCAGGGATGCGATGCCGGTTCCAAATAGCAGTAAATATCATGATGGCAAGTTCCACGGCTGGTCTTTTCCTGTTGTCTTGAAAAGAGGAGCTTTTTGGATACTGTATTTTAAAGGTGAAAACCAGTTTTATCTTTTTACAGAAGAAAATGGGATGCTGGGAGAGTTTAAAACTGTAAAATTAAATGTTTCCAATTGGGTTGAAGAAGAAGGAGTAGTTTTTGAAAATGCATTGAAACATGCAGAGATAAATCATGGATTGAAAGGGGGAAGTATTCTAGAGATTATACTAATGGATAAATTTATTTTAGTGGCATACAAGAAAGGTGTTAGTAGAGAAGAACTGCAGAATTATAACCTTCAATCGAAGGAGGGGAAAGATGCTTTGAGTAAAATTAATGAATTGTTTATCAGTGTTTTTGATTTTAATGGGCTAAAAATAACTGATTTTCTAGCTCCTAAAGGTATTCATTTAAGCAATGTCGTAAATTCAGAAGGGCAATGGGTAGTGACTAAAAATCAAGACTATAATGGAGTGGAAGAAGATTTTCATACGCTATACCTAATGGAGTTGATAGAGGATTAAGCTATATATACAGCAAATAAAAAGACGCTGATTCCCATCAGCGCCTCTTTAAAAAGTAAAGCAAGGAGTTGAAAAAATTATCGTTTGCTGTACGAGTACCAAAAGTAGATATTTATTTACCTACGCTAGAAAATGTGTCGTTATGAATAGTTTAAATCCAAAGTGTACAATTAATATTTAATTAATATGAAAAATGGAGCGCCCTAGGTGCTCCATTTGTAGTTTTAGAAAAAAGAGTTTTTTCAACTTTTTGCTAGATTTTAGTGAAATATGGTTGGTTTTATCAGAAGGTAAGAGTTTTGTCTGTATTTGATAAAATCATTATTGTCGTTTGGTATGGATTTTTAATTCAGAAGTATTTTGAAAGAAACAATATCATTAAATAATAGTGGTCTAGAAATAAAAATGCCTAAATTACGGTTGGTAATTCGATTAAGCACTTAACCCAACAGTTTATAACCAATGGAAAAATCAAAAAAATCGGAAGAGAATAACTCGCGTAGAAATTTCATTAAAAATGCCGCTTTGGCATCTTCAGTTTTAATTGTTCCGAGACATGTCTTAGGAGGCGTGGGTTTCACTGCTCCGAGTGATCAGTTGAATATTGCGGCAATTGGAGCAGGTGGAAAAGGAGCCAGTGATATCAAGAATGCTTCGGTCAATGGTCGAGAGCGCGTAGTAGCTTTGTGTGATGTTGACTTTTCAGGTTCAGCTTCACAGTCTGTCAAGAACTTCCCTGATGCCAAACTGTATGCTGATTACAGGGAGATGTTGGAGAAAGAAAAGGATATTGATGCCGTAACTATTTCCACGCCAGATCACGTGCATGGTCCTGCAGCGGCATTTGCCATGGAAAGAGGTGTTCATGTGTATGTTCAGAAACCCATGACGCATAATATCCGCGAAGCAAGAATCCTTACCCAGATGGCAAGGGACAAGAAAATTGTCACCCAAATGGGGAATCAGGGTGGGTCAAACCCATATTTACAAATTGTGCAGGACTGGATCAATGATGGTAAAATAGGAGCTGTTTCCAAAGTTCAGATTTGGACCAATCGTCCTGTTTGGCCACAGGGAAACACTTTTCCAAAACCAGCACCAGGGCAGAAACCAGATGACCTAGCTTGGAACTTATGGTTAGGGCCATCCAAAGAGATTCCTTTTACGCCAAACCTTCATCCATTTAACTGGAGAGGATGGTGGGATTATGGTACAGGTGCATTGGGAGATGTAGGATGCCATTTGGTGGATATTCCATTCCGTACCTTGGGGCTTCACTATCCTAAGGATGCCGAGTGTAGCGTAGGGGCGGTGTATACCAAAATGTGGACACCAGATTATCATCCAGAAGGATGCCCCGCTTCATCATTTATTACATTGCATTTTGATGCTACTGAGAAGAGCAAGTCTCCTATTGAGATGACCTGGAGCGATGGAGGCATTCGTCCTTCACATCCGGATATCATTCCAGCTGACCATGATATTGGAGGTGCGGAAAGTGCCAATGGCGTCTTGATCATTGGAGATAAAGGTATCATTTCAACCAATATCAATGATAGTTCTCCACTGATGCCAAAGCTTTACCTTAACGATGGCACGACAGAGATTGGGCCTCAAACAGAGGATTTCCCAGAACCTGAGTATGGCCATCAGCGCAAGTGGGTTGATGCTTGTAAAGCGGGCTTTGGAAGCAAAGAGCATAAGGAGCTGACCTCATCTTTTGATTATGCCGGACCAATGACTGAAACGGTATTGATGGGTAATTTGGCAATTCGTAGCTATATGTTGCGAAGAGAAAATTCCAAAGGTCAGACCCAATATTATGGTAGAAAGAAATTGCTTTGGGATGGTGACAAAATGAGAATCACCAACTTGGAAGAAGCCAATCAATTTGTAGGTAGAGAATACCGTAAGGGATGGGAAGTTTGATCTTAATGTTAAAACTTTTATAAAAGTACAATTGCAAATAAATTCAAGCCATGGTTATCAACCATGGCTTGGTTGTTTTTTGACGTTTTGTGAACTGTTCATGAACGGAGATTTCAGGTTCTTGGGGCTTTGTTCTTTACTCTTGGTTAACTTTTCGTACTTTTGCAGCAAAGAAGAAAAGATTTGAAAACGAGAACATTAAAAAAGGATAAGGTAAATATCATCACTATGGGATGCTCCAAAAACTTGGTGGATTCTGAAGTGATGCTTACCCAGTTGAAAGGGAATGGGATAGATGTTTCTCATGAATCCCAACAAGCTGACAATAATATTGTGATCATCAATACTTGTGGGTTTATAGATAATGCGAAGCAGGAGTCTGTGGATACCATTTTACAGTATGTAGATGCGAAACAAAAGGGCTTGGTGGAAAAGGTGTATGTGACAGGTTGTCTTTCCCAACGCTACAAGGATGACTTGGAAAAAGAGATTCCACAAGTGGATGCCTTTTTTGGGACGAGGGACTTGCCAGCACTTTTGAAAAAATTCAAAGCAGACTACAAGCATGAATTGGTCGGGGAACGTTTGTTGACACATCCTTCCCATTATGCTTATATGAAGATTTCTGAAGGCTGTGATAGGCCATGTTCTTTTTGTGCCATACCCTTGATGCGTGGTGGCCATGTTTCGAAGCCAATTGAAGAGTTGGTCAAAGAGGCTGAGCACAAGGCTGCCAATGGTACCAGAGAGTTATTATTGATTGCCCAAGACTCCACTTATTATGGGTTGGACTTATATAAGAAGAGGCGTTTGGCAGATTTGATGACTTCCTTGGCTGATGTCAATGGAATTGACTGGGTGAGACTGCATTATGCTTACCCAACAGGTTTTCCAATGGATGTCATTGATGTGATGGCGGAACATCCTAATGTATGTAACTATTTGGATATTCCTCTTCAACATGGTTCCAGTGAAGTGCTGAAAGTGATGAGAAGAGGAACCAGCCGGGAGAAACAGGAAGAATTGATCCATCGTATTAGGGAGAAAATTCCAGGTATCGCCATCAGGACGACCTTGATAGCAGGGCATCCTGGTGAGGGAGAAAAAGAGTTTCAGGAGATGGTAGACTTTGTGGAAAGAATGAAATTTGAACGTTTAGGGGTGTTTACTTATAGCCATGAAGAAGATACCCACGCATTCTCCATGAAGGATGATATCCCACAGGAAGAAAAGCAAGCAAGAGCAAATCACTTGATGGAGGTTCAGGAGCAGATTTCTTTTGATCTTAATCAGGAAAAAGTCGGAAAAAACTTCAAGGTACTGATAGACAAAAAAGAGAATGGATACTTTGTGGGGAGAACTGAGTTTGATTCTGTTGAAGTGGACAATGAAGTATTGATTGATGCTTCAAAGCACTATTGCCGAATAGGAGATTTTGTGGAGGTCAAGATCAATGAAGCTACTGAATTTGACCTTTATGGAGATGTGATCAACTAAAATTGTGATATAATTGACAAAACATGAAGGCCGATTCATTGAATCGGCCTTCATGTTTTTTTGTTTATAACCTCATGTTTTAAATAGATTTCCTTATATTAAAGTTATTGCTTTGGGAAAAAGTATATAAATCGATTTATGTTTGGTTCCCAAGTTTACCCAAAATAACCTGAAGTCCTCAAAGGTCTTTGGGCTGAAAATAGTTTTGATAATAAGATTAGCAATTATGAAAAAGCTAGTAGCTTATCACCTAGTGACTATTTTGCCCATGATGATTGTGATGCAACTGTTCCTATTTGATTATATAGGTTGGGGCAATTTTTTTGCTTTGTTTATAGTATACTTTTTTGTCTATCGTCCTGTTTTGGATTATCGTCGATTGAAATCTAAAGGATTGGTGAACCGTGAAGAGTTTGTTAGGTCCTGGGGTTTTATACGTTTTAAATATGTGCAGGAACTGATGTTTAAGAAATAATTGCATATCGGCAGAGCTTAAGTACAGGCTTCTTTTTCTTTCCCTTCAAACTCCCTATTTTTAGCTTTTCAAAAAAAACACCCATTACCATGAAGTTATTGGAGGTGACCAACCCTGCTCTTGCCAAGGAGTTTTTGGATATGGCAGTAAGGTTATATAAAAATGAAAAGAATTGGATTCAACCCATTGATGCCGATATAGAAGGTTTGTTCCATGAGGAAACCAATAAGCTCTTCAGAAAAGGAGCCAAAGCAAAACGTTGGTTGCTGAAAAATGAAAAAGGAGAGACCATAGGCAGAATTGCGGCTTTCACCAATCCGAAATGGAAAGATAAGCAACCCACCGGTGGTTTGGGCTTTTTTGAATGTATTGAGGATCAGGAAGCGGCATTCCTTCTGTTTGATACTGCTAAGTCCTGGTTAGAAGAGCAGGGCATGGAAGCGATGGATGGCCCTGTGAACTTTGGTGAGCGGGACAAATGGTGGGGATTATTAGTGGATGGTTTTTCTCCTGCCAACTATAATATGCCTTGGAACTTTGCTTATTACCAGAAGTTCTTTGAGGAGTATGGTTTTCAGGTGTATTTTAAGCAGTATACTTATATGAGGCCAGTAAAAGGTGTTGACTTTGATCCGAAATTTCACAAGAGAGCAGCCATTACGATAGATGACCCGGACTATAATTACAGGTATCTGAAAGGTAAAGAGTTGAAAGAGAAGTTTCCTGAGTATTTTGTGACTGTTTACAACAAAGCTTGGGCGAGACATATGGGCAAAACCATGTCCATCAAAGAGGCTCAGCTGATGTTGAAGAAACTGAAACCTGTTTTGGATGAGAAGTTGATTTACTTTGGTTTTTATAAAAATGAACCTATCAGTTTTTTCATTTCCATACCTGAACTCAATCAGATATTCAAGCATGTGAATGGTAAATTGGACTGGATTGGTAAACTCAAATTTCTGTACCATAAGCTATTCAATCCACCTAATAAGATGTTAGGCTTGGTTTTCGGGGTGGTGCCAGATCATCAAGGTAAGGGAGTAGAAAGTGCCATGGTGAAAAAGTACAATGATATGTCGGATCAGCCCTCTTTTCCTTATGAAACCATAGAGATGAACTGGATCGGGGATTTTAGCCCGAAGATGATGCGTGTTTGTGAGCAATTGAATGCAGTAATATATAAGACGCATCATACCTATAGGTATTTGTTTGATAGGGAAAAAATCTTTGAGCGTCATAAGATTTTTGAATAAGAATTGTAAATGGCCGTAAGGCTTTGATAGCATAAAATATGAATAAGAAGTATAATGTAGTCGGTATGGGCAATGCCCTAGTGGATATGGAGTTTCAGGTTTCTGACGCCTTTTTATCAGACAATGGTGTAGAAAAAGGCCTGATGACTTTAGTGGATGAGGAAAGGCAAAATGAGCTGATGAAGGTGATTGATACAGCTGAGGCCAAGAAACAATGCGGAGGGTCAGCAGCTAATTCTATCATTGCTGTAAGTCAGTTTGGGGGTAGCTCATACTACAATTGCAAGGTTGCCAATGATACATTGGGTAAGTTTTTTGTGGAGGACCTAAAAGCTTCTGGAGTAGATCATAATCTTAATGTGGAGGCTTTAGAAGAGGGAATTACGGGGAAATGCTTGGTAATGGTAACTGATGATGCAGAAAGAACCATGAATACCTTTTTGGGCATTACCCAAGAATTTTCCACCAAGGATATCAATGATACGATAATCAATGATGCCGAATATCTCTATATAGAAGGGTATTTGGTAACTTCTCCCAATGGTAAAGCTGCCATGAAGCAAGCTAAGAAGCTGGCTGAACAGTCCGGAACAAAAGTTGCACTTACTTTCTCTGACCCAGCTATGGTAAAGTACTTTAAAGAAGGATTTGATGAAGTGATTGGTGCAAGTGTGGATCTTTTGTTTGCCAATGAAGAAGAGGTAATGCTTTATACTGGAAAGGATAATCTTCAAGAAGCTAGAGAGGAGTTGAAAAAAGTTGCTAAGCATTTTGTGATTACCCAAGGTAAGAATGGTGCGATGATTTATGATGGCGATACGTTTATAGATATTGAGCCTTATAAAACAGAAGCGGTGGATAGCAATGGAGCAGGGGATATGTTTGCAGGGGCTTTTTTATATGGTATCACCAATGGACATTCCTACGCGTCAAGCGGCAAACTGGCCAGTCTGGCATCTTCAAGGATTGTAAGTCAGTTCGGGCCAAGATTGGAGTGGCATGAAGCAAAAGAGGTGTTGGAAAAACTGAAGCCAGAGTTATAGATTAATATTAAAGGGCAATCAGATTGGTTGCCCTTTAATATTTTACCCCAAGCTCAAATGCCATGGCGACCAACTCGCTGATTTTATTGCATTTCAGTTTTCTGAAGATATTTTTCTTGTGTTTTTTGACTGTTTCCTCAGAGATAAATAGTGCCTGAGCCGTTTCGTTGGCACTCAACCCCTCAATCAACTTCATGAAAACTTCCATTTCTCTTTTGGTCAGCGATTCCAATAATAGGATCGGGGCATCAGTTTCAGGAGAAAAGTTCTCATGAGGAGTGATGATGGAAATGGCATGAAGGGGTTTCCCAGTTTTGGATCTTGTTACCGTTTGGGTTGTGCCCACCATTAATCTCCAGTTTCCACTTGCATCCTTTAGCTTGTAAGTAAGGTCAAGAAATTTCTCCTTGTCCTCATTGAAAAATGTAAGGGATCTGAATAGGGTGGGGTAGTAGGAAGGGTGGATTGTTTTGAGGTAATAGATGTAATCCATTCCTTTCAGAAAATTATTTTCAAAACCATAAAAAGTTTTGCAGGCATCATTGATGTATATAGGACGATAGTTGCCAATATCATGAAGCGTGATGAGTTGATCACTTTTATTGCACAGCTTATCGAATGCATCAAAGTCAATGCTATTTGAACTTAGCGTCTTGCTGTCTTTTAATGCTTTGATGAGTTCATCAAGCTTTTGATGGAGCATAGGTCTTGTTTGTTAAACCAAAATATAACTGTTTAACAACTGAAAAACCAAATGAAAATGGACAGTAACTAATTTTTTAATGTTAAATGGGGCTACTGTTCAGTATTAAACTTGCTCCAATGTTTGATACTTCTGTAAACAGTTCTATCATGATGATTAGGTTAAGCCTTTTGATTTTATTCCAAATGGATTTCCTTAAGAAGGTTTTCAATTTCAAATAGATAATTCTCAATTGACCTCTGAAATAAGTGAATGAGCTGATTTTGGAATTGATTTTTCTATTGGAGATTTCTCCAATTTTGCCCAGAAGCGCTGTCGCGATTAGGCGATAAGATTCCCGGTTGAACTGGCCGATCGTATTGGAAAATTGGCTTGGATTAGAAATGATTTTCCTCATGTCCAATAGGTAGGAATTAGGGCTTCCCTTGATAAATTTGTCTAGGGCCTGATTCATTTCTTTTGCTCTCTGTGAAGAGTTTTGAGAAAGGGATTTGGGGTGGATAATTTCACTGCTATTGATAAAAATAATTGGAATGCGCTTTGGAATGTTTTGTCTTATCTTAATCAGGTTTTCACAGAAAGCTTCAGGAGTAATCAATCCAATATGGATGAAGTTTTCACTGAAATCCTTTAAGGTGCTTTTAGTAATTTTATCTAAGCCTCTAGCTTTCAATTTTTGAAGTATATCAGGATGTTCTTCCGTTTTGGTCAATACTCCATTATTTGTTCCAAGAGGTAATTGGTAGTTTGATTGCCGATGTTGATAGACTTTTTGGGTGTAATCGGTTTGTAGGTTATAGACCAAACAATCATAGTTCCCTTCAAACACTCCACTTTCAAAATAAGCTTCATCCAGAAAAGGAATGTAATGAGATTGGCTGATCTCGGTTATCAACCTCTTCGAAAGTTCCAGTTGATTAACAAGTGTTTGGGTGTGGGTTTGATATATTGGGAGGTTATTTGCGACATAATTGGTTTCTTGTTTCACTTTGATTCCACTGTTTGAGAGATAGAATAAAGTTTGTTTGAAATCACATGTTCCTCTGTACAGGATTCGAATGAGTTGTGAATTATCTTGTTTGGGGGGATCGTTAGGCCTTTGGATGTTGTGTTTTATTTCTATTATCCAATTTGGTGTTGAGTCGTCTAAATTCTCTGCTACTTCAGGGATTGTTTTGAGTATAGGGAAATCTAATTTAGCAAAGAGATATTGCGGAATACCAAGGTTTAGGATTCGGCATGAAAACACAAAATGGACCAATTGATGATTGATTCTATGATAAGCATAGAAGCCCACTAAACCATAATCCCCAAAATTGTCTACTACTTTCACCAAGGCACAGTCAAGGTTTGGGTCGGCGATAAGTTTTTGGATTTCGTCTTTACTAAGTCGTTTTTTAGTGAAGTTGAGTTGATTGGTACGGTCAAGCAATTCATGGATTCTGTCCAGGTGTTTTTCAAGTTTGGTAATAAGAAGGACCTTGATATTCGAAGCCTTTAAGAAATCAATATTGCTATCATGTTTGAGACTCGCCTCAAATTTTTTTTCTAATACTTTGTATTGGTTAAGCCGTGAGAGATTCATGTCATCCTTTCCTGCAAATGCTTCATGAAATTGGATTTCATTTATAAATTCAGGCAGATGGGCGTGGATTTTAGGATTGTAGTATTTTGCTTCCTCCAGGTTGGAGTGGTTGTCATCCAAAAACAATACGTTACTGTCTCTCAACTGGCACTTTTTGATGATATCCTTGATCAGCGCTCCTTTGGGGCTCCACGCAATAGAAGGGAAGATGAAATAGTTCCAAATCCCTAGCTCTTTTAGTTTTCGCTTTGCTTGATCATAGTCGTTTTTCGAAACAATGCTGTTGATGATTCCTCTTTCGGATAAGGTCTTTACAAGTTCGATGTTTTTTTTATTGGGTCTAATACCTTCTTCACTTAGGGTACCATACCAAAAAGTTTCATCTAAATCCCATATGACCAATTTGATCTTTTCGATCTTTGGCGCTACAATATTCATGTTAATTTGGGTTTAAGTTAATTAATATTAAAAAGAGGTGATTTTTATGTAATATAAATAAAAATATTAAGATAAACCATTTCAAACTTATTAAAATGTATTTTGAATTAATTAAAATGTTTTTCAAAAAAAATAATTTGGCACTTTGAAAAATATAAATTATCCAAAATGGCGTGAAGTGTCAGAAAACTAGGATAATACAATGATAATATTGCTCTTCAAATAAGAATTCATCATGTTGTATTATTTTAGGGCTTTAATATTCATAAACTAGATTTGAGTCAAGAAATCTACAAATAGGTCGGTTGTGAAGCAGTTAATTTAATAATGATTTGACTTAAATAAACTTTTGAGAAACAAGTCTGTTGGGTTCAAATCGATTATAATTGCCTTAAGATGAGTTTTATAGGCCTGTTAAAGTGTTGTGTGAATTATTTATTAAAGTTCAATAGGTGTAATAAATAATTTTAATATACCTACTCTTGACAGAGAAATTATCTTTATGTAGATTTGACGCCGGATGATAAAATTTGTAATAAGATTCCTTCTATCGCTTTGTATTCTACTCTCTAGTGGGTACAGCCAGCTGTATGCTCATCACATACAGGAAGGGAGAATTCATGCCGCAGAAGGTGCTTTTGGAGAACTGGATCAGTCCCAAGTTAGTGCTGAAATGGGCCATGAGTCTTTTATTATCAAAACTTCTTTGACAGACAATGCGAAGGACTATGGTCTGGATGTTTTGGAAATTGAAGAAAAGGATGATGAATTCATTGTTTCAAATAAATATTTAGCAGATAGCAGCTACCTTACTGCTATTTTTTATGCGTTCTCTTCTGGATATTTAATCCAATCCATTACCAATGGCTTACATATCAGTAAGCATCTTTTTAATACCTCATCATATAGGATACACCTTGTTTTGCAAGTGTTTGTCATATGATATGAATTCCCCAAGGTGATCATTTCACCAATCCCCTTTTAATTACTTATTGATTAACCCAAAATCACCTGGCATCAGTACTTATTTATGCGCTGAATGTCATTGTGTGCCGTATTTGCGCACGCCCAGTTTCGAAATTAATCAACAAAAACCTTATCGTTTTTAAACCAAATTATTATGAAGAGAACGCTCATGTTTATGAGTTTGGGTGCCTTATTGTGGCATACAAGCTGTTCAACAAAAGGTGAAGCAAAGCACGAAGAAGAGACAGAGTTTCTGGTAACCAGTCCAATAAAAATGGACACCACCCTTACGGAAGATTATGTCTGTCAAATTCACTCTATTAGTCATATTGAGCTACGGGCTCAAGAAAGAGGTTACTTGGAAGACATCCTGGTGGATGAAGGCCAGTTTGTGAAAAAAGGACAACTGTTATTTCGCATCATGCCAAAACTGTATGAAGCTGAGCTCAAAAGAGCCAAAGCGGAAGTAGAGTTTGCAGAGATAGAATATCAAAACACCAAGTCTCTGGCAGATAGGGATGTGGTGGCGCCTAATGAGTTGGCCATGGCCAAAGCTAAATTAGACAAGGCAAAAGCAGAAGAAGCTTTGGCGGAAGTGCATCTACAGTTTACTGAAATCCGCGCACCATTTGATGGGATCATTGACCGCTTTCATGTGCGGTTAGGGAGCTTAATTGATGAGGGGGAATTACTGACGCACTTATCGGATAACAGCAAAATGTGGGTTTATTACAATGTGCCTGAAGCAGAGTATTTGGACTATATGAGCAATGTCAAAAAGGACAGTACCACGAATGTAAGCCTTTTGATGGCCAATAATAAGGTGTTTGAATACCCAGGGAAAGTAGAGACCATTGAAGCAGACTTCAATCATGAGACTGGTAATATCCCATTTAGAGCAACATTCCCTAACCCTAATGGTCTTTTGAGACATGGAGAGACAGGCAGTATCTTGATGGGAGTGCCTTTTAAAGATGCCATGATCATTCCTCAAAAAGCAACTTTTGAAGTGCTGGATAAGAACTATGTCTATGTGCTAGATGAAGAAAATGTACTCCACTCCAGGGCGATCACCATTGCAGCAGAAATGCCACATATCTACATTATTCAAGATGGCTTAGAAGTAAATGACAAGATCTTGTTGGACGGTTTGCGCCTGGTCAGAGAGAATGACGAAATCAAGTACGAATTCGTGGATCCCAAAACTGCATTGTCAGAATTGGATCTTTATGCGGAATAATCGGAGACCCTAAAAAGCAGAAACAATGTTTAAAAAATTTATTCATAGGCCTGTATTTGCGATAGTCATTTCGGTCATCATCGTTTTTGTGGGTGGTCTGTCGATTAAGCAATTGCCTATATCCCAATTTCCGCAGATTGCACCTACTACCGTAAATATATTTATAGCTTATCCTGGAGCCAGTGCAGATGTATTGGTAAAGTCAACCTTGATTACATTAGAGAATTCTATCAATGGTGTGCAAGGGATGCGCTATATGGCTACAGATGCCACCAGTGCTGGTGAGGCGACACTTCGTGTGATTTTCGAGCCCGGAACTGACCCCAACCAAGCCGTAATCCGAGTAAAGACCAGGGTTGATCAGGTCATGCCCCTCTTGCCGGAATTGGTCCAGCGGGAGGGGGTAGTAATCACGCCTATCCAGCCAAGTATGTTGATGTATGTCAACCTCTATGCAAAGGACAAGAGCATGGATGAGAAATTCCTGTACAACTACGCCAACGTGAAAATGATCCCGGAAATCAACCGGATCAAAGGTGTAGCCAGAGCGCAGATATTAGGTAGCCGCCGGTATGCGATGAGGGTTTGGTTGAACCCTGACCGTATGAGAGCTTATGATATTTCTATTGATGAAGTAATGGAAGCTTTACAAGAGCAAAGTATTGTGGGACGTCCCGGTCGTTTGGGTCGAAGTTCTGGGATTGAAGCGCAGTCATTGGAATATGTATTGACTTATAAAGGCAGGTACAATGAGCCTGAACAATATGAAAATGTTATTGTACGCGCCAATGCAGAAGGTGAGAGCATTCACCTCAAGGACATTGGTAAAGTGGAGTTGGGCAGTGAGTTCTTCGATATTTACTCTAACCTGGATGGCCATCCATCAGCAGCCATTGTATTGAAGCAAAACTATGGTAGTAATGCCAGTGATGTAATTGAAGAGGTGAAGAATAAGGTGGAAGAAATGAAAGCTTCATTTCCTCCTGGGATGGATTACAAAATCAGTTATGACGTGTCTAAATTCTTGGATGCTTCCATTGAGCAAGTGATTCATACTTTAAGGGATGCCTTTATTTTGGTAGCCTTGGTGGTCTTTATCTTCTTAGGAGATTGGCGGTCGACATTGATTCCTATCCTAGCGGTGCCAGTGTCATTGATCGGAGCTTTCTTTGTGATCCAGTTCTTTGGACTCTCGATCAACCTGGTGACGCTATTTGCCCTGGTGCTGGCGATTGGTATTGTGGTCGATGATGCGATTGTGGTGGTGGAGGCTGTCCATGCCAAAATGGAGGAATTCCCTCATCTGACCCCTTACCAAGCTGTTAAAAGGGTATTGGGAGAAATCAGTGGGGCGATTATAGCGATTACCATGGTAATGGTATCAGTATTCTTGCCGATTTCCTTTATGTCTGGTCCTGTGGGTACTTTCTATCGTCAGTTCTCCATTACCATGGCCAGTTCCATCGTTATTTCAGCTTTGATTGCATTGACACTTACGCCAGTGCTATGTGCCATGTTATTGAAAAACCATCACGGACATGAGAAAAAGAGCAATATACTTACCCGTTCTTTGGATAAGTTCAACAGCGGTTTTGATAGACTGACAGGAAGGTATGTTAGTTTGCTAAAAAGGATTGTGAATAGAAGGTGGCTTACTTTTGCTATTTTATTGGCCTTTGGTGTCGGTATTTTCCTAGAGAACCAGGTGTTGCCTTCAGGATTTATTCCAAGTGAAGACCAAGGAACAATTTATGCCATCATCCAAACTCCTCCAGGTGCTACTTTGGAAAGAACCAATCTGGTTTCTCAAAAGCTCCAAAAAATATGTGAGGAAATCGATGGGGTAGAGTCGGTGTCTTCTTTGGCGGGTTATGAGATCATGACAGAAGGTAGGGGATCCAATGCGGGTACCTGTTTGATCAACCTTAAACCTTGGTCTGAAAGAGAGCACTCCGTGAAGGAAATCATGGAGGAACTGGAAGAAGAGTCCAAAGGTCTTGGAGCAATTGTGGAATTCTTTGAGCCGCCGGCCATTCCAGGTTTCGGTTCGTCAGGTGGTTTCTCTTTGCGTTTGTTGGATCAAACCACCAATACGGATTATCAGGAATTTGATAAAATCAATAAAGAGTTCATGGACAATTTGGGCAAAAGAGAAGAGTTAACAGGTTTGTTTACCTTCTTTGCTGCCAATTATCCTCAGTATGAACTGGAGATTGACAATGAGTTGGCCATGCAGAAAGGCGTATCCATTGGCAAGGCCATGGAAAACCTCAATATTTTGATCGGTAGTACTTATGAGCAGGGCTTTATCAAGTTTGGTCGTTTCTTTAAAGTATATGTACAGTCTGATCCAAAATTCAGAAGACTTCCTTCGGATGTGTTGAACCTCTATGTGAAGAACGAGCATGGAGAGATGGTGCCATATTCTGCCTTTATGAAGTTGAAGAAAACGCAAGGGCCGAATGAGGTTACCCGCTTCAATATGTACAATTCAGCAGCCATCAGAGGTTTGCCAGCTAAGGGCTATACCACTGCTGATGCGATTCAAGCCATTCGTGAAGTGGCTGCTCAAACTTTGCCTAAGGATTATGACATTGCCTGGGAGGGACTGTCCTTTGATGAGTCTAGTAGAGGAAATGAATCATTGTATGTGTTCTTGATTGTGTTGGTGTTCGTCTACTTTGTATTGGCAGCACAATATGAGAGTTTCATTATCCCGTTAGCGGTAGTTTTCTCTCTGCCGGTTGGGGTGTTTGGCTCTTTTATGTTGCTCAAGTTAATGGGCTTGGACAATGATATTTATGCGCAAATTGGTCTGATCATGTTGATAGGACTATTGGGTAAAAATGCCGTGTTGA
Organism: Echinicola sp. 20G; assembly: GCF_015533855.1. Classification (GTDB taxonomy): domain Bacteria; phylum Bacteroidota; class Bacteroidia; order Cytophagales; family Cyclobacteriaceae; genus Echinicola. Next base: position 552,512 of record NZ_AP024154.1, on the reverse strand, counting down.
TTGTTGAATTTGCTGTTCAAAAACGCCAACAAGGATCGACCATTCTCGAGGCAGCCATAGAGGGAGCCAAAGTCCGCTTCCGTCCTATTTTGATGACATCTTTTGCCTTTATCGCCGGTTTGATTCCTTTGATTATAGCTACAGGTGCCGGTGCAATTGGTAACCGTACCATTGGTGCCTCAGCCCTTGGGGGGATGCTGTTTGGTACAGTGTTCGGAGTAATTATTGTTCCGGGGCTGTACTATATATTCGGTAAAATGGCTGATGGCCGTCACCTGATTCAAGACGAAGATGAAGTTCCTTTAACTGAAGAATATGACCATGAAGATGCTTAAAAGAATAGTAAATATATGTATGGTGGTGGCCGGATCGACAGTATTGCTTTCGGCATGTAAAACACCATCGGTAGTGGAAAGGAATGCCAATACGGATGTACCTGTGAGCTTTAATGGCTCACAGGACACCACTAATGTGGCCAAGGTCCAGTGGGCAGATTATTTTACAGACCCCCATTTGAATGCCTTGATTGATACTGCTTTGAAGAACAATCAGGAGTTGAATGTGATCATGCAGGAAATCGAAATTTCGAGAAATGAGGTAAGGGCCAGAAAAGGGGAATATTTGCCTTTTGTAGACATCAAAGCTGGGGCTGGTGTAGACAAGCCAGGAAGATATACCAGCAGGGGAGCCAGCGAGGCCACAACTGAAATTGAGCCAGGTAGGGAAATGCCAGATCCTTTGCAGGATTATATGGTGGGTGCCTTTGCTACTTGGGAATTGGATGTTTGGGGCAAGCTGCACAATGCCAAGCGTGCAGCGGTGGCCAGGTACCTGTCTTCAGTAGAGGGAAGGAACTTTATGGTGACCAATTTGATTGCAGAGATTGCGAATTCCTACTACGAGTTGCTTGCCTTGGATAATCAATTGGAGATCGTAAAACGAAACATTGAGATCCAGAGCAATGCCCTGGAAATTGTCAAATTGCAAAAGCAAGCTGCAAGAGTGACTGAATTGGCAGTGAGAAAGTTTCAAGCAGAAGTATTCCATACTAAAAGTTTACAGTATGATATTCAGCAAGAAATCGCGATTACAGAGAACAAAATCAATTTCTTGGTAGGTAGATACCCGCAGCATGTTGAACGAAGTCCTCAGGCTTTCAGTGACTTGGTGCCAAAGGCGATCAGGGCAGGTATTCCATCTCAGTTGCTGGAAAACCGTCCTGATGTAAGGCAGGCCGAGCTGGAGTTGGAAGCAGCAAAGCTTGATGTCAAAGTGGCGAAGGCCAGGTTCTATCCTTCTTTGGGCATTTCGGCAGGAATAGGTTTTCAGGCCTTTAATCCATCTTATTTGATCAAGACACCGGAATCGTTACTGTATTCATTGGCGGGCGATTTGACGGCTCCATTGATCAACAGGAATGCCATCAAGGCAGATTACAAAAGTGCCAATGCCAAGCAAATTCAGGCAGTTTTCAACTATGAAAAAACCATTTTGAATGCTTATGTGGAAGTGTCCAATCAACTGGCCAAAATCAATAATTTGGAACAAAGTTATGATTTGAAGGCCAAGGAAGTGGAGGCGCTTACCCAATCCATAGATATCTCCAACAATCTCTTCAGGTCAGCCAGGGCAGACTATATGGAAGTGCTTTTGACACAAAGAGATGCTTTGGAATCCAAATTTGAGTTGGTGGAAACCAAAAGGGCGCAAATGAACGCTTTGGTCAATGTCTACCAGGCTTTAGGTGGAGGTTGGAATTAATGCAAAAAATGCCAATGTGTTTGTAGCTGTTCAGTTCACGATTAATTTATTATAGACTGAATATTAATGCAAAATCCTCAAGGCCTTTGGCTTTGAGGATTTTTTTATGGCTCTTATCTAGTTTTACATGACTAATCTAGCTTACAGGTAATTATTAACTAGTCATAATAAGGTCTTTCACTTGATAATAATTAATGCGTGTAAATGAATAGCAGTTGAAGCTGTTTCAGGAATTTGTTTTTATTTCTTTATTTTAAAATTCATTCTCGAATAGAAATGAAGTAGGCTTTTGAAAGCTAAGATTGAAAAAAGCTTGGCGAAGCTAATTCTTGACCCTTTTAATAAATAAGGCTGTAGTTGTTCTTCATCTCAGCTAAAACTTCCTACGCTATTCACTGATTTTAAACTTAGGGAGGTTAATTAAATTGCGTAATGGGTTGCATTTATCACTAGGTTTGAAAGAAAAATAAAAAAGCCCTGCATTTCTGCAAGGCTTTTGCTCCTCCTCTTGGGCTCGAACCAAGGACCCTCTGATTAACAGTCAGATGCTCTAACCAACTGAGCTAAGGAGGAATTTTTGTTGTTTTCGCCAACCCGTTTGTTTAACGTGATGCAAACATAGCAGGTTGTTTATTTTTTTCCAAATATGGGGTGGAAAAAAGTTGTTTGATTTTTCTTTTGTGCTCGATTTCAGGCGGTTAATTTTCTTCTTTTTTCTCGCTATCCCCTGTTGAATCTGTTTTGGGGTTGTTTTTGGTTGTGAAGTCAGGTATGGATTTGATGTAAAGGTCACGTTGAGGGAATGGGATTTCAATGTTTTCTTTACCAAAGGTTTTGTAAATTTCTTTCATTACTTCGTTCCTCATATCTACCCAAGTGTCGAAATCATTCACCCAGAAAAGAAGTCGGTATTCCACAGCACTGTCTGCAAAATTTTGGAGGTAAACATTTGGTTTAGGATTTTTGAGAATACCTTCTCTTTCCAGGATGCCTGTGAGAATGGATTCCACTTGATCCGAATCACTTCCATATGCCACGCCTATAATTAATTCTATTCTTCTTCTTTTATTGGAAAGGGTCCAGTTGATCAGGTGCTGGGAGAGTAGATCTCCATTGGGAAGGATCACTTCCGAGCCGTCATATGCTTGTATTTTACTAGCTCTAATTCCTACATCCTTCACTACTCCGCTTCGACCACCAACTTCAATGGCGTCGCCAATTTGGATAGGCCGTTCGAATGCCAAAATTACCCCTGATACCAAGTTGTTGATGATCGTTTGTAGACCAAAGCCAATACCCACTGAAAGGGCACCTAGTACAATGGCTACACTGTCTAGCGGTATTCCAGCTGCGGTGACAGCGAGTAGGAAACCTATGGTGAAGATGGCAAGCTTGATTAGTAGGATGGAGGAACCCAATCTTTGTTTTCGGTTGGCCGCTAACTTTTGGTCCTTGGCCTCTGCAAAATAGGAGATATACTTGGAAATAATGGCTGAAATCCAAATGATGATGATGAAAGTCAATACACTTCCAAAAGTGAAAACAGAGTTTCCTATTTTTCTCTATTCAGATAGGAACAAGGATATGTTGGCGTATATATAGTCATAAACGGTCAGGTTAACGGCTAAATAATAGAACCAAATGGCTGAAGCTATGAAAACAAAAATCTTTTGGACTTTTTCCTGGATGTCCTGAAAATCAAAGTAGGCAGTGTAATCTTTAGAGCTTTTTTTGCTCATTTCGATTTGAAGGTAGATGGCTTCCATAATGACCAAGACGAAAACATATAGTCCGATGGCCTGCATCAAAGAAGTAGTGGCAGCTATTCCCAATATTTTGGACAGACTGTAGCGACCCAATATATTAGCAAAAGCAGAAAGTCCTTGTATGATTAAAAAAAGTTGAATCAAGAATATAATATACTTTGGGTGGGTGAGGGTGGAATTTCTGATAGAGCTAATGATATGATAGCCTAAAGTAATGCTTAGGATGCTTAGTATCAATAAAGTCCATCTTTCTTCAAATGCCGTTTCTATATATAGATTGCTTAGGGAGTAAATGATAAAGATGGTCAGGAAGATCAACCAAAAAATAAAAACCTTTTTACTTACAATTGCCCTGATTAAAAGTGAGGTGATAACCATCATCATCGCGAGTACTGCAACCGTCAAGATAACAGGAGGGGATCGATAGAAAAAAGGGGTGATAGGTAGGATTATGATCATTGCCGAAGCAAAAGGGTGTTTTGGAATAAATCTAGTCCTTTGTAAAATGATTTCAGAAAATTCCTTTTCTGATTTAATGTGTCGCAGCAAGTACCTGATCCAGAGAAATGCCAATACAACTAGTGAAAAGACTAAGATGTGCGTTGGTTTATTGACTTCTCCATATCCATTGAGGATTACTCGGTTGATCAGGTAGGAGTGGGAGATGACGTCCCATATTTTCTTTTTTCTTTCATCAGATTTGGGCTCCCAAATGTAATTAACCTCCTTATTGAATAGAGCTCGCTCAAGAATGCTTTCCCTTTCTTCAATCTCTTCTTTGAAGTCATTGATCTCGATTATGGCTCGGGACAATCTGCTTTGGTACCCGGCCAGTATTAATTGTTGATTAAGATAGAGGCTGTCTGCGGTTTTTATTCGTGTATTTAGTTCACTTAGTAGGTTTTGAAACGTAGGGAGTGTTTCAGGGTCTTTGATGGAAAGGTTGAGAATTTCATCGTTTTTTATTTTTCTTAAACTATCCTTGGCAGCCGAAATTTCATAGTCTTTGGCGTCGATGTTTTCTTTCCATTGAGCGAGTTGCCGGGTCTGGTAATTGGTGAAGTTCTTGAGGGCGCTGAGGTATCTAAGGTTGATGTCATTATCCCTTTCTTCAAGCCTGCTTCGCACCAAGTCCAATCTCCTCTCTGTGGTTGGGAGGTTGATGCTCAATTCGAGGGTGTCAATGTTTCTTTCTAGGACTTTATTGATATGGTTGGTGGTGATGATGTAGTCCTGGAGCGCGTATATGATGTTGTTAATGGAGCGTTCTTGGACTACGGTGTCTTTTTTAGCCTTTTCTTGTGAGGCACTATCTGTGTTGGTGCTAAGCAATGAGTCTCCTAAAGATAAAATGTCACCTGCGGTTTGTATGGCACATGCCTGCTGCGCAAGATATGGGGAGAGCAAAAATGAGATTAAAAGACTTACTTTTAAAAGCTGCTTGAGTTTCATACAGAATTGTACTTGGGTTTTGATAAAATTAAAAATAATATTTGAGACCTAGGACTGGATGAAAGTATAGTTGATCAGATTTATAAAGTTGAGCGGAGAAGTGGTGTTGAAAAAATAGGGTATTCCATTCTTGGATTTATAAAAAAATACAAGATATATGAATGGATAGGTTAATATTTTAAAATTTGTAAATTTGAAGACTACTTAATTTACTAACAAAGTATTTCTAATGAAGAACTGGAAAAAGGAGATCGTATTGCTCTTGACAGGCTGGCTGATGCTTGGGAGTGTTTTTGGTCAAGATTCAAAAGAAGATGCCAAGATGGAATGGTTTCAAGATGCCAAGCTGGGGATTTTTTTGCACTGGGGTATATATGCAGTGAATGGAATAGATGAGTCCTGGTCTTTTTTTAATGATTACATTTCCTATGAAGATTATATGAAGCAGCTTGATGGCTTCACTGCTGCCAATTATGATCCTCAGAAATGGGCCGAGCTGATCAGTGAGTCAGGGGCAAAATATGCGGTAATTACCGCAAAGCACCATGACGGTGTGGCTCTATGGGACAGTAAAGTGAGTGATTTGACGGTTGTGAAGAAAACTCCGGCGAAAAGAGATTTGATAGGTCCTTTTATGGAAGCCTTGGAAGAAAAAGGAGTGAAAAAAGGTTTGTACTATTCGGTTTTAGATTGGTCTCATCCTGACTATGATCGACAGACTAGGGTGAAGTACCGTTATAAAAACGATCCTGAGCGTTTTCAGAAGTTTGTGGATTTTAACTTCAAGCAGTTGGAGGAACTCTCTTTGAATTATCACCCTGATCTGTATTGGTTTGATGGAGACTGGGAGCATAAGGCTGAACAGTGGAAGAGCAAAGAACTCAAGGAGCAATTGATCAAGTGGAACCCAAACATAATTGTTAATTCCAGAATTGGTGGTGGCTTGGGTGATTATGCAACTCCGGAGCAAGGAGTGCCAGTTGCTAGGCCCAATAGTAAATACTGGGAGCTCTGCTTAACGATGAACAATAGTTGGGGGTATCAGCACAATGACCATGCTTACAAAACTCCCAATGAGCTGTTGAGGATTTTTGTTGACTGTCTTCATATGGGGGGTAACCTGTTGTTGGATGTGGGGCCAAAGCCTGATGGGACTATTCCTGAAGAAGCTGAGAATATCTTAAAAGAATTTGGTCGCTGGACCTCTAAGCATGCCTCTGCCATTTATGATACACAAGCAGGAATTCCGGAAGGGCATGTGTTTGCTCCGACTACCTTGTCCAAGGATAAAACCATCCTATATATTTACTTGGATTATAAGGTAAATGAATCGTTGGTGATCAAGGGCTTGAAAAATAAAATCAATAGGATTTGGGTAGTTGGTGATGGAACCAAGCTGGAGCACAGGGAAGTTGGTAAAATGTATTGGAGTAAAGTTCCTGGTTTAAAATATATAGATATCCCAGAAAGTGTATATGACAAAGACATCACTGTCCTTGCGGTTTTGCTCGATGGTGAAGTGGATTTGTACAGAGAGGAAGGGCATGTGATTGAAAGTAATTGATTGATAATTCTATATCTCAGACAATAAGGGGCTCGTTAAGCCCCTTATTTTTTTGTAAATAACCGCCATAATGGCGGTTATTTAGGTTTTGTACAAGGTATTTAAGTCATAATGACATGTTTTTAAGCCGGATTTTGGCTTGGTACGATATTCACTATAGTATCGATGTAAACAATAAATCATACTATTATGAAACTTGTGAGATATAACAATTTCGAGCCGAATTATCCTTCATCATTCAGTGGTTTGTTGGATAAGTTCTTTAATGATTCTCTTAATGGGAATGTGCAAAAGTTCTCTCCTTCGGTGGATGTTTCCGAAGATGAAAATGCTTATGAGCTAGAGTTGGCAATTCCAGGAGTGAAAAAAGAAGACTTCAAGATTGATTTGTTGGATGGTAAGCTTACAATATCTGGTGAAAGAAAACAGAAGGAGACCAAGGAAGGAAAGAATTATCATACTGTTCAGACGCAATACGGCTCCTTTAGTAGGTCGTTTTTCTTACCTGAAGATGTGAGTCACGAGTCTATCGAAGCAAAATACGAGGATGGAATACTGAAAGTCGTTTTGCCAAAAAGTGAGAAAAAGGTGCTTAAATCATCCATTCAAGTAAAATAATTGATAAGTGGGGAAACCCACTTATCTTTTTTGTGTTAACTTATATAGGAATCCTTTATTGTTACCAGTAAAGTTTTTATCGAAAGAATAATTGGTGAAAATGGAGCTTTGCCACTGCTTTGTTAAAAGGTGTTAAATGATGTGTTAGATATCGATCTTTGGACGATATTTGAAAACAATTGTAATGGCAAATCGTGTATTCAATTAGTTTAATCAACCAAAAAATAAGGAGAGCAATATGAATAGAAAGCAATTCTTCCTCAGTATTATCCTTGCCTCTGTGATTGGTGGCTTGGTGGCTTTAGCAGGGGTGAGTATTTTGTCTCCAGGAGATAAAGTTGTCACTTTTGAAGAAAAGCAGAATACTAGTCTTGTTAACTGGCTTAAGGATGACAAATTTAGCGTTCCGGATGGAATAAACTTTGTCGCCTCAGCCTCACAGGTGACACCCGCTGTGGTGCACATCAAAAGTAAAGTAACTATGCAAAGCTCTAACCGTGGGGGAAATCCTTTGGAGGAGTTTTTTGAATTCCGGTATCCGGACAATGGTGGTCAGGGCCGCCCAAGAGAAGGGGTAAGTTCTGGATCTGGCGTGATCATTTCAGAGGATGGTTATGTGGTGACAAATAACCATGTGATCGAAGATGCAAAGGATATTGAAATTACACTTTATGACAATACAAACTACAAAGCGAAGTTGATTGGGACTGACCCGACTACCGATTTAGCATTGTTGAAAATAGAGGCGGATAACTTGCCGTTTGTGCCATTTGGAGATTCCGATCAAACTCAAGTAGGTGAGTGGGTCTTAGCAGTAGGTAACCCGTTTGATTTGACATCAACGGTTACTGCTGGTATTGTTAGTGCCAAGGCAAGGAATATTGGAATCTTGCGAAATGAAAGCAATAATAATCTACAGATTGAATCCTTTATCCAGACTGATGCAGTGGTGAACAGAGGGAATTCAGGAGGTGCTCTGGTGAACTTGTCAGGAGAGTTGGTAGGGATTAATACTGCCATTGCTAGCCAAACGGGTGTTTTCAGTGGGTATGCCTTTGCGGTGCCAAGTAGTATCGTGAAAAAAGTGATGGATGATTTATTGGAATATGGAACCGTACAAAGAGGGTTATTAGGAGTTTCTATAATAGATGTGAGTCCAGCGTTTGAAGAGTCTTTAGGCAAAGATCTTGGAGTTTCTCAAGGGGTTTATGTTGCAGAGGTGAATGAAGGAAGTGGGGGCGAAGATGCTGGCTTGCAAGAGGGTGATATTATCATTGGAATTGATGGTGTGGCGACCAACACAGTTTCTAAACTTCAGGAAATGGTTGCTAGAAAACGTCCTGGTGATAAAGTGTCCGTGAAATACCTGAGAGATGGTAAAGAGAATGAAGTAGATGCCACTTTGAAAAATATATCCGGTACTACGAAAATAGTGAAAAAAGAAGCACCTAAGTTGGCTGAATTTGAATCTGTAACATTCAAAGATCTTGAATTGTCCTTGCAGCGACGTCTTGATGTAGATGGTGGGGCTGTAATCGATGAGATAGATAATGACAAGTGGGAAGAGGCTGGTGCCCGTGAAGGATTTGTGGTGACTCACGTCGGAAGAGATAAAATCAAAGGAGCCAATGATTTAATAGCAACTTTGAAAAGAAATAAAGGAGAAGAAGTGATGGTGTTGGGAATCTACCCGAACGGCCAGAAGTCTTACTTCGAAATAGAGATAGACAAATAGTATAGTGTTTAGTTGGTTTATGTATGTGTTAAAAAGGCCATCCATTTTGGATGGCCTTTTTTTTTGCTAGCTTTGGTTACAGCAACATAAATTAATATAAGCCCTATGGAAGAGAAATTTGAAGTAAAAGCACTTTTAGAGCAACTAGGAATAAATGAGGTAAATAAAGGAACGTGGACAGGTGTTGAATATATCGATTTAAAAGGCGAATGGCTGGTGAGCAAATCTCCTGTGGATGGAAAAGAAATAGGGAAGGTGCAAATGACCTCCAGAGAGGCTTATGAATTGGTAATGGAGAAGGCTGAAAAGGCTTTTAAGGTTTGGAGGAAGGTCCCTGCTCCACAAAGGGGTGAAGTGGTGAGACAAATTGGTATTGCTTTAAGGGAGAAAAAAGAGGCTTTAGGTAAGTTGGTTTCCTATGAAATGGGGAAATCTTACCAAGAGGGCTTAGGGGAAGTTCAGGAAATGATAGATATCTGTGATTTTGCAGTTGGACTTTCAAGGCAGCTTTATGGTTTGACAATGCATTCTGAACGCCCTGGTCATAGAATGTATGAGCAATGGCATCCTTTGGGGATTGTTGGGGTTATTTCAGCTTTTAATTTTCCTGTGGCAGTGTGGTCTTGGAATACCATGATCGCGTGGGTTTGTGGAGATGTGTGCGTGTGGAAGCCATCAGAAAAAACGCCATTGACTTCCCTGGCTTGTCAAAATATTGCAGCGGAAGTGTTCAATGAAAATGGGTTTCCAGAAGGTATATCTTCTTTGCTAATTGGTGATGCCAATGTAGGTGTGTTTTTGGCTCAGGACCCAAGGGTGGCATTGATTTCAGCCACAGGTTCTACACGAATGGGTAAATCCGTGGGAGAGGTTGTAGGAGGTAGATTAGGCAAGGTGTTGTTGGAGCTTGGGGGCAATAATGCCATCATAGTTACAGAAAATGCTGATTTGGATGTGGCCATTCGGGGCGCCTTATTTGGTGCCGTCGGTACTGCAGGGCAACGTTGTACAAGTACCCGAAGATTGATTATTCATGATTCAGTTTATGAAGAGGTTAAAGAGCGGTTGGTGTCGGCCTATGGCAAATTGGTGATAGGGGATCCATTGAATGAAAAGAATCATATTGGGCCTTTGATTGATGTGGATGCGGTTGAGAATTATCTTTCTGCCATTGAAAGGGCCAAAGCAGAAGGTGGGAAAGAATTGGTTGAAGGAGGAGTGCTGAATGGAGAAGGTTTTGAGTCTGGCTGCTATGTGAAGCCATGTGTCTTTGAAGTAGAAAATCATTTTCAGGTAGTTCAGCAAGAGACTTTCGCACCTATACTTTATCTTATAAAATACAATGAGCTCGAGGAAGCTGTTTCCTATCAAAATGGTGTTCCACAGGGCTTGTCTTCTGCTATGATGACCATGAATATGAGGGAGGCGGAATATTTCTTGTCAGTAGAGGGCTCGGACTGTGGGATTGCCAATGTAAATATCGGTACTTCAGGTGCTGAAATCGGAGGAGCTTTTGGTGGTGAGAAAGAGACTGGTGGAGGCAGGGAGTCTGGTTCTGATGCTTGGAAAGCTTATATGAGAAGGCAAACCAATACCATTAATTACAGTGCTGAACTTCCGCTGGCACAGGGAATTAAGTTTGATATTTGATTAAAGTTTGGTGATTTGAATAATTAACCAGCGCGTTTCCTATTTTATTAAGGTCTTAGATGGTGAATATCAGCCTTGATGTACTTATAAATTGTATGTCCTAGTTGATGTATGGGATGAAATTTATAACTACAAGTGATTAATGCTTTGACTGTTTAGGGGTTTCACCATAAATCTTTTTATAGGCAGAAATGAAGTAGGAAGCGCTTTTATATCCCAATGACATAGCAATTTCACTGATTGCGTAACTTTCGTAGATCATCTTTCTGGCTCTTTGCATTCTAAGTTCAGTAATGTAAGCCCTGATGGTGGTGTTATAGACTTGTTTAAAGCCTTTCTTTAATTTGAATTCATTTAGTGACACCTTTCTGGAAAGTTGCTTGATCGTAGGCGGGTTATGGTAGGTAGTTCCCAAGTAGGCTTTGGCCATCTGAATTTTATTCATTTCATCAGAAGGAAGCATATGGGAATTGTTCATCTTTGTTTTTTGGACATGGATGGTCAAGAAAAGCTCTTTTAGTTTTGATTGAATAAAGTATTGACCAAAATGTGCTGGGTAATCATTGTTCATGATTTCATCCAGAATCTCCGAAAGGACATTGTTTAGCGGAAGTACATCATTTCCAAATCTGACATACTGGTGGTTTTGAACTGACTTATAAAATGAATCTTGCTTTGCCCAAGGTTCATTGGAAAGCAGGTTTAGGAAAAAGTTTCTTGTTATAAATACCCTTATATAGCGGAATGGTTCTTTGCTATAAAGCAGATCTACATTTGTGTTAACTTCATTTCTATATGCTAACTGGAACATTCCCAAGGGAATTTCTTTATGGTGGTTTTTTGCCTTTTTATAGATGGCTGACTTTCCAGATACCTGCATCGAAATCTGGATATAATCCGAACCAGCACTAACTATGTTGGAACATTTTTGCTGAATATTAAACTGATTTTTTGTGATGCAAAAGCCGTCAGTATAGTAAGCAAAAAACTCTCCCTCAACAGCTGGATGTTGAATTATTACATTTCGTTTCTCGAAACGTGGAGGGTAGGCACATGAATTGTCAGTAAACTTTATATCTAATAATGTTTGGTCTGCCTCTTTTAATTTAGATAGAATAAACATGGGACTTTAATCAATCTTATTGAGGTGATTATGTTCAGGATTTCGTAAGCTGTTCAATCTTTTTTGGCTCAATGTCTCTTTTGCCCACTAAACTCCATTGCCTCACCTTTACCGAATCCAAAACTGATTCCTAAACTGATAAAACGCCCTCGCATCCTGTAGTTATAAGTGTAGAAATCCGGCACTGCTGAGCCTGTTTGAATGGTTTCTGTTTCCATGATCCTACTGGCAAAAACATCCCTGATACTGAAGTTGATAATTGATTTTCCTTTCCATACTTTTTTACGAAGCCCGATGTCAGCAAACATATAGCCTGAAGTTCTTCTTTGGAAAGTCTCATAGGAAGATTGATAGTTACCAATAATTTCGAGGTCAAAGTTTGCGGGTAAACCAAACTTTGAAGTCAGTCGGGAAGACCAAGGGCTAGAGGAAAAATCAAAAGATGTGCTTTCGTATTCCCCTTCACGTTGTACATAGTTATAGTTGAAATCACCACTAAGTGACCACCATTTTATGGGGTCATATTTGATATTAGCCTCAAATCCTGTAGCCTTGTTGGTACCAATATTCATGGGTTTGGTGATGCTTACATTATTTTCTACAGAGGTTACATCTTCCATCACGTCAGTAGTGTATCGGTGATAAATAGCAGAGCTGATCGAAAATTTTTCGTGATCATATAGAAGGTTGATTTCGTAAGAGTCAGCGTATTCTGGAAGAAGCAAAGGATTTCCAGTACTCACACTGTATTCATTTCTGATGTTATAAAACGGGTTCAAATCAAATAACCTTGGCCTAGATATTCTTCTAGAATACCCGGCTTGTAGGGAAAGGTTGTCTTTAAGCTTATAGGAAGTATGGACGGATGGAAACAAGTTGGTGAAATGCTGCTCATTTGTTTCTCCGGTTTCCACCAATAGGGTGTTCATGTTGGTGTCCTCCATTCGCAACCCCAGTTTTAAACCGAATTTTTCGCCCTCAAAAGCACCAGTTATATAAGTGCCTAAAACCCCTTGCTGGTATTCAAATAGGTTGCTAAGGTTCGGGTTCACTACCCATTCATCTTCAAGGAATGAACTAATTGCATAGTCATTGTCCACGTCATCCAGTACAAATTGGGCCCCTGTTTCAAACGTAACCTTTTCAGTCAATGGGTGAGTATAATCAAGCTTAAATGTATATTCTCCTTGGTTGAAATTTGTACGGGTTTGCTGTTGGTCATCGCTGCCAAGATCTCCTGAAATAGGCGTATTTATAAATCCTGAGGTTTGGTCTTTTCCAAAAAAGTTTCCAATGGCACTGAAGAGCAAAATATGGTCTTTGTTGTCCTCAAAATCCTTTTTGTATTGCAGTTCATATTGCCACTTAGGGTTGGTAGCCTCTGTGGATTGATTTCTGTTCCAACTGGAAATAGGATCCCCTTGAGCATTGGCATTATTGAAATAAGTCAGGTAAGATTCTGACTCTATTTCATAAGCAAAATTACCTGTAAGAGACAATACATTTAAATCGTTAATATGATAATCAGTGCCCAGTATAACATTGTAGAAAGTTTCATTTTTATTTCCATCCCCTTCACTTGAGATATTGCTGTCTTCAGAGTTTCTGTTGATACTTCTGTTGGTTTCGGGAAAGGTTCTGTGTCCTATTCCGATTTGGCTGAAAAGATTGAATTTTTCGGTTCTGTTATTAAGGCTAAACCCAAGACTGTGGTTGTTGGGAATCCCCGTGTTTAAGGTTACTGATCCATTTAGACCTCGTTTTTCTTCTTTTTTTAGCACGATATTTATAATACCAGATGAACCTTCAGCATTGTACTTAGCAGAAGGATTGGTGATCACTTCAATGGATTCTATCATGTCAGAAGTGATGGTGCCAAGGGCATTTCCTTGCTCGCTGGCCAATACTGACGGCTTGCCATTTATAAGGATTTCCACGCCAGGGTTTCCTCTAAGTCTGATTTCTCCTTCAATATTTACAGTTACAGAAGGAACATTGTTTAAGACATCAAAGGCACTTAGTCCGGCACTACTTAGGTTTTGTCCAACGTTAAAGACACGTTTGTCCAAGCGGAATTCAGTTTCTGACTTTTCACTGGTAACCAGTACCTCATCCAAAGTCTCTGCACTTTCATCTAAGTAAAGTTTTCCGAGATTGGCTTGTCCATTTTTAAAGGAAAGGGAAGTTAGTGTTAGGGTAGAATAGCCAAGTAGAGATATTTCCACTTTGACATCATCAGAGGGAGATGGCAAGGAAAAGGAACCGTCTAAGTCGGTGGAAACTCCTGTGATGAACTCACCTGAACTCTTTTTTAAAAGTCTTACTGTAGCAAAAGGTAGTGGTGTTGATTTGCTCTTATCCATTACAGTCCCTTTTATTTCCTGAGCACTCTGTGCTAAAAGAGAGGGAGCTAAAAAGAGAAGGAATAACAAATAACAGATGAATGCTTTCATGATTTTGGTGTTTCAAATGGATAATGTGAAATTATACTTTTTGGGTAAGCAGATAAAAAATAATCGGTTAACGACCTGACTTTTCCCTTTAACGGATAAGATGTTGTTTACCGATTAAAACCAACAACTTATCAAGAGTTATTTGTCGCTCGGCAGACATTATTTCTAGAAGCCTGTAGGAATGAGTATCTTCGAAAGATGAAAGAAAAAATCCATATTGGTCCTGAATCATGGAAAGAGATACTTTTTCAGGTGGTGCTCCATGTATTGGTTTTTAGTTTTTACATCATAGACTTTAATAGTCCAAACAGTGAGTTCAATTTTGAGCAATATTATATTCTATTTTTTTTAAACTACGCATTGGCTAATTTTTGCATCAGTTATATCTTTTTGCCTTTATTTTACTATAGGAAAAAGTACTTGGCATTCTTTTTCAGTACCATTTTGGTGATCACATTGGTCATTATTATTGAAGAAGCGTTATTGGAAAAATTGTTCATGCCAGAATCTAGAGGGGCAAATTTCCCAGGGATATTGTTTACTCTGGGTCAAGTTTTGCCCACCATCATTATTCTTTCTGGGTTTAAGTTTGCTTGGGATGCCTTACTCAAGCAGCGGAAAGTAGATAAATTGGAACAAATGGTTCGGGAAAGTGAGCAGAAGTATTTAAAGTCCCAAATCAACCCACATTTTTTATTCAATAACCTAAACAACTTGTATTCCTATGCCATTGAGCAGTCGCCGAGGACTCCAGAAATTATACTGGAGCTTAGTGCCGTTCTGCGATACATGTTATACGACTGTAGGGAATCATCAGTATTGCTCACCAAAGAAATTGATCATTTAAGGAGCTTCACAGAGCTTTATGAACTTCAGGTGGAACAAAGAGGAGGTGTAAACTTTGAAGCATTGGATATTCGTCAAGGTTACCGTATAGCGCCATTGATTTTGATTGTATTTATTGAAAATGCCTTTAAACACAGCCAGGCGGGGCAAAGCGAGGACATATCTATTCATATCAAAGTATGCCTTTCAGATAAAGGAGTACTTCATTTCTCGTGCAGAAACAGCTACCTTCCATATCATAAAAATGATGAAGAGTCAGGAGGAATTGGTTTAGAAAATGTGCGAAAGCGTTTGGAGCTTATATATCCAGAATCCCATCAGCTTTTGGTTGAAAATAACTCCAATTATTATTCAGTAGATTTAAAGATTCAACTCTCTAGAACAATCTGATATGAAGTGTATTATTGTTGAAGATCAGCCACCTGCGCAGCGAATTCTAAAAAGGTATATCGAGGATGTAGGGGATTTAAAGTTAGTAGGAGTTTTTCCTGATGCAATTAAGGCCTTGAATTATATCCGTTCTCATCAGGTTGATTTGATGTTTTTGGATATCAATCTACCCAAAATGTCTGGAATTGACCTGATGAGGAATGTGTATGATCTTCCGAAGGTCATCCTTACTACGGCATATTCAGAATATGCCTTGGAAAGCTATGAATTCAGTGTTGTGGACTATTTGTTAAAACCATTTTCATTTTTACGGTTTATTAAGGCAGTAAGCAAGGTGCAGCAACCTGTAAGGGATTCGAATAAAGAGAATGTTCCTGCATTGGAGAGAAAGGAGGATATTTTTATAAAAAGTGGCTACGATCATATTAAGGTTAATCTTGAAGAAGTTCTTTTTATCAGGGCAGATGAAGACTACACGGAAATTTGTTTTTTAGAGAAAAAACTGCTGACTTCCGAATCATTAAAGAATTGGATTGAAAAGCTGGATACGAACTGGTTTGTTCGGGTACACAGGTCATACATTGTAAATATGGACAAGATCGAAAAGGTATCCGGAAATGAGATTATCCTTGCAAATAAAAAAACTGTTCCACTTGGGAGGGCTTACAGGCAGGAATTTGTTCAGCGGTTTTTGAAGTGATTTTCAATTGGCTGGATTTAATAATAATTGAAAGTAATAAAGTTTAGTTTATTCAATTGAATAAGATCAACGAGAGTGTATTTTTTAGATCTTTCTCTCAGGCCATATATTTAGTTTTGCTGTTAAAAATATTTTGATTTTTCCACTATCCAAAGGTGTTATAGTAGCCTGAGCTTTTAGATTTACCCGTTGACAGGTCATTAATTTAGATTGAATTAAAATAATACCAAAATCAACATTTTTATTCCCGATTTCGAAATTGCGCTGAAAGCTGATCAGCTACTTTTGCTAGCAGTTTATTTAAATTAAATATAAATAAAAATAACTAGGTGTTTTTAGGCCTTGATTATCAGCTATGAAGAGGTTTTTACAAATTTTACTTTTAATAGTCATTTTACCATTGCGATTAGTAGCTCAACATCACCAGCCTAAAAGTGGAGTGATTGGTTATGTAAGTGCTGAAAATGGTCATGCCATAGGAGTGACAGTATATGTCAAAAATACCTCTCATGGTACGGTCACTGACCGGGAGGGGAGATTTAGGCTTCCTTTGGAGCCAGGAGAAAAAGTTCTTATCGTGAGTGGATTAGGATATGAAAAAAAAGAGCTTGTTGTATCGGTTAAGGAAGGGGACTGGAAGAAATTAAAGGTTGATTTGAAGCCTAGTACAGACAGTGAGTTAGATGAAGTGGAAGTCCAAGGTGATTTTGAGATCCAAAATGTAAGAGAATCTCCCTACAATGTGGTGGCAATTGATGCCAAGGCCAACTATAATACCAACATGGATCTTGGGCACCTACTAAACAGGGCTTCTGGAGTCAAAATTCGTGAATCCGGAGGAGTAGGGTCTAGAATGAATATTTCACTGAATGGTTTTACGGGCAGGAACGTGAAGATTTTTATGGATGGGGTGCCAATGGCCGGGTTTGGAAATGCTTTTCAGCTTAACAACATTCCAGTAGGAATGGCTGACAGGATAGAAGTTTATAAAGGGGTGGTTCCCATTGAATTTGGGACCGATGCTATGGGAGGTGTTATTAATATAGTAACGAACCGATCCTCTAATACCTATTTGGATGCTTCCTATTCTTATGGATCGTTCAATACGCATAGAGCTAATGTCAGTGCTGGGCACACTACAAAAAATGGTTTTACGGTCCAGCTCAATGCTTTCAAAAACTACTCTGACAACAACTATGAAGTTTATCTAGATAAAATGCTGGATGTGGAGACGGGAGCTTATGTACGTGGCGATTATTATGTAAAGAGGTTCCATGATAAGTACTCCAACCAAACAGTAATGGCAAAAGTGGGTTTTGTAACCAAAAAATGGGCAGACCGTTTTTTGGTTGGCATCACTGCTGGAGAGCTTGATGCAGATATCCAAAGTGCTTCTACCATGTCGATAGTTTACGGAGCTCGTACAAGGTCATCCGAAACGCTCCTTCCTTCCGTCGAATATTACAAAAGGAATTTGGGAACCAAGGGCTTGACCTTCCGCTTCACGGGAAACTACAATATTAATCAGAATCATAATGTTGATACTGCGGCCAGACTGTATAATTGGTACGGAGAGTTTATGCCCACCAATATCCGAGGGGAAAGCGGTACCAATACCCTTTCGGATTTCAGAGATGAAAACTATTCTACCACAGCAAACCTTTCATACAGGGCGAATGAACATCACTCGTTTACATTGAACAATGTACTGACAGGCTATGAAAGAAAACTTGCTTCGAGTGTGCCACTGGATGATATTTCCTCTCCAGCCGACACAATGAGAAGGGCCAATACCAAAAATGTATTTGGAGCCTCCTATGTCTTTCGGCCAAATGAAGATTGGAATATCAACCTATTTGGGAAGCATTATTATCAACATGTCATAGGCCCAGTGGATACCACTACGACCAATACCTCCAAATATGCAGAGCAGTCACGGTCTTTTCAGACCAAAGGTTATGGAGTGGCAGCTACTAGGTTTTACAAAGATTTCCAGTTCAAGACATCGATAGAGCGGGCCTTTAGGCTTCCAAGTGCCAATGAGCTTTTTGGTGACGAATTGCTTACTTCTTCCAATACAGCATTAAAAGCGGAAAATTCTACCAATTTCAATTTGGGTGGTACAATGAACCGCCAAATGGAAAGTGGTAATACCCTCTACTTGGACATTAGCACATACTATCGATTGACAAAAGACTATATCCAACAGGTTCAAAATGCACGGTACGGCACCATCAGCAATGTCAATTTTGGAAGGGTAAGAAACATTGGAGTGGATGCTGAAGCACGCTACTATTATCAAAACAAGGCTATGGTCGGAGGTACTGTGACCTATATGGATCTGCGGAATAAGGAAAAGATAAGGGATGCGCAATCGAGTGTACAGGATGCAACCTATAATAACCGAATGCCCAATACACCCTATTTCTTCGGAAATATAGATGCTGCCTATTATTTCCATGACCTAGGAGGAAAAGGAAACGTCCTCTCCTTTAATTATACATTCAACTTCGTCGGTGAGTTTTTTCTGCTTTGGGAAAGCCAGGGAAGCAAGGACACCAAAGCGACGTTAGACCGCCAGCTATACCATGATTTTCTGGTAACATACTCCCTGAAAGATGGTAAGTACAATATTAGCCTAGAGGGGTTGAACCTTACTAATGCTAGGCTTTACGATAACTTCAGCCTACAGAAACCCGGAAGAAGCCTTAGTGTGAAGCTGCGCTATTATTTCAACAAAAGACAAATCAAATCTCAAATTTAAATATTACCAATACGATGAAGACAAATCTTAGACTATGGAAATTCTGCCTATCCTTGGCAGTTATTGCATTCGCAAGCTGCTCAGAGGATGATCCGGAACCATCCATACCTACTGAGCCTGAAGCGCAAACCAAGTATTTTATTGCTGCAGAAAAGAGTGAGGGGACTTATAATCTTGTAGTCGATGGGTTGAGTGATGGGGTTACCACTACTACTGCAAATGGTATCGAGGACCCCAATACCTATACACATTATGCTTACAATGGTACCGATGCAGTAATTGCTCTATCTTATAGGCAAGGCAATCCGGCTGTAGGACGAATGTGGAGCTTGGGTGAAGACGGTGAATTAAGTGAGGTAGGTGCCGGTTTTCAGATGACCCATGGGTTTTCCTCTTTAGGACCATTTGAAAATTACCTGGTGGCCCTTCGAGGAGGAAGAACTTTTGCAGACAATTCAGTGGGAGCCAATTTTTATTTCTTAGATCTTACCACTGATGGAACTGTTACTGCTAAGCAGTTGACTACGCTTAACTTAGTAGAAAATGGCTTGGAAACCTCCCCTATAGGTGTGGCTGATCATGGTGATGGAACTTTTTATTCTGCACTGGAAGTCTCTGATGGAGATGTTGACAGTGTGTATGTGGTGCAAATAGATGTTGATCTTAATGTTCAACATGTTCTGAAAGATAATAGAATTGGGGCTGGTTATGGAAGGTTTAGGTCTGCTAGGTATTCATTGATTGTAAACGATGATGAAGGCAATACCTATGTATTTGGTAATCCTTTGGATGGTACCAAAAAAGGAGGTGCATTAAGAATCAACAAAGGTGAAAATGAATTTGATGCGTCCTATTACTTTAATATTCAGGATAAAGCAGAGGGGTACGCTTTCCGAAAAGTATGGCATGTGACTGGTAAATACTTCCTTTTGGAATTTTATAATGAACTGGAAGCAACCACTAATACTCCGGCATACCAGTATGGAATCGTGAATGTAGAAACACAAACTTTCAATTGGGTGACAGGTCTTCCAGCTATAGAAAACATTGCAAGTTCTCCGGGATGGCCGTTTTCTGCAGATGATAAAGCTTATATTCCTATTGTCACTACTGATGCCAATCCATTTGTATATGTGATCGATCCTGTGACTGCTGCTGCTACAAAAGGTATTGAAATAGAGTCGGCTACTGACATAGGTGGTCTTGCCAAGTTAACTTACTAATCATTTTTCATTTAAATCTCCTAAGACAATTCTGCTGGTTTCCTATTTAGTTTCCTTCGGGATTGTCTTTTCTCTTTACATAAACATGAAGAAACTCTTTACGTTTGTACTGGCAGCAGGATTGTGGACCGGTACTTTTGCTCAAGATAAAGCCTTGGTCACCAGAGAATTTTGGCAAGGACATCCAACCTTGGATGAAGTCAAAAAAGAATGGGATAAAGGTTTTAGTTATTCCGAAGTAATAGGAGCAGATGACCCTTTGGCATTTGCGGTTTCCAATGAAGCGCCGATTGAAGTGGTCAAGTTTCTGGTCAATCAACCCGGAGTGGATTTGACCAGAAAATTACATGAAGGTAGAATTTACATCCATCTTTCTGCTAATAGCGGACATGTATCTGCAACAGAGTACCTTTTGGAAAAAGGGTCACCAGCAGATTTCTTGGATGCCAATGGTCATACCGCTTTTACTTTTGCGGGCTTTCAGGGAAACCTGACTGTTCCTTTGGCTGAAGCATTTCTAAAACATGGGGTCGATGTGAATGAGAGATATCCCGCCAAGGATGGCCAGACAATATTGCTTATATCAGTGCTCTATGACAAAGACCTCAGCCTGACGGACTATTTTATCTCTAAAGGTGCCTCCGTTCAAGAAGTGGATGATGAAGGTAATACGGCCTTTAATCTAGCAGCTAGATCTGGAGATGTTAACCTTCTGAAAGAATTACTGAAAAGAGGAGTGAAATATGATGGTCGTGCCTTGATTATGGCGGCTCAAGCTACTTACAGAACGAGCACTAACGTAGATGTGCACAAGTATTTGGTTGAAGACTTAGGGATTTCCCCCAACCAAATGACAGATAAAGGAGAGAATCTTTTGAACCTGGTCACCAAAAAGAATGATCAGTCCGAAGCGGTTGCCTTTTATCTTTCAAAAGGAGTAGATGGTGCGAATCTCGATCAGGATGGAAACAGTCCATTTTTGAATGCAGCTGGTTCCAGGGATTTTAAGGTTGTTACTTTACTTTACCCAAGTGTCAAAGATATCAATTTGGCCAACCAAGAGGGTGTTACACCTCTTATGGCTGCTGTTCAGCGATCTACAGCTCAGACTGTCTCATTCCTGTTGGAAAATGGTGCGGACGTAAATATCAGTGATGCTGAAGGTAATACATTACTAAATGGCCTAGCTGCATCTTTCCGAGTGGGAGGCAGAGGTCGAGGAAACGCTGATGAGGCTGTAGAACAATTCAAGGAAAAGTTAGCTGTTTTGAAAAGCAGTGGCCTGGACTTGACTGTTCCTGATAAAGACGGTAATACACTTTACCATTTGCTTGCTGAAAAAAATAATGTGGAAATTCTCAAGGCAGTAGCTGATTTGAATATAGATATCAATGCTACCAATAAAGAAGGCTTGACTGCGCTTCATCGTGCAGCTATGGTCTCTAAAGATGATAAAACACTCAAGTACTTAGTTTCCATTGGAGCTAAAAAGGATATAGCTACCGATTTTGATGAAACAGCATATACCATGGCTGCTTCAAATGAACAGCTAAAGCAAAATGAAATATCCGTTGAATTCCTAAAATAGTATTTATGAAAATTTGGAAAAAGGTTCTTCTGGGAGTCATTTTTGTATGCATGGCCATCTTAGGCCATGCTGCTTCTCCTACTAAATATAAATGCCTTGTTCAGATGACCAATTATGTTGGAGAAGGCGCCTATATCACTGTTTCTTTGATTGGACCGGAGGGAAATTATCTCAAAACACTTTCTGTTTTGGGAGAGGATACTAAGTGGTATGACACGTTAGAAAAGTGGTATGGTTTTTATAAAAAATCAGGTCAAAAGATTGACGGTATTACAGGAGCATCAGTTTCTGGGGGTGCAAGGACCGTTTTAGCTTTTGAATTGAATGAAGAAGTAATCAATAAAGGATACAAGCTGCGTTTTGAGTCTGCTGTTGAAAACAACCAATATCACCAAAAAGATGTTGAAGTAAAACTTAACGAATCTGATATGTCAGGTCAAATTGATGGTCAAGGATATATTCGATTTGTCAGGATATTGCAGGTTAAGTGATGTTGATGCGATGGTGAGACAACTATGGAGAACTGCGCATTTTATGCTGGCGCTTATCGCAAGTGGATTTTTGATCATTGCATCTGTAACCGGTGCTATTTTGGGTTTCAATGCTGCGGTCAATCAAAGTGAAAACTTTTCCATTTCCAGGAAGGAGAAGCTTACATTACTGAACCTAATTAATAATGCCCAGTATGATGTACCAGCTATTTCTGTGATCTCATTGGATGAAAGTCATAACCTTCAAGTGGTTGGGTTGGATGAGGAGTGGAATTCATTTACCAGTTATTATGATCCAGTTACGGGTGATAGGATGGAGGATTATGTACCTCAGTCAAATTTTATCACCTGGGTAACCGCTCTTCACCGTTCGTTGTTTCTCCATCAAACAGGGAGGTGGCTGATAGGGCTTACCTCTTTCTTGCTTATACTTATTGCTATCAGTGGCTTTGCTTTAGTTGTGAAGCGGTCATCTGGTTCAATGTCTTTTTTTAAAAAAGTAGCCAGGGATAGTACTTCTCAATATTTACACACAGTTTTAGGAAAATGGTCTTTGGCTCCTGTGCTTATAGTGGCAGCATCAGGGGCCTACCTGTTTTTGAGTGGAATAGGTTGGCTTGGTCAGCCTGTCATAGAACATGATCAAAGCATTGTTTCAGCGTCAGAGGATAATATACTGACTTTACCCGATGAAATTGAGTTTTTTAAGCGAGTGCCAATTGAGGAATTCGTGCGGCTGGAGTTTCCTTTTACTGAGGAACCTGAAGACTTTTACAAATTAGAGCTCCAACATGGAGAGTATTTAATTGACCAATATACAGGAGAGGTAGTATCGCAAGTTGATTACCCAACAAGCACAAAACTGGTAGGGATTAGTCAGCTTTTGCATACGGGCAGGGGTAGTTTAATTTGGTCTATTGTTTTGGGTTTTTCAGCATTGAATATTCTTTACTTTATTTATTCAGGGACGGTCATTGCTTATCATAGAAAAAAGGTGAGGTATAAAAATCCTGTGAATATCAGTGAAGCCGAAATAGTTATTCTTGTGGGCTCAGAAAATGGGAGCACCCGTGCTTTTGCCAATTCAATTCATAGGCAATTGCTGACAGACAAAAGGCATTCCTATATTATGGATGCCAATGATTATCATTATTTTCCAGCTGTTCAGGAGTTGCTTATTTTTACATCTACCCATGGTCAGGGGGAAGCTCCATCAAGTGCTACCCATTTGAAGAAATTGATCTTAAAGTATCCTCAAAATATGGGGGTGAAATTTTCGGTAGTGGGTTTTGGCTCCAAATCATATCCTGCATATTGCCGATTTGCACATGATATTGATACGCTCATGGAAGAGTGTAATTGGTCCAATAGAACCATTCGTATTCATGAAGTTAATGACAAAAGCCCCAAAGAATTTTCCTCATGGGTTGCTTTATGGAAGCAAGAGGTAAATGTAAATTTATCAACTTCGATAACGGATTATCAACTGAAAGCTAAAAGACGGAAAAGGTTTCAGGTGTTGGAAAATCATTTTGACCCAGATGATAATTCGTTCCTCATTACTCTACGTGGGGCTAGGTTTAATAAATTTCAATCGGGAGATTTGATTGCTGTTTACCCCAATAATGAGGCCTCCCCCAGAATGTATTCTATTGGAAAGCGTGGCAGAAATATACAGCTTGCGGTAAAGCTAATTCCCAACGGCCTGGCGTCCAGTTTTCTTTATAGCTTACAAACGGGAGATAGTTTCAAAGGTGAGGTGTTGAGCAATGTAAGTTTTCATCAACCAAATGATGCTTCAGGAATCATTATGATTTGTAATGGGACAGGAATAGCTCCTTTTGTAGGGATGATGTCTCAAAACATAAATAAAGTACCGATGTTCTTATTTGCTGGTTTTAGAAGAAGGACTAAGATGGCCATGGAAATTGAAAAATTGGCCAAAATCTCAATGCAAGAAGGTGGGCTTACCAAGAGCAATTTTGCATACTCACGAGAGGAGAACCGTCCAAATCTATATGTTATGGATCTAATCAATAGTGATGAAGTAATTGTCTCCGAACTATTGAATCAAGGAGGTGTGATTATGATTTGTGGTTCGCTTGCTATGCAAGCCAGCGTAGAAAATACTCTAGATGAAATTTGTAAAAGACAGCTCGAGCTTGGCTTGGATTTTTTTAAGAAAAAAGGCCAAATAAGAACGGATTGTTATTGAATGTAAGGTTCCAGGCTTGTTCCATCAAGCCATCTTAATTTACTCTTGATACCTATACTCTCAAATATGGTATAATCCATAATTCCTTTATGGTTTGAGTTGCGTCTTAGGTTTTTCTGAAAGCGATGATTGGGTATTTCTGATGTAAAATTTTCTGGCAGATTTGGATACAAGTGTTTAATGGAAAGCCAGTTGTGAAAAAATAGTCCATTTAAGATAAAATCATGGAAAACAAAAAAAGCTAACCCATTTGGATTAGCTTTTTGAAAGTGGGAATTGAGGGATTCGAACCCCCGACCCTCTGCTTGTAAGGCAGATGCTCTGAACCAACTGAGCTAAATTCCCAATAAATTTTAAACCACTTTTGTCTTTGAACGGCCTTCAAAAACTTTTGTGGGAATTGAGGGATTCGAACCCCCGACCCTCTGCTTGTAAGGCAGATGCTCTGAACCAACTGAGCTAAATTCCCTTTTTGACGATCTTTTATCGTTTAATTGGATTGCAAAGGTAGGTGTAAAAACTTTAGGTGCAAATATTATTTTCAAAAAAATATATTAAGAGAGATTAAGTGGTTGATAATGAAGTGTAAAAAAAATAAGTCATGAATGATGAGTCATGATTTGGGCAATTTGAAAAAGGAGAATGAGTAGGAGAAAGAATGATACAAATGTTACCGTTAAAATAATTCAGTTTCTACTTCATCAATCTTTATGTAAATTTGGCGAAATATTATACAAAACTCGAGTTATGAGATATACTTTAGAGAAACTTTCTTTCCTGTTTTTAGGACTGTTTTTAGTGCATTTTGCGGGTGCACAACAGGTAGAAGAAAACAACCAAGGAGAATTTAATGATTTTACCTACCGCAGAGGAAATATTTATCGATCAGCAACTGGCAAACCAGGACCAAACTATTGGCAGAATGGAGCTGACTACAAGATTAATGTAACCCTTGATGACGAAGAGCATACTATTACAGGGAGCATAGCCATTCACTATACCAACAATAGCCCTGAAGCACTTGACTTTGTTTGGTTGCAGCTTGAGCAAAATAGGTTTACTGAGGACTCTAGAGGAACATTGACCACGCCAATCCAAGGTAACCGATACAATGGAGATACAGATGGAGGTTATGAACTTACCAATGTGTCTGCCACTGTTGGTAAAAGAGGAGCTGCTTCTGATAAGTATTTGGTTAGTGATACCAGGATGCAGGTTTTCTTTTCGGAGCCATTGCCTGCCAAAGGTGGTGAAGCTACCATTAAAATGGACTTCAGCTTTAAAATACCTGTAAAGGGAATGGATCGAATGGGGAGATTGGACGTGGAGGAAGGAACTATCTATGCTTTGGCTCAATGGTATCCAAGAATGTCAGTCTTTGATGATGTAAAAGGATGGAATACAGAACCGTATTTGGGTGCAGGCGAGTTCTATTTAGAATATGGTGATTTTGAATATGCAGTTACTGCTCCAGCCGATCATATCGTAGTAGGTTCTGGTAAGCTGTTGAACCCGTCTGAGGTAATGTCCAAGGAAATGCAGAACAGGATGGATCAAGCCATGAAGAGTGATACTACTGTTTATATCTTGAAGCCAGAGGAAGTTGCTGACCCATCTACAAGGTTGAAGCAGGACGGTACTTTGACTTGGAAGTTTAAAATTGAGAATTCAAGAGATGTAGCCTTTGCTTCTTCCAAAGCGTTTATTTGGGATGCTGCAAGAATCAACTTGCCAAGTGGAAAAACCATTCTCGCTCAATCTGCTTATCCAAAGGAAAGTGATGGCATTGAAGCTTGGACAAGATCCACAGAGTACAGCAAAGCTTCAATCGAGCACTACTCTGAAATGTGGTACGAATTCCCTTACGCAACCGCGACTAACGTAGCTGCTGATATTGGAGGAATGGAATATCCTGGCTTTAACTTCTGTGGATACAAAAGTAAAGGGGAGTCTCTTTGGGGTGTGACTGACCATGAGTTTGGCCACAACTGGTTCCCGATGATTGTAGGAAACAATGAGAGATTGTACCCATGGATGGATGAAGGTTTCAACACCTTTATCAACCATTACAGCACTTTGGCTTTCAATGATGGAGAATATCCTTCAGACTTGAACCAAACCAGAAAGTATATCGCTTATTTCAATAGAGAAACGAGAGAGGGAATTGATACTTATCCTGATGTGGTAAATGTCAATAATCTTGGTATGACCGCTTACATGAAGCCAGGTATTGGTTTGATCATGTTAAGGGAGTACATCTTGGGGCATGAAAGATTTGACAATGCATTTAAATCATATATCAGCACTTGGGCATTTAAGCACCCTCAGCCAACCGATTTCTTTAATCACATGGAAAATGTAGCTGGAGAGAACTTGAACTGGTTCTGGAAAGGCTGGTTCTATGGAAATGAAAATATTGACTTGTCATTAGATGGTGTTTATCCATACGGAGGAAATTACGTGTTGGCACTGTCAAGCAAAGGTGGAATTCCGATGCCGGTGGTTATAGAAGTGACATTTGAAGATAATAGCACAGAAAGGTTTACCCTTCCTGTAGAGATCTGGCAAAGAGGTAATAAGTGGAACCATTTGTACAAAACCGATAAAGAGGTTAAGAGCATCGAAATTGACCCGGATAAAGTAATCCCGGACATTAATATCAGCAATGATAAATGGCCAGCAGAAATTTATTCTGAATAGTTATTTTAACTGATGGAAAAGGAGCGAAAAATTCGCTCCTTTTTTATTTATCAAGAGTAATGTTATATTTTTTCAATCGTTTGCGGTAAAATGTGGGGATGATTGGTTTTTAGTTTATTGTTTTGTTTTTAATTTAAAATTAATTTTTAATTGGTCTTGATGGCGTAAAGTTTTATTTTTTCAAAATTATAATTCGTTTTCAAGAAAAGTTTTTTGCGGTTAAATTAAATTAGTAGTGTAGAATTTACATTTATTTTTTGCATTGATGCTGAATATTGTCTAATATTCGAAAAAATAATTAGTGTAATTATTACACTTTAATTCATAAGTCTATATAGATAAGGGTTTTAAGGTGTTTTCAATTAGCAATTGGCGTCGGTACCTGCGTAGGCAGGGAGTGATTTTATTCATTAGCATTAATTATCAATAAACCCCTCTAATATGAAATATGAAGATTTACACAGAAATCTTGCTGTGTTTCTTTTGCTGAGCATTTTTTTATGTCAGCAAATTCCAGCTTATGGGTCGACGGTCGTCGACAACAATGCCATTTCAAAATCAAAACTTACTTTAAGGGAAAATGCAGATGTTACAGTTTCAGGTACTGTAAAGGATGAAGAAGGTGAGCCAATACCAGGTGTTTCTGTTATTGTGAAAGGAACTTCGATTGGTGTGGCAACTGATTTGGATGGTAAATTCCAGTTGGATGTACCCTCCTCGGACAATATTTTGGTTTTCTCCTATTTGGGTTTTCAGGCCCAAGAAGTAATGGTTGGCAACCAAACTACCTTTAACATTACCATGGTAGAGAACCTTAGTGATCTGGGTGAAGTGGTAGTAGTAGGTTATGGTGTTCAGAAAAAAGGGACCATCACTGGAGCAGTAGGGGAGGTTAAGTCAGATGACCTGATCAAGACCCCTTCCGTAACAACCTCTGAGGCCTTGGTCGGTAAGATTCAGGGGGTAACAGCGAGACAAGGTGATGCAAGACCCGGTTCCAGTGCTTCTATCCAAATTCGAAACATGGGACAGCCATTGTTCGTGATTGATGGAATTCCTTCCGACGCAGGGCAATTCAACAACCTTGGGCAAAGTGATATTGAAAGCATCACCGTTTTGAAGGATGCTTCTGCCGCAATTTATGGTATGCGGGCAGCCAACGGTGTGGTATTGGTTACCACCAAAAAGGGAAAGACTAACCAGAAGGCCGAAATTAATTTGTCAGGCTATTATGGTTTGCAAAACTTCACCCGGTACCCGAAGCCAGCGAATGCCTATCAGTTTTTAAGAGCCAATGCGGAGTCTGAAGTTAACCTTGGAGGTTCGCCAAGTATCACTCCGGATGAGCTGCAGAAATGGCAGCAGGGAACTGAAAAGGGGTATCAAAGCTTTGATTATTATGATTTCATCATGAAGCCCAATGTGCCTCAGTACTCCCTAAACGGTAGTGCTATCGGTGGTTCTGAGAATACCAAATACTACTTCTCTTTGTCTCACCTGAACCAAGACGCTTTGATCGATGACTATTTGTTCCAAAGGACAAATTTCCAGTCTAACATTGATATGACCTTGGCAGATGGATTTACGGTAGGGACACAGATCAGCGGTAGGATCGAAAATAGGGAGCAAGTAGGGGTTCCGGGTTTGGATGACTATTTCAATCCATTCTTAAGTATTTTTACCATGTGGCCTACAGAGCGACCATATGCGAATGACAATCCAAATTATGTAAATGGAGATGTCCACAATATTAATGTTAACCCTGCTACTTACACCAAAGATGTGACAGGTTATGTGGATGAAGTCTGGAGAGGTATTAAAGGAAACTTCTACGCACAGTACGAATTCGATTTTGGGCTTTCCATGAAAGGTACCTATTCTTATAACTACACGACTTTGGACTTTGACGGGTTTGAGTATACCTATGATGGGTACATTTATAACGAGGATACCGATACTTACGAAACGCGTCCGGAATGGGGCAATCAAAATCCTTGGAGAGAAAGAAGAAAGAGAAATACAGTGGACCGTGTGGGCCAGTTCCAAATCAATTATGGCAAAAACTTTGGCGATCACAGCCTGTCAGCCATTGCGGGTTACGAGCGATGGGACCAACAGTCCCACTACATGGTGGTGCACACTGTTCCGCCAAATAACTATATCCCAATCATGTCTTTTGCCGACCAGGATTTGTTGATTGATGAGATTTATCAAGAGGCAAGAGAAGGCTATTTGGGTAAGGTAAACTATGATTATAAAGAAAAGTACCTCCTTGAATTATTGGCCAGGTATGATGGTTCATTCCTGTTTGCTGATGGAAGTCGTTTTGGGTTCTTCCCAGGCATTTCTGCAGGTTGGAAAATTTCAGATGAATCATTTATGACCAATGCCAAAGGAAAGGTATTGAGTGATCTGAAAATAAGGGCCTCATATGGGCAGACAGGTAATGACCGTTTCATTGGAAGCAACGACTTTATTGTAGCTCCATTTAGTTACTATGCAGGTTACAACTTTATTCCAACTGCGGGAGGTAGTGCTGTTTTAAATGGATCCTTCGTTCCAGGAGTTGATCCAAGAGGATTACCGATTACGAACCTATCTTGGATTACCAATACCAATATAAACTTTGGCTTGGACGCGTATTTGTTCAATAGTAAATTATTTGTTCAAGGTGACGTGTTTGAAAGAAGAAGAACAGGGCTTCCTGCAGGTCGCTATGATGTGCTTTTACCAGCAGAGGTAGGCTATACCCTTCCATCTGAAAATTTGGAATCAGATGCACACAGAGGAATGGAAGGTATTGTTACCTATACCGGAAAAGCAGGGCAAGTGGACTTTTCGCTAAGCGCCAATGGTACCATTTCGCGACTAAAGGTGATCGAAAGATACAAACCAAGATTTGGTAATAGTTGGAATGAGTACCGAACAGACCAAGAAGGCCGATGGGCCAACATCAACTGGGGCTACCAAGTGGTGGGCAGGTTTGAAAGCCAAGAACAAATTGAGAATTATCCAGTGGACATTGATGGGCAAGGTAATAGAAATGTATTGCCAGGAGATTTTATCTATGATGATGTCAATGGTGATGGCTTGATCAATGGAATGGATGAACGTCCGATTGGTTATGCAGAAGGTTCCAATCCATATGTAAGTTTTGGCTTGAACGGTTCTGCCAGTTATAAAGGCTTCGAGTTGTACTTTAGCTTTGCTGGTGCTTCTATGCAGACATTCACCAGAAACTGGGAGCTTAGATACCCATTCCAAAACAACGGAACCTCCCCGGACTTTATGTTTGAAGACAGGTGGCATCGTGAAGATTTGTTCAATGCAGACAGTGAATGGGTGCAGGGAACATACCCTGCTATCAGAAGGTTTGGCGCAGACCACCTTTACAGACACAATACTTTCTGGTTGACCAATGTGAGATATTTGAGATTGCGTAATCTGGAGATTGGCTATAGAGTGCCCAAAGCGTTCTTGAACAAGTATGGCATCAACGCATTGAGGGTTTATGCCAATGGAACTAACCTTTTCTCTATTGACAATACGAAGGAATTTGGCGTAGATCCGGAAATTGGAGCTGCCAATGGTCTGGTGTATCCTCAGCAGCGTTTATTCAACTTTGGATTTAGCATAACCTTATAAACCCCGAAATAATGAAACTATTGAAATTAAATATATTGGTGGTTGCCATGGTCGGTTTTGTCTTTGCATCCTGCGAAACAGACTGGTTGGACAGAGAGCCACCAAACATCCTTTTAGATGAGCAGGTTTGGAATGACCCAAAATTGATTACAGGCGTTCTTTCAAATTATTACGACCGACTGCCAGCACACACCACCCTTACCACGGGATGGGTAGACTTTGCGGCATATGATGAGGCCATGTGGTCTGGTTATTCCGGTAATGACTGGTTGAACAATTTGGTGACTTACGATTATGGTCGATGGGGACTTTGGGATTACGGTTTTATCCGTGACATTAACTTGGCTATAGATAAACTAGAAACCTTATCAGAGCTTCCACCTGATCAAGTGACCCAATTTATCAGTGAACTAAGGTTTATCAGGGCATATGTGTATTTTGATCACGTTAAGCGAATGGGAGGGGTTCCAATCATTACAGAACAGTTGATTTACGACTTTAGTGGAGATCCATCTTACCTCCAATACCCTAGAAACACTGAAGCGGAAGTCTATGACTTCGTAATCGGGGAACTCGATGAGATTATATCAACGATTGGAAATGATGGGAGTAATACCCGTGCCAATCGTTTTACTGCCTTGGCTTTAAAAAGCCGTGCGGCGCTATATGCAGGATCATTGGCCAAGTATAATTCACAGATGGCTGCCCCGATCACTTTGCCTGGTGAGGAAGTAGGAATACCAGCTAGCCGTGCCGATACATACTATACAGCTTCTTTAGAGGCATCTAGGGAAATTATTCAACAAGGCGGATACAGCTTGTACAACAACAACCCTGATTTAGGCGAAAACTTCTACGAGGCAATTATCTCAAAATCTGGAAATCCAGAAGTGATTTGGGCACAAGATTTCTTGTCTGCTGCGGATAAGAGACACTGGTTTACCTACGATAACGTAGCCAGGTCGGCCAGGGAAGATAATTTGGGTTCTTCAGGTATAACTCCAGGCTTAGGCTTGGTGGAGGATTATGAATATTTGGATGGAAGTTCTGGAGAGTTGAGAATCAGAACGGAAGATGGGTCTGATTTTATTTACTATGACAATTTGGAAGATATTTTTGCGAACAAAGATGCGAGGCTTTATGGAACGGTGATTTATCCGGGCTCCACCTTTAGAGGACAGGAAATCTTTATGCAAGCAGGAGTCATGGTGTGGAATGGAAGTGGTTATGATGTGGTTGAATCCAATGGGCTAGGAACAGAATATTCAGATGGAGGGATTTTAACTGCACCAGGTGGACCGCACCGCTCCATTCAGGAAGTGTCTAATACAGGTTTTTACCTTAGAAAATACGTGGATAATGCCGTTGGAGCGAGTACAAGAGGTTTGAGAAGTGAAGTCTGGTGGGTAAGGTTTAGGCTCGGTGAGATATACCTAAATGCAGCTGAAGCAGCTCTAGAGTTAGGTGAGTCTGCTGAAGCACTGGGATATATCAATATCCTCAGAGAAAGGGCAGGTTTTGGAGCCAATAGTTTGTCAAGTCTAAGCATGGAGGATGTCCGTCATGAAAGAAGGGTGGAACTGGCATTTGAGGATCATGTGGTCTGGGATTATAAGCGCTGGAGGGTGGCACATGAAAAATGGTCAGGTAGTACCAATAACTCTGAAAGCATGATTTATAGTTTGTACCCTTACAGGGTGGTTAGACCTGGAGATGCGAGAGACGGTAAATATGTTTATGTGAGGTCTGTTGCGCCTAGGTTTAGGGCACCAAGATTCTTCCAGATGGGAAATTATTATTCGCTGATCGGACAGAACTTGATCGATGCCAATCCAAAACTAGTTAGAAATCCGTTCCACTAAACTGTAGAAACTATGAAATTGAATATAATAAAATCATTCCTTCTGCTTTTCTTGGGCTTCGCGGCCATTAGCTGCGATTATGATAACTTCGAAGAGCCTAAGTCCACCTTGAGCGGAAGAATAGTATATGAAGGAGAGCCTTTGGGCTTAAGAAGTCAAGGTGTTCAGTTGGAACTTTGGCAGCATGGGTATGACCTGTTTCAGAAAATCCCGGTTTATGTGTCTCAGGACGGTACTTTTTCAGCTGTTTTGTTTGACGGCGACTACAAAATGACCCTTATCCGAGGCAATGGTCCTTGGCTGGACAGGACGGATTCCATTGATGTGCAAGTGAGAGGTTCCCAAATGATTGATGTGGAAGTGGATCCATTTTATACTGTTTCGACTCCAAGCTTTTCAGTAAATGGAAATACAATGACTGTGGGCTTTACTGTCAATGGTGTCAATACCAATAATGCCTTAGAATTTGCTGGAATCTACATGGGTAGAACATCTCTTACCGATGCGGTGAGAAATGAAGGCAATTTTATTGTAGCGGGAGGTGACATTAGCTTGGGAACGCCGGTAAGTGTGGATGTAGAAATTCCTGCTGGCTTAGCTGGGAGAAGTGACCTTTATGTTAGGGTAGGACTTAAGACGGTAGGTATCCAAGAGCAATTATATTCTCAAGTAGAGAATATTGGGTTATGATTCCCGTAGTTAGAAATACCTATTTGACCATATGAAGTATTCAGCCTCTTAGAGATTAAGGGGCTGAATTTCTCTTTAAACCCATCCTTATGAAAAGTATTATTTTAGCGGTGACATTGACCTTGGGGGCAATTCTCAGCTTGATGGCTCAGACAATTTCAGTACACGACCCAGTGATGATCAAAGAAGGTGATACCTATTATCTTTTCTGTACAGGTAGAGGAATAGCGGTTTGGGCTTCTGACGATATGGAGAATTGGGAAAGGCAGGATGCTGTTTTTCCAGAGCCTCCTACTTGGGCTAAGGAGGTGGTGCCAGATTTTAGAAATCACATTTGGGCTCCAGACATTTCCTATCACCAAGGTAAGTATTACTTATACTATTCTGTTTCTTCATTTGCAAAAAACACATCAGCGATTGGTTTAGCCACCAATAAGACCCTTGATTCTGATTCTCCTGATTTCAAATGGATCGATCATGGGATTGTAATTGAAAGTGTGCCGGGTCGTGATATGTGGAATGCTATTGACCCTAATATCATTACTGACGAGGAAGGAGATAACTGGATGACCTTTGGCTCTTTTTGGGAAGGTTTAAAGTTAGTAAGGCTGAGTGAAGACTTACTTTCAGTGCAGAATGGGCCGGAGGATTGGTATACTTTGGTCAGGAGAAAAAGAACTTTTGAGTTGGATGAAAGGGATCCGGGTGATGCAGCAGCAGAAGCTCCCTTTATCTTTAAAAAAAATGGTTATTATTACCTCTTCGTATCATTTGATCTATGCTGTAGAGGTGAAAAGAGTACCTATAAAATGGTGGTAGGAAGATCAAAAAACATCAAAGGACCTTATTTGGATAGAGAGGGGATAAGTATGTATAATGGTGGAGGATCACTTTTGTTGGAGGGGAATGATAACTGGTATGGTGTGGGACACAATTCAACCTATACTTTTGGAGACAAAGACTACTTGGTTTTTCATGGCTATGATGCACAGGAAAATGGTCGTCCACGGTTATTTATCAAGTCCATTTCTTGGGATGATGAGGGCTGGCCTATGGTTTCTATTAATTGATCGTTATGGCTTGCTGCAATTGTCTATAAAATTTGATCTTGAGGGAATAGGCTGATAGAAATTACGAAGCCTATTTAATGGGGTGATTTTACACAGCTATCCCTATTGTTTTTGAATGGTGCTCTGAAGAGTACTTTTTCAATTAAAATAAAAAATGTAATTTAGACACTTAATAATCAATAAACCTCTTAATATCATGAAGAAAACATTACTTAGCGGACTTTTTATGGGGATATTCCTCCTATCTGGTTTCGCAGTATTGGCGCAAAACAAGCTGGTCATCAATGCAGATCAAGGAAAGACACAAATAAGCCGGCATATTTATGGTCACTTTAGCGAGCACCTAGGTCGTTGTATTTATGGAGGAATTTGGGTAGGGCCAGACTCGGAAATTGAAAATATCAATGGTTATAGAAAGGATGTTTTTGAAGCCCTCAAAAATCTGGATATCCCCAATTTAAGATGGCCTGGAGGCTGTTTTGCTGATGAGTACCATTGGACGGACGGCATTGGTCCGAAAAGTGAAAGACCAAAAATGATCAACACGCATTGGGGAGGCGTCACAGAAGACAACTCTTTCGGAACCCATGAATTTTTTGGATTTGTAGAACTTTTAGGAACTGAACCATATATCACTGGAAATGTCGGAAGCGGATCAGTAGAAGAAATGTCAAAATGGGTAGAATATATCAACTTCGATGGAGTAAGTCCAATGGCAGATTTACGAAAGAAGAATGGAAGAGAAGAGCCATGGCAGATCAAGTACTGGGGTGTGGGAAATGAAAGTTGGGGATGTGGTGGAAACATGACCCCCGAATACTATGCTAATGAATATCGGAGGTATGCTACATTTGCCAGAGATTATCCGGGAGCAAGGCTATATAAAATAGCAGGAGGGGCCAATTCTACCGATTACAATTGGACAGAAGTGCTGATGCAAAAGATCCCATTGCGCATGATGGATGCAATGTCTTTACATTATTACACGGTTCCGGGTAGCTGGGGTGATAAAGGATCTTCTACAGACTTTTCAAAAGAAGAGTATCTAGTGACCCTAGAAAAAGCTGCATTTATGGATGAACTGTTGACACGTCATGAGACCATCATGGATAAATATGATCCAAGAAAAAGAGTAAAGTTGATCGTGGATGAATGGGGGACTTGGTATAATGTAGAACCTAACACGAACCCTGGCTTTTTGTACCAACAAAATACTTTAAGGGATGCCTTTGT
Organism: Echinicola sp. 20G; assembly: GCF_015533855.1. Lineage (GTDB taxonomy): Bacteria > Bacteroidota > Bacteroidia > Cytophagales > Cyclobacteriaceae > Echinicola. The sequence continues at coordinate 516,973 of NZ_AP024154.1, read as the reverse complement.
AGCGGCCATTACCCTTAACACATTCAACAAACATGCTGATCGAGTACATATGGCTAACTTGGCCCAAACGGTTAATGTATTGCAGGCTTTGATCCTGACCGAGGAAGATAAGATGTTGCTTACCCCGACTTATCACGTTTTTGATCTTTATAAGCCACACATGGACGCTACGCTATTGCCTAGCTTCGTTCAGTCCGATCTGGTGGAAGCTGGAAATACCAAGATGGAAGCCTTGAATGTTTCCTCTTCACTTTCCGAAGATGGAACAGTAAATATCAGCATTGCAAACATAGACCCGGACAAGGCCATAGATTTGGATGTATTCCTTCATGGGACAGATGCCAAAGACGTAAGCGGTAGGTATTTAACTGCTGATGCGCTCAATGCCCATAATTCCTTCGAGGAAAAAGAAGTAGTGAGCATCAAGGATTTTGAAGACTATAAATGGAGTAAGGATGTACTTAAAGTAAAAGTACCAGCAAAGTCCGTGATAGTACTTCGTGTAAAATAGGTTAATTTGGATCAGTAAGTAGATGGAAACGCTTAAGGAATGATTCATCTATTATCCATCAATTGGTAATAATCTCAAAAAATAAAACCATGAGTGAAAATTTTGTCATTGGCCTGGACTATGGTTCTGATTCTGTCAGGGCAGTGATTGTCAATACGGCAAACGGTGAAGTGAAGGCCAGTCATGTATTCTGGTATCCACGTTGGAAAGAAGGAAAATATTGCGATCCGGTGCACAACCAATTTCGCCAACACCCATTGGATCACCAGGAGGGTTTGGAAGAAACCATTACGCAAGTGGTAAAAGAGTCTGCTGTTCCTGCCTCTCAAATTAAAGGGATTTGTGTAGATACAACCGGCTCTTCACCCATGGCGGTGGATTCAAAGGGAAAGCCGTTGGCATTTACGCCTGCTTTTGCAGAAAACCCAAATGCCATGATGGTGCTTTGGAAAGACCATACTGCCATTAAAGAGGCCGATGAAATCAATGAGTTGGCGAGAACATGGGGAGGGGAAGATTACACCAAGTACGAAGGTGGAATTTATTCTTCAGAGTGGTTTTGGGCAAAGATACTGCATGTCATTAGAGAAGATGAGGCAGTGGCCAAGGCAGCTTACTCTTGGATGGAGCATTGTGATGTAATTACAGCCGAATTGATTGGTTCGGACGATCCATTGACCTTTATGAGAAGCAGATGTGCGGCGGGGCACAAAGCCTTATGGCATGAAAGCTGGAACGGATTGCCTCCCAAAGAGTTTCTGAGCAAATTGGATCCAAGGTTAGCTGACTTGAGGGACAGGCTCTATACCGAGACGTTTACTTCTGATCTACCAGCAGGGAAATTAAGTGCTGAATGGGCGGAGAAATTGGGCTTAAACACAGATACTGTGGTAGCTGTAGGAACTTTCGATGCCCATGCTGGAGCTGTTGGAGGAGAAGTGACCGAGAACACTTTGGTCAAAGTAATGGGAACTTCCACCTGTGATATCATGGTGGCTTCTTATGATGCTATTGGAGATAATTTGGTGAAGGGGATCTGCGGTCAAGTGGATGGCTCTGTAGTTCCCGGTACGGTTGGTTTGGAAGCGGGACAGTCTGGCTTTGGAGATGTCTTGGCTTGGTTCAAGAATTTGGTGGTAAAACCCACGGCAGAACTGATCAAAGACAGTCAATTATTAGACGATAAGCAAAAGGAAGCATTAATAGCTGAAATTGACAGCCAGTTGCTGATCAAACTATCTGAGGAAGCATTGAAAATCCCTTTAAAAGAAACTGCTCCTATAGCCTTGGATTGGGTAAATGGCAGAAGGACGCCTGATGCCAATCAAGGATTAAAAGGAGCTTTGATGGGATTGAGTATGGGAACAGACGCAGCGCGGGTATTCAAAGCGCTGGTAGAATCTATTTGCTTCGGGTCGAAAAAGATCGTTGACCGCTTCCGAGAGGAGGGGGTACAGATTGATGCTGTGATCGGTATGGGTGGAGTGGCGAAGAAATCCAAATTGGTCATGCAGACCATGGCGGATGTATTGAATATGCCAATCAAAATTGCCACATCTGATCAAGCTCCTGCTTTAGGGGCAGCCATGTATGCCTCCGTAGCTGCAGGGGTTCATCCCACCACCGAAGCAGCAATTGCTGCGATGACCAATGGGTTCGATGCAGTCTATGAGCCTATTGCGGAAAATGTAAAAGTGTACGAAAAATTGTATCAACAATATGCTGATTTTGGTGACTTCGTAGAAGGTAAAAAGTCAGAAGCTTTGGTCAATTAAAGCCAATTGCTTTTGTTCTCCAAACAGTGAAAAAATCCCATTGCGTTTGAAGCAATGGGATTTTTTATTTCAATCAAAATGAGTTTATATTTTAAGTTGACTTGCCGTTTTCGTCTTTCAGCAGCTTGATAGGCAGCTCTTTTTGACTGCCGTATAATTTCACTTCAATAATATCGCTTGGCAGCGAGAATCCATTGGCCTCTAATGCCTGTTTGACACGCTTGATGATTTCTCCTTTGACCATAACGGCCTCTTTTCTGAATTCAAAAGTGTTCACCCAAAAAAAGACTTTGAGGTTTACAGTGCTGGTGGCCAAGGCATCTTCTGCGACGTAATTTTCATGGACACCATCCTGCACAATGGAAGGATGGCTGTTGACAGTTTCCATGATGATGGTTTTGGCTCGATCCACGTCATCTTCATAGGCAATGCCCACCACAAAATCCCATCTGAAAAAACCATCCTCAGTGTAGTTGATAACTGGTTTTTTGAGCACATCACTATTGGGAATATAAACATCACGGCCATCAAAGGTCTTTAGTTTAGTGTACCGGAATTCCAGTGATTTGATTTTGCCAAAGAGTTCACCGATTTCTACCGTATCGTTGACATTGAAGGGACGGTTAAAAGCGAGGATGATGCCACTGATGAAATTTTCACCGATGTCTTTGAAAGCAAAGCCAATGATAATCGCAGAAGCTCCCAAGGAGGTCAGCAAGAAAGTGGTGACAGCCCCAAGCCCGGCAATGTTCATGGCCCAAACGATTGCCAATGTAAATAAACCAAGCTTGACCGCATTGCCCAAGAATTTACTCATCAAAGGGTCGCTGGATTTTCGGGAGATTTTTTGCTGGGTGAGTGTACCGATTTTTTTGGCAATGAGATAGCCCAAGATGATAATGACAAGCCCCAGAATGATTCCAGGAATATTCTCTAAAAAATTGTTCCAGGATTCTTGGAGGGAGGATAAGATGGTTGAAATGTCTCCTTCTTCTTGCTGCATAGGTTTTTAATAGCTCAACCTAAGGTAATATTTTTTCCTGAAATTCTCTTAGGTTAATCTAGGAAGTCAAAGACTGAAAATAGAAAAAGGACCAATTCAGTTGTTTAATAAATCCCAACTGGATTGGTCCTTCCTATTTTACAAGGATTAGGTGGAGTGGTATTTATCTCCTACCAGAACCTCCGCCCTGCTTCTTTTTGCGGTTAGCAAAGAACTCTTGTTTGCGTTTCTGTTTTTCTTTATTGAATTCCTTCCTCTGCTGGGCAGTCATCGGCTTTTCCGTTTGGGGGAAAGGGTGGTTTTCGATGACTTTGATGCGTTTATTGGCAAGCTTTTCAATGTCTTTTACATAAGTGTTTTCTTCCGGCTCACTCATGGAAATGGCAATGCCTTCCTCTCCTGCACGACCAGATCGGCCGATACGGTGAATGTAAGTTTCTGCCGCATCAGGAATGTCAAAATTGATTACATATTTAAGCTTATCGATATCAATGCCTCTGGCAGCAATGTCTGTGGCTACCAATACCCTTATTTTGCCTCCTTTAAAGTCTTTGAGGACTTTTTGTCTTTGGTTTTGGGCCTTGTCGCCATGGATTGCTGCGGCATGTATGTTTTTCTTTTTAAGGTCCCTGACAATCCTATCTGCACCATGTTTGGTCCTTGAGAACAACAACACTTGGTCCATCTTTTCTTCTTCCAAAATATGTAGAAGAAGGGCTTTTTTGCTGCTTTTGTTGGTGTAGTAAATGTATTGTTGAATGGTCTCTGCGGTACTGGAGACAGGGGTAACCTCTACTTTTTGAGGTTGGTGCAAGATCTGTTTGGACAAGCTCAAAATATTATCCGGCATCGTGGCTGAGAAGAAGAGAGACTGTCTTTTGGTAGGCAAGATTTTCAACAATTTCTTGATATCATTGATAAATCCCATGTCCAACATTCGGTCAGCTTCATCCAGCACAAACAGGTCGATGGATTTCAGGCTGATATGTCCTTGGTCAATGAGGTCAAGTAGTCTTCCTGGGGTGGCGACCAATATGTGAACTCCTTTTTTTAGTTTTTCTACTTGTTGACCTTGTTTGACCCCACCAAATATTACCGCATGCTTGACTTTGGTATGTTTGGCGTATTGATCAATATTTTCTCCGATTTGGATGGCAAGCTCTCTGGTAGGCGTCACAATTAAGGAGCGAATCTTAGGCCAGGGGTCAGCCGCATAGGGTGCTTGATGGATGTGTTGGATAATTGGAATCGCAAAAGCGGCGGTTTTCCCGGTCCCGGTTTGCGCACATCCCAAGACATCATTTCCATTTAGGATCAATGGAATGGCCTGCTCTTGGATTGAAGTAGGCTCGGAATAGTTTTTTTCTTTTAATGCTTTTAATATAGGAGGAATGATCCTCAGGTCGTCAAATTTCATGCTTTTTGATATAGGGAGCATCTCAAAGATTCTCCATTGATGTATGATAATAGTAGTAGATAACTTCCATTTTTGTGTTTAAATCAACAAAATCCTAGGAGTTTGGGAGCTTTTTTGGCTGTAGGAAAAAAGCATCGTTTGATAATGGAAGTGACCAACATGCAAAGGTATCAAAAAAAGCCCACACTCAATCTTTGTGGCTGATATATCCTTCTTTACCAATCTTAACTTAAGAGGTGTGAAATTGGCGTTGGCTGTTTCTTAGCATTTATTATTTGGTAAGAAGCTGCTCTAAAATATCCCCTACGTAATAAGCAACTACTGCTGCAATGGCGCCTAGAAATAGGGTTTCCAGTGCCCCTTTCCACATTTTGGTTTCGTTGACATAGGTTTTGAGTAAGCCAATAATAATAAACCCAAGTCCCGTGAGCAATGAAGTTAGCAGGAATAAGTCTTGGTCAATCGGCTGGAAATAATCCCAGACATAAAGCATTAGGGGGATTAGACCAATGGAAATAAAGGAGATGTAAGTGACAAAACCAATGATCAAAGGTGACTTATGGTCTTTCATCATCCCTAGCTCATCCTTCATCATAACATCCACCCAGCGATCCCGGTCGCTGGTGATGGTTTCTACTACTTGTTCGAGTAATTCTCCTTCAAAGCCTTTTTCTTGGTAGATAACCCGAATTTCTTCTTTTTCATCTTCAGGCATATGTTTGATTTCCCAATATTCTCGCTTGCGGTGTTTGGAATAATTGTCTCGCTCAGATTTGGAGGATAGATAGGCTCCCACTGACATGGAGAATCCATCTGCCAATAAGTTGGCAAAGCCCAAGATGATAATAATGGCGCTGTCCAATCCTGCTCCAACAGATCCTGCTACCACGGCAAAAGTAGTCACACAACCATCTATTCCCCCATATACAAATTCACCCAAATACTTCTCTAGTTTGGAAGGAGATGGGTTTTCCAACTGCTTATGAGCAAGCTTTACCATGTTTTTTTCCATAGGAAAATGGGATTACATATTGAGATCAAAATAATAAGGTTTTGATCTTTAATATAATAAATTAAGTAATCACAAGAGGTTGGATTGGAATGATTACCCCCATTATTCGATCATTGAGTAAAGGAGGTAATCATGTAGTTTCAGGAGACCGGTTCCAAAACAGGTTGGTTTATCACCTCAATAGGAATGCCTTTTCGGATAGTCTGGTATACGATACAGGAATATTCAGTTGCTTTGATTAAGGTAGGTTCAAAGTCTGGTCGATCTGTAGCAATATTGAGGGCAATGGTCATTTTTTGAAAGCCCACTGGGATTGATTTATCCAAAACCAAGGTGCCTCTCACGTCTACTTCTGCAGTGACCTTTACCAATGTTTTCAGCAATTTTATATTTAATCTATTCGCAATCATTCTCAATGTACTTTCAAAACAAACAGCCAACGAAGCACAAAGAAGATCGCCTGGGTTGGGAAGATCGTTGAGCCCACCCACTGCATGATGAACTCCTGCTCGGAATGGAATTTTTATTTCTTCATTGATGATGACGGTATTATGAAAGGGGTCATGAAGGTCTTGCCCTTGGATCACAGCCATGTCAGTGATCCAGGCTTTGGAGGCGTCGCTGCTGTATATTTCAGCAAGCCTTTGCTGTTTTTCTTTAACACTATACTTCATCAGTTTTGTGGTTATTGATTGAGGATTCTTTCACCAGTAAATTGATACTGTTCCCATTGTGGAAGTGGGTGGAATTGTGCTGCTTGAACATCTCTGAAAATCCTTTCTAGTTCATTCTTTTTGTAAAAACTTTGGCCTCCTATAGCTTCCATGGCCTCCTGGACAGTTTGCATACAGGCAGTAGAAACATTGGATTTTAAACTCAGGATATCAATGCTCATGCCTTCCGACAGGTCAAAATCAAAATTATTGTTCAGGGCTACCATAGCATTTCTTTGGCTTTTCGCAGCTGTCAAGGTGTTGTTCATTTTTCCAATGATGTATGGAAGGTGAGCTTGTTGTTTAGCATACCGCTTCCCAATTGAAATGGCGATATCCATGGCTTGTTCAGAAAGTCCTACATAAGTAGACATGATCAAAGGCATGGCCACTGCCAGGACCAGGTTGTACGCTGGATGAAATGGGTCTCTGGCCCTATCCAAAGCGATGGATTCTTCCGGGATGAAAACCTTGTCAAAAATGATGGTTTGAGAACCGGTTCCTCTCATTCCCAATACATCCCAATCATTTGTGACACTCACGCCTTCTTTTGAAAAAGGTACGCCAAAATGAAGTACTCGCCACTCATCTTGTTCATTGAGAAATGGGGCGCTGGTAATGGCAATATCTCCTTCAGCAGATTGACTGGCAAAATGTTTTTTGGCAGATAGCAAGTAGCCGCCTTCTACCTTAATCATTTCCCCATTGGATCTTAACCAGTCTCTGGCCCCAGTACTTACCAATACCAATTGGTGATTAGCTACGTCTTGAAGAAGCTGTCCGCCAATTCCTTTATGCTTATATTTCCAGATACTCGCTGCAACAAGGTGCTGGTGCATGGAAAATGCCAAGGAAGTGCTGCCGCAATAGTGGGCAAGTATGCGGATGATGTCAGCCATTTTTTCAAAAGAAACCCCTGATCCACCAAGTTCGGTAGGGATCATAGCAGAAAAATAACCGTGTGATTTAAGCTCTGCGTAATTTTCTGAAACGAATTGACTTTGCTCATCGTGATAGGCTGCTCTCTGAGCAAATTTTTGCCCTAGTTCATGACTGAGTTTGATCCAGTCTGTGGATGTTTTTGTTAGCGTATTCATATGATATGAGTTTGTTAAATTGTTTTTACAAACTTCGTAAATGTCATATGCTCAGCGTTTTCTATAAAGTTCAAATAGTTTTCTATTTGGCTCAATTGCTGATTTTAGCTTGAATATTTTTGACGAAATTGGTTTGGGGGAAGGGAAAAGCGTTGTTTGAAAAGCCTAATGAAATGTGATGCATTTTTAAAACCACAATCAAAACAGACTTCATTGATATTAAGGCTTGAGTTTATCAAGAGACTTTTGGCGTGGGATAGTCTTTTCTCATTGAGCCATTTACCAGGTGTGGTTCTGAAGTGATTGGTGAATTCTCTTTTAAAAGTAGATAAACTCCTTCCACTCAATCTGGCAAATTCTTCCATACTCAGGTCGAACCTAAAATTCTTAAGCATGGTGTATTCTAAATCTGTTTTGTCATTTTGGCTGACATCTAGGAAAAAATCAGCAATTCTATTATTCTTTGGGTTTAAGATTAGGTTAAACAATAGCTCTTTGAATTTGATATCTACAAGCTCTTTGGGAATAGACTGGCCTTGCTTGAGATAATTAAAGACACTCAGAACCAAGGACTCGAAGGAATCATTTACATCAATACGGAATATTGAATTTGAAGGAGAAAGAGGTCTTTGCTTAGAAATTAAATTAGGGTTTTCCGTAACAAAACGTTTAATGAAATCATCGTTGATCAGAAAAAGTACAACGCAGTAATCGGATTCAAAATATTGCTTGGTGGTGTACACCCCTTTCTTGATAAATAATGCATCACCACCATTGATTTCATACATTTGGTCAGGTGCTATCCAGTCTTTTTTTCCACAAATCACATAAGTGATCATGTGGGAATCAATCCAAAGTTGGAAGTTTTCAATTTCGATTGGACATTTGTATTCTATCAGCAGATAGTCCTTTCCCTCCAATTTTTTGAATTGTGGAGAGTTGAGAAAGAAACGGTGAATATCTACTGGCATGGTCTAGTTGGTGGTTGGAGAAATAGTATTGATGGACTCAATTTCATCGATGCTTTTTTTGAGCAAGGCCTCAATGATCTTTTGTTTCATTTCTATGGACTTGGCTTCGTCAGAAATAGAGTCCGTTAGGTTTATGGCCAACATGGTATTTTGGTTGATGATCAATTGCTGGTAGAAATAGTTCAGCTGGGTCAGGCTCTTTTTGTACATCAAAAAATAAGCACCTCCAATAAACTGGATCAAGACACCTGAGATAGAGCTGATGGCGGTAAGGGTTACATTTTTAGAATCAACATAGAAATACAAGATACCAATGATCAAGACGCCCAAACCTGTAACGATGGCTATCAAACTGAAAGTAAAGCTCCTTCTGGCCTGACTGGTGTTGATGGTATAATATTCCTGAAGTCTGTTTAAACTTAACCTGATGGAGTCAATGACATTGATTTGGCTTTTATCTTTGATTTCTCCTTTGATTTCCTGCCGCTCTTCATGGATGCTTTTAAGCTCCAGGTTATCCTTTTTGCCAGCCTTGGCCAAGTACAAATAGAAGAAAATACCCGGTACCAAAAAGACAATAAAGCCAATGATCTTAAAGAGTAAGTTCATGTTTTGGCTTTCTATGGCATCAATCACATATTTGGATAACAGCCATGCCCCAACGATCAAAGCCACCAGCAATGCAAAGCCAATGGCCATGTTGATCAATTTTTGCTGATCATACCTCTTATTCGAATTTGTACCTGGATGATCCATGGTTTTATGTTTTGATTAAAAAAACAGGCTTTAATTTATCAGATGACTGACCAATTGAATACAGCAGACTTCCTGGGAAGTAACAAACAAGCGGAAAAATAATAGTTTGGCAAAAGACGCAATGTCCTTTGATTCAATATACAAAAAATATGCTGAACCAATGTTAGGGTTTTACGGGGCGGTGGTATTAGATCATGAACATAGAATTTGCTGAATGTCAATCACTCCATTTTTTTGCAGCACAATTTTTACTTCATTGGCTGATCCTGGCTGGTTAAAAACAAACTCTGACTCCGATCTGCGTATCAATTTGGGGAAGAGGACTTTTCCAGTTTCTTCATTATAATTCAGGAACATGTTTCTCATTTGATGAAACACCTCATGAAAGGACAAAGTAGAGAAAGAATAGATAAGTGAATAGCAGCCATCATAATTGGAAACAGTGTATGTACAATGCTCAAATTGCGTCACTTCACTTTCAATTTGATATTGCTTTCCGTAGAGATTGACTTGGTTGATCTCATTGTAAGTATTGATGATTTGGCCAAGCAAATCAATATTGAGCAGCTCATCGCTTGCCGGTTTAACGATGGGAGAAATGTTGCTCACATCACCGCTGAAGAGATACCCTTTGTGGCCATTCTTTGATTTCACCTCTAACCAAACCCCGTTGATTTTCAGCATGGCAAAGTACCTGGAGTCAGCGGACTTGAGGGTGTTTTGGATGATTTCCAATTGATCACCTACATGAAGTGATGCAATGGTTTTGGCATTTTGGTTAGGTCGATTTTTTAGTTCTGTACCTTGATAATTAATGACGAATACGCTTGATCCTGGCTTGAAGTCCACTGCCAGGGCATAAGAGAAGCATAGTAAAAATCCGATCAGAGAAAGTAATTTTTTCATGGTTGTACCATTTTGTGGATGAAAATTCAATTAGTACAAGAATGAAAGCATAGGTTAAAAGGTGAATTAATTTACATAAAATTCCTCATATTTAATAAGGTTTTGTTTGTTGATATTCAGCTGCTTGTGTTCAGTTCAGTTTCGACTATTAATAATTATATTACGGAAGATTATTCCCGGTTTATTTTAATACCGCGTAGAGGATTCCCGGACATGAAGTTCCGTGTTGAGGATGATTTTTTTCTGGATTGATCTCCCTTCTTGAATTTGTTCTAAGATTAACTTGGCTGCATTGCGGCCGATATCATGGGTAGGGTGAGCCACAGAAGTCAGGTTAGGTTCAACTACGGTTGCATGAAACTCATCAGAAAAGCCAGCTAAAAGAATATCTTTTGGAATTTTCAAATTGCGGTTTTTGATTTCCTTCATGGTCGCGAAAATGACTGTGTCGTTGACTCCTAAAATCGCATCAGGTCTACTAGGCAGGGACAAGAGCTTACGGATGGCTTTGGCTGCACCTTCTGGAGAGAGATCAGTATGGATAAGGTGCTTTTTATCAAGTTGTAAACCTACTTGTTCAAGCCCTTTCATATATCCCTCAGCTCTTTCCTGCACAATGTTCAAATGCTTTGGACCGGTGATATGGGCGATTTTCCTAGCACCGTTTTGGTAGAAGTGGGTAGTGATATCCATGGCCATGGATACATTGTCCACCACCACTGTAGATACCTTTTTCTCCAAACAAACCCTGTCGAAAAACACCAAAGGAACATCATGATCCAAAACCTTCTCAAAGTGAGCCGTATCATTACTGTCCTGGGCCAGACAAACAATTAAGCCATCTATTCTAAGGTTTAAAAGATTGTGAACACATTCTATTTCCTTTTCCATGGATTCTTTGGAGGAAGAAATGATAATGTAGTATCCGGCCTGCTGCAATTCGTCTTCTATCCCTGAAATGATTGAGGAAAAGAAATAGGTTACCAAATCAGGAACGATTACACCGATGACCCGAGTTTGCTGTCTCAATAGCCCCATGGCCAAAGGGTTGGGGATGTAGTTCCATTTTTGGGCCAATGCCTTGATTTTTTTTGTCAAGGTTTTGTCAATATCCGGATGGTCTTTGAGTGCCCTGGACACTGTAGAAATACTGACTTTGAGTTCAGCAGCAATATCCTTTAAAGTGACCCTTTTCTTTTTCATCTTTCAAATAAATTCAAAATTATTTTCACCTGCAAAGCTTTGCACAAACCTTTGCAGGTGATGCAAGCCTTTTGGAAAGGATTAGAAGTGTTTTTTTGACGGAAATATTATTTATCTTGGATTCCTTTTCCCAGGATAACGAGTAAAAAGAATGACATTAAAACCATTAGGTAATACCGGGATAAAAGTCCCTGCAATAGTTTTCGGCACCAGTGCATTAGGCAATTTGTTTACAGCGCTGGCACCTGAAGTAAAACAAGAAATTGTAAAAGAAAGCATCCGCTACACGCAGCCCCAAACATTTTTTGATTCCGCAGGAAAATATGGTGCCGGTCTGGCATTAGAATCCTTGGGAGCAGCCTTGAATGCCCTTGAAGTCCCCAAAGACCAGGTTGTGGTGAGCAATAAATTAGGCTGGGTCAGAGCGCCATTGGTCGGTGATGAACCCCAGTTTGAGAAAGGAATTTGGAGAGACCTGAAGCATGATGCGGTGCAAAAAATCAGCTATGAGGGTATTTTAGAGTGCTTCGAAGAGGGGAATGAACTTTTGCAAGGTTATTCCACCCAATTGGCCTCTGTCCATGATCCAGATGAATACTTGGCCAAAGCTAACAACAAAGAGGAAGAAGAAGCGCTCTTTGAAGATATTCTGGAAGCCTACAGGGCTTTGGAAGATTTGAAGAAAAAAGGCTTGGTCAAAGGGATCGGTGTAGGTGCAAAAGACTGGAAGGTGATTCCAAGAATCTATCAGCACATCAAGCTGGATTGGGTGATGTTTGCCAATAGCATGACCATTATCTCTCATCCACAAGACCTTTTGGCCTTTATGCAGCAGCTTTCAAATGATGGTGTTGGAATTCTTAATTCCGCAGTCTTCCAATCCGGATTCTTGGTTGGGGGAGACTACTATGACTATCAGTTAATCAAGCCGGATAGCCCTGAAAATATAGCCAAGTTTGAATGGAGAGATAAGTTTTTTGCGGCCTGCAAGGAACTTGGAGTTACTCCAGCGCATGCCTGCGTACAATTTGGGCTTTCTGCTCCTGGAGTTACAAGTGTGGCGCTAAGCACCACTGAACCTGAAAAGGTGAAGAGAAATGTGGATTCAACCATAAATAAGCTTCCGGATGAATTTTGGGCGGAGCTAAAAAATAGAGGTTTGTTGCACGATTACAGTCCAGTTTAAGTTAAAATTATCAATCTACCCATTTATAAAATTATACGATGAATAACCAATCAAAAACGGCCTTGGTATCAAAAGCGACACTTTGGCCATTTATATTGCTGACCAGTCTCTTCTTGCTTTGGGGCTTGGCCAATAACATGACAGACACGCTATTGGCAGCTTTTAAGAAAATTCTCAGCATGACAGACACCCAGACTTCCTGGATTCAAATGGCCTTTTATGGGGCCTATTTCTGTCTGGCTTTACCAGCTGCCATTTACATCAAAAAATATACTTATAAGTCTGGTGTCCTTTTGGGCCTAGGTCTTTTTGCTGTTGGAGGATTGTTGTTTTATCCGGCTAGCATCTTGATGTCTTATGGTTTCTTCCTTTTTGCCCTTTATGTGCTGGCAGGTGGTTTGTCCATATTGGAGACATCAGCCAATCCTTATATCATGGTGATGGGGCCAGAGTCTTCTGCTACCAGAAGGCTAAATTTGGCACAGTCTTTTAACCCAGTAGGGTCAATCATAGGAGTTTTACTCAGCAAGCTTTTTATCCTGTCGCAACTTAATGTAGCGGAGGCGGATGAAAGAAGTAAAATGACCGCCGATCAACTTCAGCAAGTGCGTCAGGCTGAACTGGATGCGGTTATGAGTACCTATGTGGGAGTGGCTCTTTTTTTAGTATTGGTTTGGGTGCTGATCAAATTCACTAAAATGCCAACTGCCTCAGAGAATGAGGATCAGGATTCTTTGAAAGATAGTTTTAAGCGATTGATGGCGAACAAGAACTATGTTTTTGGTGTATTTACTCAGTTCTTCTATGTAGGGGCGCAAATCGGTGTTTGGTCTTACACGATCAGGTACATTATGCTAGAGTTGGACCTGAACGAAAGCGATGCATCAGATTATTATATGGCAGCAATCATCCTGTTTACGGTAAACCGTTTTGTGTTTACAGGGCTAATGAAATATGTGAGGCCTAGTTTGTTGATGGCGATTTCGGCATTGGTGGCCATATCGCTGACGCTAGTGGTGATCTTTGGTCATGGAATGGTTGGTGCTATTGCATTGGTGCTGATTTCTGGCTGTATGTCTTTGATGTTCCCTACCATTTATGGACTTGGAGCCGAAGGTTTGGGGAAAGATACCAAGCTAGGAGGTTCTGGCTTGATTATGGCCATTCTTGGAGGGGCCGTGTTCCCCGTTATCCAAGGTTTGGTTTCGGATAGTTTGGACAGTATCCACCTTTCCTTCTTTGTGCCGGCATGTTGTTATTTGGTAGTGGTGGCATATGGGATTTACCATTATAAACACAAGAAAGAAATAGCTTCAGGGACTTTATAGGCCTGAAGCTACAGGATAGTATTGCTTTAATTTCGCTGAACTTTACATCACGTTAAAAGATGAAGAGGTAATCGAAATAATTAAACAAGAACAGAAATGAAAGTGTTGACATGCTTAGAGCCTGGTAAATTTGAGTACGGGGAGGGAATTCGGCCTGAACTCAGCCCTGGGAAAGCCATTATTAAGATCAAAAGAATAGGGATTTGTGGTACGGATTTACATGCCTTTGAAGGCACCCAACCTTATTTTAGCTACCCAAGGGTTTTGGGACATGAGTTGGCTGGTGAGTTGGTAGCCGTTGATGGAGTGCAGGGCTTTTCTCCTGGAGATTTGGTGACCATTATTCCTTATTTTAATTGTGGGGAGTGTGTAGCCTGCAAAGCAGGAAAGCCTAACTGCTGTGCCAAGATCAGTGTTTTTGGGGTCCATGAAGATGGTGGAATGAAAGAGTATATCACTGTACCATCTACTGCATTGGTGAAGCAAGAAGGCTTAAGCTTGGATCAATTGGCTTTGGCGGAACCCTTGGCCATTGGGGCGCATGGGGTGAGAAGGGCAGGAGTCTCAAAAGGGGAATTTGTTATTGTGATGGGAGCAGGTCCAATTGGACTTGGCGTGATGGAATTTGCTAGAATTGCAGGAGGCAAAGTCATTGCAATGGACATCAATGAGGATCGATTGGCCTTTTGCAGAGAAGTTCTTGGGGTAGACCATACGGTCAATGCCAAAGGAGATTATAAGTCCGAAATTGCGAAGATTACCGGTGGAAGCTTTGCAGAGTCGGTGATTGATGCTACTGGCAGCGCTATTGCCATTCACAATGGATTTGAACTGATGGCCCATGGAGGGAGGTATGTGCTGGTGGGGCTTCAAAAAGGCCCAATAGAGTTTAGCCATCCTGAATTTCATAAAAGAGAGTCCACTTTGATGAGTAGCAGAAATGCCACTAGGGAAGACTTTGATGCGGTGCTGAAAGCCTTGAAAGACCAACAGGTGAAAGCAGCTTCTTATATTACCCATAGGGTGACATTTGATCAGGTGAAAGAAGATTTTTCCTCTTGGTTAGACCCTGCCAATAAAGTGATCAAAGCGATGGTAAGTTTGTAATTTAGAAAGCCGAATAACTGACTTTGATGGTAGTTCCTTATTTTATATTAAATTAAAAGGATGAAAAAACAGTTCATAATTGTGCTGTTGATGTTAACATCAATAGTGGGCTACAGTCAAAGTCAAGTGAAAATTATACATTCAGAGTTTATTTTTGATCAGGTACCTTTTGAGGAATGCCATGCTTCCACTTTGGTGGGACTCTCCAATGGAGAAATCATGGCTGCATGGTTTGGGGGCGAATATGAGCGTCATCCTAATGTAGCCATCTGGACAGCGAAAAGGGGAGAAGGCAAATGGACCTTTCCGGAGAAAGTAGCAGATGGAAAGGTAAATGACACCTTGAGTTATCCTACTTGGAACCCGGTTCTTTTTAAGCTTTCAACTGATGAGCTAATATTGTTTTATAAAGAAGGACCTTCTCCTCAAACTTGGTGGGGAAGGTATAAAACCAGCTCAGATCAAGGAATGACATGGTCGAAATCAGTAAAGCTACCAGATGGATTTCTGGGGCCGATCAAAAATAAACCTATTCAATTGGCTGATGGATCCATTTTGGCTCCTTCGAGTGTGGAGGATGAAAAGGGATGGAGGGCTCATGTTGAAATATCCAAGAATTTAGGGAAAAGCTGGGAGAAGGTGGATATTGACCATGGTGGAGAATATGATGTGATCCAGCCCAGTATTTTAGAACATAAAGATGGTCGTCTGCAGGTGTTGTGTAGAAGTAAACAGGATTACATCATCACAGCTTGGTCATCAGATCAGGGAGCTTCCTGGACACCACTGGAAAAAACCAAAGTCCTTAATCCCAACAGTGGTACCGACGCCGTTACCCTTTCCAATGGTAAGTTTTTACTGGTTTATAACCCAACGGTCAGCGGAGAACACTGGTCCGATGGAAGAAATGAACTTCGCTTGGCCATGTCCGATGATGGGGTGAATTGGGAAGATATTTATACTTTGGAAAAAGAAGCGGAAGGAGAATTTAGCTACCCTGCCATTATCCAAGGGGCGAATGGGAAAGTTCACATCAGTTATACATGGAAAAGAAAGCGTATCAAGTATTTGACGCTGGAATTGAAAGAGTGAATTTTTCTAATACATCAATCAACTGTAAAGTAATTTAATGACTTCCGAGGTGTTGTTGCAGCCGGTTTTTGCGAGAATATTGTTTCGGTGTTTGGCAGCAGTGGTGGGACTGATAAACAGCTGATCGGCTATTTCAGCACTGGTTTTTCCTTCTGCAATCAACAAAATAATTTCCCTTTCCCTTTGGGTAAGCTGCTGAAAGACTTCATTGTTTTCCAAATTTTGCTGGGTCTTGTTAAAATTCGCCATTGCCAAATCAATGGCAATTTGGACACTTCTTTCATTATAAGGTTTGGTAAGAAAGGATGAGGGAGAGGTCTCGATGGCACGCTGAACGGTCTTGGTATCCGAGAAGGCAGAAATGTAGATAATAGGAACTTCTTTAAATTCAAGGATAGCCTTCACTGTATCTATACCGTCCATATTCCCATTGATATTAATATCACTGATGACCAAGTCTACCTTATGGTTTCTAAAAAGCTCCAAAGCTTTGGCTCCAGTACTGGCGATACCCACATTCTCATAGCCTATGTCTTCGAGTATATAGGAAAGGTCCTTGGCGATCAAAACCTCATCTTCAATGATTAAAACTTTTCTGGTGCTTGTCATCTAATTATGCCTTTTTGAATATAATATGAATTTGAGTGTCATCACCTTCTGCGATGTCTAGTTTTCCATTAAGCTGTTCTACCAAAGACCGGATCATGCTCAGTCCGAAAGATTCAGATTGTAGGATAATGGGTTCTGTTAGTCCTTCTCCATTATCGGAAAAGGTAAAATGAACGATTTCTTCGCCTTTGATTTTTAGGCGCAGGTAAATGAGTATTTCTTCTTTTTGGACGTGCTTGAAGGAGTTGGTAATTAACTCGTTTAGGATCAAACCTAGCGGAATAGCTTTGTCCAGCCCCAGTGAAAAGTCATCTCCCTCAAAGTCATAACTGAAAGATTTGAACTGACTTTTGAAAGCAGCTTCGATCTGGTCAAACAAATCCTTGATGTAGTTTTTACAGTTTACCTGCGAGTCAACATCCGTAACGTACAGTTTTTGGTGAAGCAAGGAGAGCGCTTGCATTCTCATACGTCCATCGATCAGGGCAACTTTTGCATTTTTGTCTTTGACACTCCGGCTTTGAAGGTTCAGTATGCTTGAAACGAGTTGTAGGTTGTTTTTTACCCGGTGATTTAACTCTCTCAAGAGACTTTCAATCCTTATGTTTTTATCTTGTAGCACCGCATGTTGCGCTTCAATTTGCTCTTTTTGAAGCTTGATTTCTGAGGTTCGCTGGGCGACTTGGTTTTCAAGTCTTTCTTTGTGTTTTGAGATGCGTTGGTATTGATACAAAACTCCTGCTAATAAAAGAATAGTGAAGCAGGTTTTGAACCACCAAGTATCATACCAAGGGGGTAAAATAGTGAGTCCCAAAGAGGCTCTTTGTTCCGACCAAATCCCATCATTATTGCAGGCCATCACTTGGAAAGTATAGTCACCTGATGGTAAGTTGGTATAGGTGGTAGAGCGACTTTCGGTGACAGGGCGCCAGGACTCATCATAGCCTCGGAGTCTGTATCGGAACTTGTTTTTGTGTCCATTAATATGGTTGATGGCCGTAAAATGGAAGGAAATTACCGACTGTTTGTGATCCAGCGTGATTTCATCGGTATAAGAAACTGCTTGTGATAAAACTCCGGTGGAATCACTTGAAGAGAGTGGACTGTTGAACAAGTCAATACCTGTAATTTGCACCTTGTTTTCTTGAGTGTTTTCAGGAATTTTTAATGGGTCAAAATATTCCAGGCCACTGGAAGAACCAAAGAAAATATTTCCCTCAGTATCCTTATAAGCAGCTCTAAAAATGAAATAGTTGTCCATCAGACCATCTTCTCTGTTATAATTCCTGAAGTTTCCATTTTGATTGAGCATGGAAATTCCCTCAGCTGTGGCTATCCAAAGGTTCCCCGACTTGTCCTCAACAGTGGAGCTGATGACATTGGAGGGAAGCCCGTCTTTAAGGTAGTAATTGCTAAAGGTGCTGTCCCGCAAATCCAATTTGCTAAGACCCAGCTCAGTACTTATCCAAAGGTTACCCTTGTGATCTTCGGAAATATGGTTGATTTTATTACTGCTCAAACTGTTGAAATTACCCTCCTCATGGATAAATTTGGTAAAGGTCTTTTTATCCTCATTTAGCAGGTTGAGTCCTCCACGACTACCTACCCAAATTCTTTGCTTACTGTCCTCGAAAATATAGGAGACAAATTCATCATGGTTACCATCATTGACCAAATTTTCACGAATGGGAAATGGGTCTGCAGTTTTGGTTTCTGGGTTCCAGATAAACAGCCCTTTTTCGGAATTCCCAATCCACACACGCTGTTGGCTATCGCACAGAATAGGAAGGTTGAATTCTGGCAAGAACCCTTCTTCAGCTGTTGCATGTGAGAGAGGTTTGAGTTGTTTGGTCAGGTGATTCCATTCATATATGAAATGCCCCCAAGTAGAAACCCAGTAGGTGTTCTCTGAAATACGGGTGATCATGGCCAGCCTGTTGACACTGTTTTGATCTCCTGTTGGAATGGTATATTGTGTTGTTTTTCCAGAATCAAAGTTCTTAACGAATAAACCAGAATAGGTCGTAAAAATATATTCATCCTCATCATGCCTGATCATACTGCTAACTCTGGAAAAGTACTTGTCCGTAGTTTCTTTAACCAATTTCTCGGAATTGAACTTATGGTAATGGGGATGGTACTGAAAAATCCCTTCATTATAAACTGCAACCCAAATACTGCCATCCCTTCCTGGGGCTACCTTGTAAATATTATCTCCCTGTAGTTTGTTTGGATTGGTTCGTTCAGATACAATGCGTTCCGCTTTTCCTGATTTTAGGTCTAGTACATTTAGGCCACTGAGGGTGCCTACGAAAAGTTTGTCTGGGTGATCAGTGTGGTTACTAATGGAAAAAATCACATCATGGCTAATGGTCTCTGGGTTGGAACTGGATTTATAGTGTGTTATTTTTCCGCTTTGTAAGTTTAATTTATCAAGGCCATCACCAGTGCCTAACCATAGGGTTCCTTGCGGATATTCATGTAGGTCGTAAAGGTAAAAGTGGCTTAAGCTATTAGGGTTGCTTTCTTCATGGATTACACTTGAAAACTCCATGGACTTCAAGTCCAGTATATTCAGTCCCTCTCCTGTAGCAATGAAGAGTCTCTTTTTGTCCTTAGAAAGTTTGATTTGTCGTACTGTGGTGCTCAGAAGTCCATCTTTTACACCATATCTTGTGAATCTATGGGTGGTAGTGTCAAACATGGAAAGACCATTATCCGTGCCCAACCAAATATTTCCCTGAGGATCTTCTGCAATTCCCCGGACCTGATCATCACTAATACTTGTAGAGTCCTGTTCGTCAAAGGAAAAGTTTGTGAAATTATCCAATTTGGGATTGTATCTACTGACTCCACCGCCATAGGTTCCTGCCCAGATGTTTTGTTGACTGTCTTCAAAAAGCACCCATATGAAATCATAGCCCAGAGAGCTGCTATCCTCCACATCATGGCTATAAGCACGAAAGGAATTACCATCAAATTTCCAGAGACCATTTTCTCCTGCTATCCAGACATAACCAGATGAGCTATGGAGGATGTCATACGGGAAAGGTTGTTTGATACCTTGATCAACACCATATTTTCTGAATACAGGAAAAGTTTCCTGTGCCTGTACACCAGTATAAAAGAGAATAAGGCTAAAAAAGATACCAAATCTTAAAGTTATAAGCATGTGTAAAATTTGTCATTGGCGGCAATAAAATCAATACCTAAATTAATGTATTTATACCTGCAAATTAAATGATGATAACGGTTTTAATCACATCAAAATAAAAAGATGCTCATTTTGTTTATCTTTCATGCAAGCATCTTTGAAATTAATAAGTGTAATAAATACAAATATTATTTTTAAATTGAGCATCTGTTTGACCTGTTGGTTCACAGCAGGATTAACCCATAAAAACCAATTAACCAATGAGTAAATTTATTGAGCTAAAGAGAGAATGTTACGAAGCCAATATGCAGCTGCCCAAGCTGGATTTGGTGGTATATACTTTTGGAAATGTTAGTGCAGTGGACAGAAATGAAGGTGTTTTTGCTATCAAGCCAAGTGGAGTGCCTTATGAGAAATTGAAAGCTGAAGATATCGTTATTTGTGATTTTGATGCTAAGATAGTGGAGGGAGCATTGAGGCCTTCTTCCGATACGAAAACGCACGCTTACTTGTACAAGGAATGGGAGCACATTGGTGGGATAGTGCATACGCATTCACTCTACGGGGTGTCTTGGGCGCAAGCGCAAATGGATGTTCCGATTTTTGGTACCACCCATGCGGATCACCTGACCAAGGACATTCCATGTGCCCCTCCCATGGCTGATGAGCTGATTGCTGGAGATTATGAGCACATGACCGGAAAGCAGATTTTGGACTGTTTTGCGGAGAAAGGACTGGACTATCAGGAAGTGGAAATGATCTTGGTAGGAAACCATGGGCCTTTCACTTGGGGCAAAAATGCTGACAAGGCAGTTTATAATAGCAAAGTCTTGGAGGAAGTTGCAAAAATGGCTTATCTTACCCTTCAAATTAACCCTAATGCACCTCGTTTGAAGGATGCTTTGATCAAAAAGCACTATGAACGGAAGCATGGAAAAGACGCCTATTACGGGCAGGGTTGTTAATTATCAATAACTTATAAACTCTATGAACCTATTAAAGTCAAACTTACTTGGCGTGATGGTGCTTGCAGGAGCACTTTCTTTTTACGCCTGTTCCCCAAAATCATCTGAAAATGAAGAGTCTACCTCGGAAGAAGAAGTGGTAGACCAAGGCAGTGGCCTGAATGTTAGTGTTTCCAATGCCACTGTGGAAGGCAAAGAAGCACAAATCTATACCCTAAAAAATGCCAATGGAGTCGAAGTGGACATTTCCAACTATGGCGGTGTCATTCCTCGGTTGGTTGTTCCTGACAAGGATGGAAAATTGGAAAACATAGTGCTTCATTATGAGGACCTGGAAGGATATAGCAGCAGTACCAATTATTTTGGATCTACGGTAGGAAGATATGCCAATAGAATTGCTAAGGGGAAATTCTCCTTGGACGGTGAAGAATATACCTTGGCCACCAATGATGGCCCAAACCACCTTCATGGTGGTGACAAAGGCTTTAATAAGGTTTTCTGGGAAGCAAAAGTGATCAAAGATGATTCCAAGGCAGGTTTGACCTTGACCTATGTAAGTCCTGATGGTGAAGAAGGTTATCCTGGTGAATTGACTACCATGGTCACCTTTGAGTTGAACAATGACAATGAGCTGTCTGTGGATTTTGAAGCAGCTACCAGCAAAGCAACTGTCGTGAATTTGACCCACCATGGCTACTTTAACCTAAGTGGGTTGAAGGAAACAATCCTAGATCATGAGTTGACGATCTGGGCGGATCATTATACACCTGTGGATGAGACTTTGATCCCAACAGGAGAAGTGATTCCAGTGGAAGGAACTCCTTTTGATTTCACGACACCACATAAGATCGGTGAGCGCATTGACCAAGTTCCAGGTGGTTATGACCATAACTTTGTGTTGAAAAGTGAAAGCGATGGTCAAATGACCAAAATGGCGGAATTGTATCATGCTGGATCAGGAAGGGTAATGGAATTATATGCAGATTCTCCAGCAGTTCAGTTTTACAGTGGTAACTTCCTTGATGGTACCATCACCGTGGATGGGGTGACTTATGGCCAGTATTATGGACTTTGCCTGGAACCACAAACTTACCCTAATTCTCCCAATGAAGAGAGTTTCCCTTCAGCAAGATTGAATCCGGGAGAAACTTATACGCACAGAATCGAATACCACTTCGGTGTAAAATAAACCACTTTTAAAACCACCTAACCATAAGCCACAGTAGGGAGATAAACTGCTCCTTGTTGTGGTTTTCTTTTTTAGAAGCTTTAGCTTTGCGAAAGTGTATTAAAGCCGATTAAACATGGAGTCAATATATCCGGAACCGACTGTAGGAGCGGTGATTATAAACCCTAAAAATGAAATTTTACTTTGTAAATCTGTCAAATGGAACAACCAATATGTGATCCCTGGTGGGCACATTGAAAAGGGGGAAAGGATGGAAGATGCCCTCAAGCGGGAAATCAGGGAGGAAACTGGACTGGAAGTGTATGATTTGAGGTTGTTGAGTATTCAGGAAAGTGTGCTTCAAGATCATTTTAGGGATGATAGGCATTTTATTTTCATCGATTATACCTGTAGGACAGATAATTTTGAGGTGGTGCTGAATGATGAAGCGGAAGAGTTTGAATGGGTAAAACCTGAAGAAATCTTGAGTTACGATCTAGGGGGCTTTTGTCGCCGTCTTTTTGAAGAGTGGCTCAAAGAAGATAAGTCAAATTTCAAGCAAAGAGTGCTCTATGGATATATTTCAGATAAATAAGAAAGTAGCAGTACCCGTATGGATACTGCCTTAAATAGTGTTATTCAGCTGGATCGACTCCTTCTGAAGTCATAATGATTCGCTTCATGGTGCCATCAGGATTGTAGTACAAATAGTCCACACAAACTGAGCGACGGAAACTACCTCCATCCGTTGGGATACTACCGTTGTGGTAGATAAAGTAATCCTTGCCCTTGTATTCGATAATAGCCTGGTGGTTGGTGTTGCTGTTGCCGGCTACCTCGTTAAGGATGCCTTTAAACTCCCACGGGCCTGCTACACTTTTGCTCATGGCATAGGCGGTTTTTTCGGGGAATTTGTAAGCATAGGACAAATAATAATTGTTGCCTTTTTTGTGCAACCAAGGAGCCTCAGTGAAATGGGGTAGGTCGATGTATTGGATCTCACTGTCCAACTCGATCATATTGTCCTTAAGCTTGGCATAATAGCAAATGGTGTTTCCCCAAAATAAGTGGGCAGATCCATCGTCATCGATAAAGACCGTAGGATCAATGTCGTCCCAACTGATTTTGGCATCCGTGGTCATATCGTTGGTAATCAGGGCATGTCCCAGGGCATCCTTCCAAGGCCCTATTGGGCTGTCCGCTACTGCAATGCCAATCGACTTACCATGAATTTCCTTATGGGAAACCGTGACAAACCAATAAAACTTACCATCCTTTTCAATGACTTCTGATGCCCAAGCATCGTCTGCTGCCCATTCAAAGGTCTCCTTGACATTGACCGCAGCTCTTTCTTCCCAATTCACCATGTCTGTGGAAGAATAAATCAACCATTCATGCATTTCATAACGATTTTCTCTTGGAGGGGCTTGGTCATGACCGACATACAAAAAAACGGTGTCTTGGTGCACGATGGCAGCAGGGTCAGCAGTGTATTTTTCAGTAATAACGGGATTGCCTGGAAGAGGAGGATTAACTTCAAAACTGGCTTTTTGGGCCGTGGCCTGTAAGGAAAAACCAGCTGCAGCTAAGCTTGTAAGGAGAAAATGTTTAATCTTCATGATTAGGGGTTATTTGAAAATAGGGGTTTATTAATCGAATACCTTTCCAAAAATAGCACAGGAAAGGAGAAAATAAAATTTTAAGTGTAGAAATTACACTAAAGAAAAATTCAAAATGGGAATATAGTTCGAACAATTGAAGTTGTTATTCCTTTTCTATAAGAACTTGACCAGAATGTCAAGCTCACCTCAGTACTGATTCTTGTTTCTATGGCTTTAAAGTCAGATGATAATGAAAATATCTTTGAAGCAAAGTAAGAGTTGGTTTTAGATGAATAAATAGACTATAGCGCTTTTACTAAACACTAAGCAATAGACCTTTGGTAGATGTGTTTCTCTTTTAGCCGTATTTTAGTTTGAATTTCTTAACTTTGTGCTATGTCAAGAAGTCTTTCCGAATATAATAATGAGCTAAAGTTGAAAGGTTTTAATGTCTTTCAAATAGAAAAAGACGGTAATGCCACCAAGGCATATAGCCGAAAGGATTTTTATAAAATTTGCCTGACCACAGGGAAAAGCCGAATCCATTATGCTGATAGGAGTTTTGAGGCAGAGGGAACAATTTTGTTCTTTGGAAACCCGAATATCCCCTACTCTTGGGAGACGCTATCCACAAAATATGTAGGGTACACTATTTTATTTTCGGAAGATTTTCTTACCGCTGTAAAACGATCTGAAAGCCTTCAAAAATCACCATTGTTCAAAGTGGGAGGCACGCCCATTCTTGAAATTAAAGAAGACCAAAGGCTTTTTTTGAACAGTATTTTTCAAAGAATGATTGCTGAACAACAGTCTCATTATGAATACAAAGATGACCTGATTCGTAATTATATTGATTTGATTTTACACGAGTCTTTAAAGCTAAAACCATCGGACAACTATAATCAAGATAAAAATGGGGCGCAGCGCTTGACCAATGTTTTTCTGGAATTGTTGGAAAGGCAATTTCCTATTGAGAGTCCCGATCGCCCTCTTCAGCTGCGGACGGCCAAGGACTATGCCAGCAACCTCTCAGTGCATGTCAATTACCTGAACCGGACCGTAAAGGAGGTTACGAGCAAAACAACTTCTACCCATATTTCGGAGCGAATTATCAACGAGGCCAAAGCAATTTTGAAACATACCGATTGGAATATTTCTGAGATCGCTTTTGCCTTAGGATTTGAGTACCCTACTTATTTCAATAATTTTTTCAAAAAGCATACAGGCCAAAGCCCTTCTTCTGTCCGAATGGAAAAAGTGTGAATTCCTTAATTTTTGGTTTGAAAAGTTTTAGCTGGAGCGCTTAGGAATTCCAGACCTTTGTATCAAAGCATACAAAGATGGAGAAAGCGAATATTTTTGACCGGTTAATCAAGGGAGAAACGATTACTTCCAATGATAGTGAAAGGCATAAACTGACGAAGGCTGCCTACACTACGAAAAAGCTGCTTGTTTCGATGAATAATTCAGCGGATCCAGTTGAGATTAGGAACTTGCTAAGTGAGATCACCGGGTCTGAGATACCTGAAAGTACTTTCGTGTTTACTCCATTGTATCTTAATTATGGAAGGCATACCAAAATTGGGAAAAATGTATTTATCAATTTCGATTGCGTTTTCCTTGATCTGGGAGGGATTATCATCGAGGATGAAGTACAAATCGCTCCCAAAGTCAGTTTGCTTTCTGAAGGACATCCTGTTTCTTCCGATACCAGACATTCACTAGTTCCAAAACCTATTCATATTAAAAAGAACGCTTGGGTTGGTGCTAATGCCACTATCCTCCA
Organism: Echinicola sp. 20G; assembly: GCF_015533855.1. Classification (GTDB taxonomy): domain Bacteria; phylum Bacteroidota; class Bacteroidia; order Cytophagales; family Cyclobacteriaceae; genus Echinicola. Next base: position 491,613 of record NZ_AP024154.1, on the reverse strand, counting down.
AGGGGTAACCATTGGAGAAAATGCCATTGTGGCGGCTGGAGCAGTGGTTTCTAAGGATGTCCCTGATAATGTAATTGTAGGTGGAATACCCGCTAAAATTATTAAAGGAATTTAATTTGAACCCTATGAAAATATCAAGCAAAATCTTAGCAGTGATGGTACTTGTTCTGGTGTTATCCTGCAACAAGGAGCCAAAACAAGAAGAAATGAAAACAAGCAACCATGAATTGGAGGAGATTTTTCCAAAAGGTCAAAAAGGTCCCTCAGACTTTTTTACTGGAAATGCATTTAATATTGGGTTGGTGCAGGTTGATTCCATTTATACCACAGCAGTTGGAAACGTTTATTTCGAACCTGGCGCAAGGAGCAATTGGCACACACATCCTTCGGGGCAAATTCTGATTATCACAGATGGAAAAGGTTATCATCAAATTGAGGGGCAGCCCATACAGGTCATCAAAAAAGGAGATGTGGTTAAGTGTCCTCCCAATGTAAGGCATTGGCATGGGGCAAGCCCTGAAGTTGGCCTTCAGCAACTTTATATCGTACCGAATACCGAAAATGGAATAGTGGATTGGCAGGAGTCAGTAACCGATGAGCAATATTCGATCAAGTAAAAATTTCAAATCAGCAAAACCAATGGAAAAAATGATAATGTTTTTGGCAACAAGCTTATGGATACTGGGAGCTTGTAACCAAGATCAAAAAACAGAAGTGCAAAAACTAAAAAGTGAACCAATGAAAGTACAAGAAGAAAAATATACGTTTGAATTAAGTGAAGCAGTAACTCGCCAAAAAGTAAGTTTTACAAACCGTTATGGAATCGAGCTATCTGGGGACTTGTATATGCCTAAAAGTGGAGGGGATAGTTTACCGGCTTTGGCAATTAGTGGGCCTTTCGGGGCTGTCAAAGAGCAATCATCAGGACTCTATGCCAATCAAATGGCAACATTAGGCTTTGTTGCTTTGGCATTTGATCCATCTTATACAGGGGAAAGTGGAGGAGAACCTCGCCATATAGCATCTCCCGATATCAATACCGAAGACTTCAGCGCGGCGATTGATTTTTTGGGATTATTGGAAAATGTCAACAGGGATAAATTGGGTATCATAGGAATTTGTGGTTTTGGAGGGTTTGCTTTAAATGCCACAGTGGTAGACAAAAGGGTAAAAGCAGTGGCCACTACCAGTATGTATGATATGTGCAGGGTGAATACAGAAGGGTATTTTGAGAGCACCACTCCAGCGCAGCGTACCCAGATGCTGGAAGAATTAAGCAGGCAAAGATGGGAAGATGCTGAAAATGGAACTCCCAAAATGGGTCCCAAGTCATTGGAAGGCATAGGTGATGATGCCCCACAGTTTGTGAAAGAGTATGCGGACTATTATAAGACTGACAGGGGCTTCCATGAACGTTCCTTAAATTCGAATGGCTCATGGACGGTGACCAATGTTTTACCATTTATGAATGCTCCCCTCTTAACTTACATTAAGGAAATTTCACCACGCCCGATGCTTTTAATAGCAGGGGAAGAGGCTCATTCACGGTATTTCAGTGAGGATGTTTACAAAAAGGCTTCAGAGCCTAAAGAGTTGATGATTATTCCAGGAGCTGTCCATACAGATTTATATGATAAAACGGATGTCATCCCTTTCCAAAAAATAGAAACTTTCTTCACAGAGAATCTAAAATAGGATTTTGCTTCAAGGTGTAGTATGGTGCATGTTGAATTTGGTAGGTCTTAGTTGGCCTGTATCAAACAGGACTGGCTAAACCCTTACCTATTTAATGTTTGCTGTCAACATCTATAACACAAGAAAGGCCTCGCAACAAGTGAGGCCTTTCTTGTGTTTTAGATGCCCTAGAGACTTTAAATAGCTAGAAAGCGCTACACTTTTCATCGAAATCATTAATTTTAATATACCTCAAATGACTTTTGGTAGCACATAAAACACCTGTTATGGAAAAAGCCCTGCAAACAATGATCGACAATATGCCTGAAAAAACGGGTAAGTCTCTGACTGAATGGTTGGAGATTTTGAAAGAAAAATCCTTTTCTAAACATTCTGAAGCAGTCCAATACTTAAAGAAGAAACATCAGGTGACACATGGTTTTGCCAATACCATCGTGACGCTGTCAAAAGATGAAGCGGCATCCGATGACGATTTGATTACAGCGCAATACAAAGGAAAAGAGGAATTGTTGCCGATTTATCAGGCCCTAATCGATTATGTCAAAACCTTGGGAGAAGATGTCACCATCACCCCCAAAAAGGGAAGTGTCAGCATCATCCGAAAAAGACAATTTATCTTGATCAAGCCTGCTACCAAAACCAGAATTGATTTGGGCTTTAAGTTAAAAGATCAGCCCTCCACCGAGAGGTTGGGAGATTCAGGCCCTTTTGGCACCATGTGCACCCATCGTGTGCAGCTATTTGAAGTGTCGGAGGTAGATGCAGAACTGAAGGGTTGGATCATGGAGGCATATGAGAAGTCCATTTGATCAAGGTTTAAAATTTAGAATTATTCCCCATTATGTTTATCTCTAGCGCATTCTCGTTCATCCAAGTTGGCAACTCGGATGCTTAAATCCCTACATTATTAATACGTCCTGCTAGAGTAAGCATTTCAGATGTACTGATTTAAAAGTCCTTGTTGAAAACGGTCACTGGTTTGGAGTGATAAGTGTTAAAAGTAAATTAAACTAAAAATCCCATTTTATTCCCTTCCACCTAATAAACAATAAATGAAACTCCAAAACAAACGAAAGTGGGCCATTATCAGGCAGTATATGGTGGGGTGGTGTCTGGCCTTTATTTTTTTGAGTATTGTGCGTGGAGAAGGTACCGAGGAGTTGGGCTCGGTGCAGTTTGAGCTGGGCAAAGCCATTTGGGTGTCCTTGATCGGTGGAGTGATCTTTGGAGCTATTTCAGGTTATGCCCAGATTTTAACCGAAAAGCATGGCTATAAGAAAATGTCCCTGCAGGGTCTTTTGGCGGCAAGGCTAGGTTATGTTATCTTATTTCTTTGGACCATAGTCTCCTTGGCCTATTGGATTTTTGGTGATGAAATCAGCTATTTGGAATTTGCATTCGAACCGGGAAGCTTTGCCATTTACTTTTATATTGTGGTGGTCGATGGGTTGATGTTTGCCCTGCGACAAGTCCAGCTTTATTTTGGAGGGGATAACCTGTGGCAACTTTTTCGGGGAAAATTCTACACCCCAAGGGAGGTAGAGCGGATCTTTATGTTTTTGGACCTTCAATCGTCTACCACACATGCCGAAAGGCTAGGGCATATTCAATACAGCAAGTTGATTCAGGACTGTTTCAATGATCTGGGTATTGTGGCTGAAAATGATGCGGAGATCTATCAATATGTGGGTGATGAAGCGATCCTCACCTGGAAGCTAGAGGAAGGGATTAAATACCAAAATTGCCTCAAATCCTTTTTTAACTTTAAGCAGCAACTGGCCACCAAGCAGGATTATTACCATCGACAGTACGGTTGCCTGCCCCATTTCAAAGCAGGCCTACATGCCGGTGTGGTGACTATGACTGAAGTGGGGAAATTTAAAAAAGAAATTGCCTTTCATGGTGACACCATCAACACCGCTGCCCGCATCCAAAGCCAATGTAATGCCCTAGGACAAGAACTGTTGATTTCAAGCCTGCTAAAGCAAGACCTGGAAACTAATACTTTCCACTTTGAGCAGATGGGAAGTATTCCTCTCAAAGGAAAAGAAGCTCCCCTGATCCTCTATGCAGTATCTCCAAGCTAAACCGACTTTTACTTCCTCTCAACCGATTTTGCAAACGCAATGCTATAAAAAAAGGTCCTCGCTGCAAGCGAGGACCAACTTGTTTTGATAAGTAATGGTTTAAACCCTTTCCAATAGGATCGGGTAAGTTTTTTCGGAGGCCCACTGGGGGACATAGATATTTTCATCTTGGTCGATGCAAACATCATGGGGATTCATAAAGGCCTGGCCTATATGTTCGCTGACTTGAAGCTTACCATCCACATAAGTAGGCTTGGTACCACCTGGTGAAGACACCACTTTATTGTCTTTGTCCAAGACCATTACAAAGCCATCGTAATTCTCCCAGCTTTTGGAGACAATCACGGCAAAGTAAAGGTTGTCTCCTTTGATCACCGGACGACAGATCCAGGCACCGGGTGTGGTGATGGTTTCCAAATGTTCACCATTCAGGTTGAAGCGCTTAAATTCCTGGGCTGCACGGGAAGTGACCAAAAGCTCAGGTGTTCCTTTTCGGGTATCCAAACATACGCCATGGGCTTGCTTGACCTGCGCCTCTCCATTGCCTTGTCCGGCAAAGTGACGGATATATTCTCCTTTTGGGGAGTATTGGATGACGTAGCTTTTGCCATAACCATCTGCGACATAGATATCTCCATTGGGGCCGATGGCGGTTTCGGTAGGTTTGTATTGGCTGGGCCCTTCATACATGCCTGTCTCTTTGGGGTAGTCCAATACCAAAAGGATCCTACCGTCCAAGGTCGTCTTGAAAACTTGATGACGGTCATGATCGGTGATATAAAGGAATTCCTCTCCACCTTCTTCATGCAAGGTCAGGCCATGGGCACCCGGGAAGTCATTGCCCCAGGTTTTGAGGATTTTACCGGAGCGGTCATAGAAGATGACATTGTTTTTGGTTTCATTGGTAAGCAGGATCAATCGGCCCTGCTTGTCCTGTACCATCTCATGGCAGTCTTTTACAGGGTACTTGGCGGGGTCTTGTGTACCCCAGTTTTTGTTGACTTTGTATTTGAAGTCACCATGCCCGATGATTTCATCTTCTGGATTTTTGCTCATTCCAAAGTTGATATTGGGCAGTAAAAAGCTGGAGGTTACCAGGGCAGAGCTGGATTTTATAAATTTTCTTCGGTCAAATTGGTTGTTCTTCTTCATGTTTTGGTATTCAATGGCTATTAGCGCTATTCAAAGTATTCAATTATTTGGTGGCAATGACGGTACTGTCATTGAGGGAGTCCAAAGGGACATCAAAGTTTTGGGGAAGTCCATCAGCGATAATGGCCAACTCAGGGATGGCTTTTTGCAGGGAAGATTTTCCATCTTCACTCACTTGGGTTTCCCAAAGGTAAATCTTTCTCAGCCTTTTCAGGGCGGTGAGGGGTTCCACACTTTTGTCCGTAATGGCCGTATTGTACAGGTTCAGGTATTCCAGAAATTCCATTTGGGCCAGGTCCTTCACTTCTTCGTCCGTGATGGCAGTTTTTTCCAAATGCAATTGGGTCAGGTGGTTGAAGTCTTTCAGGAAGGTGAATTTCTGCCCATCTGCCAAAGCTGCCTTGCCCAGATTAAGCCAAGTGGTTTGCTTGGCCACTTTTTTTATGGCTTTTATGCTTTCATCGTTCAGGGGTTGTCCTGAAATCAAATAGCTCACTTGGATAAATGGGCTTTCTGCAGAAATAGGAGAAACGGAAAAGCCCATTTCTTTTAGTGTTTCCACCTCATCTTGAGAAGCAGGCTTGACCTCCATGGCATAAAGAGGGCTCAGGCTGGATTGCTGTGGATTGACCAAGGCATCAAGGATTTCCTTGATATCATCAGGGACTTCTACTTCGGCGACTTTCTTATCAAAGGAAGCGTCATTATTGATCCACCATTCCAGCAGGGCAATTTCCTCTTTGCTCAAGGGCTTTTTACCTTCAGGAGGCATCACATCTTCATGGTCTTTGGGGAGTTTAACCCTTTTGATCAGCTCACTGTGGGCTGCTTGTCCGGGCACCAGTGATGGGCCATTTTCACCCCCTTTAAGGAATCCTTCTTTGGTATCCAGCCTAAGGTTTCCTTTGGTTTTTTCGGCGTTGTGGCAGCTTTCACAGCTATTGTCCGTGATAGGCTTGATCAGGTCATCAAAGACAATGGCTTCTTCCAAATTGGTGATGGGCTTGTGCTTGCTCTCTGGCTTGGGTGGCATACCCGTCATGGCACGAAGAGTGTTGGGCATATACCGCACTAGGTAATCCGAGCCATGGGTAAGATTACCGCCAAGGTGTCCTGTCAAGGTCAAGCAAATGACACTGGCCGATAGAAAGGTGAAGTATGCGGTATTGGCTTGTTTTACTTTTAACACCAAGGCAATGATGGCAAAACCCAAGGTGGACAAGCCCAGCCAAAGGTGCCAATCCAAGGTGCTTCCTTGGTATTCTCCACTGAGGGAAAGCAGATAGCCAAAGACAGCGGCACCCACCGAACTCAAGATGCCCAAGGTCAGGACAAAGGAAACACTTTGCTCCAAATGCTTGAATTTGGGCCACCTCGCCATGACTTCCATCAGGAAGGCAAGCATGATAAAACCAATTGGCAAATGTACGATCAAAGGGTGAAAGCGACCGATAAACAACCATAGGTCTGAAGTTTCTTCTGCAGCAGCATCCACACCTTGCGCATATAAAATAGGAATGGTAATCAGTTGAAAAATCAATAATAGGTAAACGGTCTTTCTCATGCTTAAGGGAATATTGTTATCAGTAGATGAAGATACTATTCATGGTCATTATAGTTCAATTAGGCAATGATTTTTTTCACCACTTCTCCATGAACATCGGTCAGCCTAAAGTCCCGACCTTGGAAATGGTAGGTGAGCTTTTCATGGTTCAATCCCAACTGATGCAGGATGGTCGCTTGAAGGTCGTGGACATGGACACGGTCTTTGATTCCATAATAGCCAATCTCATCGGTTTCACCATAGGTCATGCCTGGTTTGATACCGCCACCGGCCATCCAAGTAGTGAAAGCCTCCAAGTGATGGTCACGACCAACGAATTTCATTTCTTTGCCACCTCGGTTTTCCCTCATCGGTGTTCTGCCAAATTCTCCACCCCATACCACCAAGGTGTCATCCAAAAGGCCTCTTTGTTTGAGGTCTTTCAGCAGGGCAGCAATGGGTTGATCTACTTCATGGCAGCGTTCTTTGAACCCATGGTTGATTGCTTCACTCTTAGCAGCTCCATGGGCATCCCATCCCCAGTGGTAAAGCTGGATAAAGCGAACCCCTTTTTCTGCCAGCCTCCTAGCCAAAAGGCAGTTGTTGGCAAAGGAGGATTGGCCAGGTTGGGTACCATACATTTTATGGATGTATTCTGGTTCGTCCTTGATATCCATGGTTTCCGGGACAGAGGTTTGCATCTTAAAGGCCATTTCATATTGGGAAATTCGGGTCATGATTTCAGGATCTCCGATTTCCTCGAATTGCTTTTGGTTGAGCTTGTTGATGGCTTGGATGGACTGCTCGCGCAAAGCCTTGCTCATCCCTTTTGGATCAGAAAGATAAAGCACGGGATCACCTTTGGAGCGGCATTGTACCCCTTGATAGACGGTAGGTAAGAAGCCACTGCCCCAGATACTCTTACCGGCACTAGGGGTTTTTCCTCCAGATACCAAGACCATAAACCCAGGAAGGTTTTGGTTTTCAGAACCTAGTCCATAAGTGACCCATGAACCCATACTGGGCTTACCCAATCTGGCACTACCGGTTTGGAGCAGCAGCTGGGCAGGAGCATGGTTGAATTCATTGGTGTGCATGGCCTTGAGGAAGGTCATATCATCCACACAGCTGGAAAGGTGGGGAAGGCGATCAGACATCCAAGCCCCGGATTGACCGTGCTGGGCAAAATTAAATTGAGGGCCAAGCATCTTAGGAGTGCCTTTGATAAAGGCAAATCTTTTTCCTTCCAAAAGAGATGGAGGACAATCCAGACCGTCCAGTTTTTGAAGTTCAGGCTTGTAATCAAATAATTCCAACTGGGAAGGAGCTCCTGCCATGTGGAGGTAAATAACCCTTTTGGCTTTGGGTAAAAAGTGGGAAGGAAGGGCACCCATCGGATTATCACTGCTTCTGACCAGTCCTGAGCTGCTGGAATCGCTTCCACAGCTGGTCAGGGCGCTACCCATTAAGGAGCCTAAAGCAATTCCTCCCATTCCTGAGATGCATTTCCTTAGGAATTGCCGGCGGGTATTGAGTTCGGCCTGTCTATATTGTTCTTCCTCAAATATATTCATGATATCAGTTGTTAGCGAGTTTAGTTTTTAGTGATGAACTTATCCAAATTCAATATGGCATTGGCCACTACGGTAAGCGAGTTCAATGCTGGGTCAGTGGTTTTATTGTCCATGTTTTCCAGGCCTTTCCCAGTAGTCTCAAAATGCGAATGGGCATTGGTATACAGTTCCATCAAGATTTTCATGTCTTCTTCTGATGGAGATTGGAAAAGCGCAAGTTCATAGCCATAAATAATTTGATCTTTGGTCTGATCTGCGGCAGCTTGCATCTTTTTGGCAACCTCTTGTGCTGCTTCTACAAATACCGCATCATTTAGGGTAACCAAGGCTTGTAGTGGTGTATTGGTGTCGATTCTTCGATTGACACAAAACTCTCGGCTAGGCCCATCAAAAGCCGTCATGGATGGGTATGGGCTGGTCCTTCGCAAGTAAGTGTAGACGGCTCTTCTGTATTGGTCTTCTCCTTTACTTTTTTCCCAGGAACTACCATTGTATACGGCTTGCCAGATACCTTCTGGCTGATAAGGCATTACGGATGGCCCGTACATTTTATCGCTCAATAAACCACTGACCGCCAAAGCCTGATCCCTGACTTGCTCAGCAGATAACCTTACCCTTGGTGCCCTGGATAAATAGTCATTGGCAGCGTCTATTTTAAGGGTTTTCGGGCTTACCTCTGAGGATTGTCTATAGGTGGCTGACATGACGATCCTTTTGATCAATGCTTTTAGGTGCCACTGGTCTTTTTGCATCCATTCGATGGCCAACCAGTCCAATAACTCGGGGTGGGTAGGCTCAATTCCCTGAGAACCGAAATCCTCTTGGGTTTCTACGAGGCCTTTTCCAAATAACTGTCCCCAGATCCTGTTGACCATCACCCTAGCAGTCAATGGGTTTTCTTCACTAACCAACCATTTCGCCATGGAAAGCCTGTCAGGTTTGGTATTGGATTCCAAATTGGGCATGGAGCCAGGGACACCTGGGGTCACTTCCTTCCCATGGGTAGTCCAGTTACCTCTTTCGAAAACAAAAGTTTTCCTTCTTTCCTCCTCGGGAAGTTCCTGCATAACTGGCAAGGTGTATTGCTTGATCTCATTGAGTTCCGCTTCTTTTTCTTTGATGGTTGAGGCGAACCTGTAATTCACTTTGTTGGATTTGACAGAGTCTATCCAATTGAGAAGTTCTTCCCTTTTCTGGTTATCCACCTCGGTATACACTGGTATAACAGGTTTCTCTACGGGATAACTGTCCTCATCAGCGGTGTTGTTGAAAAAGGCATAAAACTCATAGTATTCATCATGTTTAATGGGGTCATAGGGGTGACTATGGCATTGGACACAGGCAAAGGTGATGCCTTGCCAAACTTCCCAGGTAGTGTTTACCCTGTCCAAAACTGCAGCAACACGGAACTCCTCATCATCGGTCCCCCCTTCATCATTGGTCATGGTGTTTCTGTGGAAGCCTGTAGCGATCAATTGGTCTTTGCTTGGGTTGGGCAATAAGTCTCCGGCCAACTGTTCTATGGTAAACTGATCAAAAGGCATGTCCTGATTAAAGGCTTTAATGACCCAATCTCTGTATTTCCACATATCACGGTGGAGGTCTTTTTCATAGCCCTTGGAGTCAGCATACCGGGCCAAATCCAACCACATGGAAGCCCATTTTTCTCCAAATTGGGGAGCATCCAAAAGTTCATCCACCAAGCTTTCATAATTCTTCAGAGAAGGGTCACTATTTAGTTTTTGGACCATCTCTGGAGTAGGCGGAAGCCCAATAATGTCAAGGGACAGCCTTCTTGCCAAAGTGTTGGCATCAGCCTGTGGAGATGGAGAAAGTCCTTTCTCTTCTATTTTATCCAATACAAAATGATCAATTGGATTTTCTTCCCATTCTTGAAGGTCAGCTTGTGGCAATTCGGGTTTTTCTGGTGCGACAAATGACCAATGGTCTTCCCACTTCGCACCTTGATTGATCCATTTTTTTAGGATATTGACTTCATCTTTGCTAAGCGATGGGCCTTCTGGTGGCATACGCTGTTCAGGATCATCCTCCAAAATCCTTTTGATCATCTCGCTTCCTTCTGCATCACCTGGAATGATGGCAGGGTGTCCGGATTTAGTGGCTGCCAAAGCTTCAGATTCAAAAAGCAAACTAAAGTCACCAGATTGTTTTACCCCTCCATGGCAAGTAATACACTTGCTGTTTAGGATAGGGCGGACTTCAGCATTAAAATCAACTTTTTCTTCTTGATTGTTGCAAGAAAAAAAGGTCAATATTCCCACCGTAAAGATGCTTAAAAAAAAGATTAAATATCGTGTCATCATTAGACCATTCATTAAAGGTTATTTCGCATTTTCGTTAGACTCTTTCTAGCTTGACAGGATAGGTTCTTCCAGAAAGCCACTGAGGTACATAGATGTTTTCATCCTCATCTATGCAAACATCATGTGGATTCATAAAGCTTATGTTATCCGAGACCATATTCTGAAGCATACCATCGATGTACTTTGGCGCTGATCCTCCAGGAGCAGAAACAATTTCGTTGTTTTCATTGAGTACAATGACCATCCCGTCATAGGCCCAAGGGGTCTTAGTCTCCAGCACGGAGAAGTAAAGGTTTTTTCCCTTGATCACTCCACGGTTAATGGCACAGCCAGGTGTTTTGATGGTTGCTAGGTATTTGCCGTCTAAGGTAAATCTTTTGAATTCCTTAGCACCTCGTGAGGTAACCAGCAATTCCAGGTTATCCGGATTTCTGGTGTCCAAGCAAATTCCATGGGCTTGCTTTAGTTGGTTCTCTTCATTTCCACGTCCGCCAAAGTGCCTGATGTACTCCCCCTTGGACGAATATTGTATCACGTAACTTTGACCATAACCATCAGTTACATATATGTCCCCGTTAGGGCCAATAGCGGTTTCTGTGGGGCGATATTGTTCAGGTTTGTCGTAGACACCGGTTTCTTTGGGGAAATCCAGTGTAAGGAGGATTTTTCCATCCAAAGTAGTCTTGAAAACTTGATGTCGGTCATGATCAGTGATGTACAAGAATTCCTCTTCACCTTCCTGATGCAAAGTCAGACCGTGAGCACCGGGAAAATCATGCCCCCAAGTTTTCAATACCTTTCCTGAACGACTATAAAAGATAACATTATTTTTGGTTTCGTTGGTAAGTAAAATCAATCGGCCTTTTTTATCCTGAACCATTTCATGGCAATCTTTGACCGGATATTTTAAAGGACTTTGGGTTCCCCAGTCTTGGTAGACCTTATACTTAAAATCACCATGGCCAATGATGGGGTTTTTTGATGATCTTTCTTTGCCATAATTGATGTTGGGAAAAGCTATAGCACTCGATGCTAAAACACTGAATTTAGCAAATTGTCTTCTGTTCATATTTGATGTCTCTATGGCCTTTTATTAAAAAAGCATATGCTACAAATATGCCCAATTATCCTTTTTTATGCTTTTCCTATCGTCCCAAATCACTTGTTTATTTGTTCCAAATGTCCTTTTATGAAGGGTTTGAGAAGGAATTCGCTATTTGTTTGGATTTTCTTTTGTGTTGGGAGATCAATTCAGAAGGGGATAGTCCGAATCTTGTTTGGAAGGATTTACTGAAGTGGGAAGCTGATTTGAAGCCGGACATTTGGTATACTTCCGTGATAGTAAATTGACAGGTGGTTAAAAGTTGGTAGGCTTTGTTGAGTTTGATTTCTTTGATAAAGGAAGACACCGTGTCGCCATTGTTTTCCTTGAATTTTCGATAGAGCTGGGTACGGCTTGTTCCAAGCTCTCGGCTAAGCATATTCACATCAAAATCTTCCTCTTGCAGGTGGGCCAATACAATGTTTTTGGCCCTTTCAAAGAAATCATCTGATGACTCTTCTTTGCTTTCAAGTGACCTTATTTCGCCTTCGTCCAAAATTGGTTTTGGAACTGGGTGTTTTTGAGGTACAATAATGTTGGATTGAGAGAGCTTTTGTTTGGTGATAAAGATATATGCACCTGAAAGGACTAATAGAACAAATAAACCTATAAGCCAATAAGAGCTGAAATAGGGGTTTCCCGGGACTTTGATTTTGATGGATCGGCCATTTTCATTCCACAAACCATCATTATTGCTGCCTTTGACTGTAAAGGTATAACTTCCAGGTGGTAGGTCGACATAGTTGGCCGAGGTATGGGTAGTATATGTCCAGTCTTCATCAATCCCTTCTAATTTATACGCATACTGGTTTTTTTCAGGCTTGATATAGTTCAGACTGGCAAAGGACAAACTGAAATCATTGCTGCCTTCTGGAAGTGTGATCTGTTCCATTTGGTTGATTTCCCTTTCCAAAATCCCCTTGGTTCCCTGAGGGATTGTTTTATTGTCAATGGATAAACTGGTCAGCACAATGGGAGGAATGTTGGGGTTGGTCTGGAGGCTGTCAGGGTGAAAGGAACTCAAGCCCCCCAAACTCCCTAAGAAATAATGTCCATCTTTACTTTGGGTCACCGCTCCTCTGGAAAAAACACTATTGGGCAAACCGTCTGTAGCCGTATAGTGATTGACAATGTCGATGGAGTCATTGTTAAGTTTGCAACGAAATAAGCCATTGTCTGCCGTAATCCATAGGGTCTCGTCACTGAAAAACAAGTTGCTGATTTGTTTTTGGGCAAGGGATCCACTTGGGATTTGGATGAATTTTTTCTCCTCCAAACGCCAAATTCCCGCTTGCTGGGTGAAAATCCAAATTTGTCCTTTTGAGTCTTCTGTTATTCCACTTATGTTAAAGGTTTGATTGGGAGACTTTGGGAAAGGCAAAAAGGAACTAGGGTAAGCTGACTTATTTTCGATCTGGTAGATGCCCAGGTTGGTGGCAGCCAGTAAGTTTCCATTCTTGTTTTCCAGTAAGCTTGAGAAGGTTTCGTCCCCTTCTCCTTTTAACTGAATAATTTTTTCAGGACTTGCCTTGAGATCTTTCAATACAAAAAGTTGTTCTGCAGTGCTGATCCATACTTTATTAAATTGGTCGATTACAATGGATTTGATATTAGTTTCCTGTGTATCCGGAAGCGAGATATCGATATTGACAAACTGGCCATTGGACCTGTCGTAGATGGCCAATCCGTTCAACTGGGTGTTGAGTAGTAAGATGTCTTTACCATTGAATTTTGAAATGGAAAGGATGGTGTTATCCATTAATGAACCCTTTTGGTTGCTTTTAAGAAAGTGGGTAAACTTCTCGCTTTCAGGGTCAAATTGGTTCAGCCCACCGCCATTGGTGCCGACCCAAATCAGTCCATTCTCATCAGTCAATAAAGCTGTGACATGGTCGATGCTCAACCCCTGATCATTGAGTGGGTTTTGTTGATAAGTTTTAAAATTACTGGGGTGGTTGTCGTAGATGTTTACCCCGCCATTGCTGGTAGCAATTAGGATTTGTTTTTCCTTGGTGATAAAGTCAGTAAGAACGCTGGCAGTGTTTCCTTTAAGGTTGATTTGTCCCTTGGTATTGTACCTGACAAAGGTATCCGTGTTTCGGTTATAAATACTCATTCCGCCTTGCATTCCACCAATAATCAGGTTTCTATCCATATTTTCTGTGATGGAATAGATGGAATTAGTAGCAAGGCTTCCTCTGTGACTCCCTTGAGTATAATGTTTGAAAGTTTGGGTGCTTTCATCAAATCTGTTCAATCCATTTCTGATGGTGCCTATCCAGATATTTTTATAGCTGTCTTCAAAAAGGGAAATGATGGTATTTCCACTGAGACTTTCGTGGTCGGAAGGTTCATGCTTAAAATTGATGAAAACATTCTTTTTGGGTTCAAAAAGGCTAACCCCCGAATAGTTAGTTCCTATCCAAAGTCGTCCTTTGGAGTCCTGAATAATTTGATTGACACTGTTGCCACTCAAGCTATTTGGGTTTCCTTCTTGATGAAAATAATTGATGAATTGATCACTATTTGCATCATATTGGGAAAGTCCTTCATTGGTTCCAATCCAAAGGTTTTGGGACTGGTCAAGAAACAGCACTTTGATGTTTTTTCCGGGAATGGAACTTGAGTCATTGGTTGCTGGCAAGTACCTTTTAAAGGTGTTGGTGTTCCGGTCAAACTTGTTGAGACCATATTTTGTCCCAACCCACAAGTTGTTTTTTTCATCTTCGATGATGGCATTCACCTGATTGCTGGATAAGCTGCTTTCATCTCCATCCTGATATGAAAAATGAATGTATTTTTGCCCATCAAATCGATTCAGTCCATTGGCAGTGCCAAACCAAAGAAAACCATAATGATCCTGATAAATGGATTGGACTTCCACATCGCTCAGGCCTTCCAGGGGCAATTGATACAGGTTCAGGTGTTTTTGAGCTTGGACCGTGAAACTTAAAAGGAAGAATAAACAAAAACACCATTTTAGCACAGAAAGAACCGCAGTCTTTTTGAAGGGAGAAGAGGATGTTATTTGTTTCTTGTTGCTCATGTATATTTTGGCTTTGCAAAAGCCATTTCAAATCTCATGATTTTGAAGTGGAGTCACGATTGCCAAGGTAAAAGCCTTTTGTCAACTCTGCCAAATTAAACGCCTGTGACTTGCACTACAAAAAAGATTGATGTAGCAATTTAACAAAAATATATTACCAGTACGTCTAGTGTCAAGATTTCGATAGTTAATATAAGTTTTTTTCTTTTGAAAACTTTCTTTTATATAGGTCTTAAAAGGGACGAAGTATAAAATACTCTCGTTATGAATTTTTAAGCAATGATTTTTTCGAAAACATTTCCATGGACATCAGTAAGCCTAAAGTCCCTACCTTGAAATTGGTAAGTCAGTTTTTCATGGTCCATACCTAAAAGGTGAAGTATGGTAGCTTGTAAGTCATGCACGTGGACACGGTCTTTAATTCCATAGTAGCCAATTTCGTCTGTCTCACCAAAGGAAAGGCCAGGCTTCACACCTCCACCAGCCATCCAAATGGTAAAGGCTTCTAAGTGATGATCCCTGCCCTGAAATTTCATTTCTTTACCACCCCGGTTTTCGCGCATGGGGGTTCTGCCAAACTCTCCGCCCCAGATCACTAAGGTGTCATCTAACAATCCTCTTTGCTTCAGGTCTTGTAGCAGCGCGGACATGGGCTTGTCCACCTCTTGGCAGCGGTCATTGAAGCCGTGGTGGAGAGATTCTTTTTGGTTGGAGCCGTGGGAATCCCAACCATAATGGTAGAGCTGGATAAAACGAACACCCTTTTCAGCCAACCTTCTTGCCAAAAGGCAGTTGTTGGCAAAGGATGATTTACCCGGTTCTGTGCCGTACATTTCGTGGATGTATTCCGGCTCATCCGAAATGTCCATGGTTTCGGGAACAGACATTTGCATTTTAAAAGCCATTTCATATTGGGAAATTCGGGTCATGATTTCTGGATCGCCCACTTCCTGATATTGCTGACGGTTAATGTCATTGATGATGTCAATGGTTTTTTCTCTCAACTCCCTGCTGACTCCCTTTGGATCAGAAAGATAGAGTACGGGGTCACCTTTGGACCTGCATTGTACTCCTTGGTAAACAGTTGGAAGAAAGCCACTTCCCCATATACTTTTACCTGCACTAGGGGTGGTTCCTCCTGATACAAAAACCACAAATCCCGGTAGGTTTTGGTTTTCAGATCCCAGTCCATAAGTGACCCAAGAACCAATACTTGGCTTGCCTAGTCTCGCACTGCCAGTCTGCATCAAAAGTTGCGCAGGAGCATGGTTGAATTCATCGGTGTGCATGGCTTTTAGAAAGCTCACATCATCTACACTTTGGGAAAAGTAGGGTAAGCGGTCAGATACCCAAGCACCAGATTGACCATATTGTTTGAACTGATATTGAGGGCCCAACATTTGGGGGGTACCTTGAATAAAGGCAAACCTTTTTCCTTCTAAAAGAGAAGGAGGACAGTCCAGTCCGTTGAGTTTCTGTAGTTCAGGTTTGAAGTCGAAAAGCTCCAGCTGTGATGGGGCTCCAGCCATGTGCAGGTAAATCACCCTTTTGGCCTTGGGGATAAAATGGCTGGGCAAGGCTTTCATGGGGTTATTCAGGTCAGCCATTTGGCCGGTCGGATCATTGCTGCCACAACTAGTCAATGAACTTCCCAAGAGTGAACCAAGTGCCAGTCCTCCCATTCCCGAAAGGCATTTTTTGAGAAAGTGTCTTCTGGTATTCAGCTCTGCATTTTTATATACAACTTCTTCAAACAAGTTCATGACGGGGTATTTAGAGTTTTAGCTTAATCTTTTGTAATGAATCCATCCAAATTAAGGATGGAATTGGCAACCATGGTCAGGGCATTGATGGATGGATCTGTTTCTTGCTTTCCTAAGTTTTCCAGTCCTTCACCGTTGGCCTCGAAATGCAGGTATGCGGTCTGATAGAGCTCTTCCAAGGAGCTGAGCACCTGAGGTTTGGGCTGCTTGAACAGGGCCAATTCATAACCTTCTTTCAGCTGCTCATCCAGTGTGCTGCCAGCAGCTTTCATTTTAAGAGCCAGTGCCTGTGCCGCTTCCACATAAACAGGGTCATTCATGGTCACCAAAGCTTGTAGGGGCGTATTGGTACGAATCCTTCTGTTTACACAAAACTCACGACTGGGGCTGTCAAAACTGACCATAGATGGGTAGGGACTTGTCCTTCGCCAATAAGTATAAATTCCTCTTCGGTGCTTGTCATCCCCTTTGCTTTCTATCCATTTTTCAGGGTTATTGATGACTTGCCAAACACCATCTGGCTGAGGTGGCATTACAGATGGGCCAAACATTTTTTTACTGAGCAGACCACTCACGGCCAGTGCTTGGTCCCTGACTTGTTCGGCGGTCAAACGCACTCTTGGGCCACGACTGAGCCAATAATTGGCGGCATCTTTTTCCAAGGCTTCTTTGCTAAGTTCAGAGGACTGGCGATAGGTGGCCGACATGACCATCATTTTCAGCAATGGTTTAAGTTGCCAATGCTGCTCCTTCATCCAATTGACCGCCATCCAGTCCAGAAGTTCAGGATGGGTGGGTTCAAACCCTTGTGAACCAAAATCTTCTTGGGTCTCTACAATGCCTCGTCCAAATAATTGGGCCCAAATTCTATTGACTGTTACCCTGGCGGTAAGTGGGTTGTCGTCACTCACAATCCATTTGGCCAAGCCTAAGCGATTTTTGGGTAGAGTATCAGGAAATTTGGGCATAGAGCCAGGAACTCCGGGCTGGACTTCTTTGCCGTGTTCCATCCAGTTGCCCCTTTCAAAGACAAAGGTTTGACGTCGCTCATCAGCAGACAATTCCTCCATGACAGGCAAGGGGTCAGGTCGAATGGATTTTAATTCGACTTCTTTTTCTTCGATTTGATGGGCAAATTGATAATTGGTTTTTGGAGATGCACTCTTAACGGAGTCGATCCAGTGTAGGATATTTGCTCTTTCTTGCTCTTCGATTTTGGTATAAACAGGCATCGTTGGGCTGTCTGTCCAGGTGTCTGCATCTGACGTGTTGTTGAAGAAAGCATAGAATTCATAGAACTCATCATGTTTGATGGGGTCATAGGGGTGACTGTGGCATTGTACACAGGCAAATGTAATGCCTTGCCAAACTTCCCACGTGGTGTTGACCCTATCAAGGACGGCTGCCACCCTAAATTCTTCATCATCTGTACCACTTTCATCGTTGGTCATGGTGTTGCGGTGAAAGCCAGTAGCAATCAGTTGATCCTTGCTAGGTTCTGGAAGCAGATCACCTGCAATCTGCTCTATGGTAAACTGATCAAAGGGCATATCTGCATTGAAAGCATCAATGACCCAGTCCCGGAATTTCCACATTGGGCGGTGGCGGTCTTTTTGGTAACCTTTGGTATCAGCATACCGGGCCAGGTCCATCCACATAGCTGCCCATCGCTCACCGTATTGCGGGCTGGCCAATAGCTCATCAACCAACTCTTCATATGTCGCCAAGTCAGGACTTTCTTCTAATTTTTTTACCATTTCTGGTGTAGGGGGGAGCCCCGTCAAGTCTAAGCTCAGTCTTCTTGCCAGGGTTGCTGCGGGAGCTTGTGGAGAAGGTGATAGTCCTTTTTCTTCCATTTTCTCCAATACAAAGGCATCGATTGGATTATCTGTCCATCCTGATTCGCTTATTTCGGGGATTTCTTTATCCGTTGGAGGAATGAAAGACCAGTGATCTTCCCATTTGGCTCCTTGATTGATCCATTTTTTTAAAATGTCTATTTCCTTGGGATCAAGAGGTGGGCCTTCGGGTGGCATCCTTACCTCGGGATCTTCGTGGAGAATTCTTTTGATCATCTCACTTTCATCGGCATGGCCAGGGATGATGGCAGGCTCACCTGATTTGGTGGCAGCTAGTGCCTCGGATTCAAAAAGTAAACTGAATTTTCCGGATTGTTTTACTCCTCCATGGCAGGAAATGCACTTGTTATTGATGATTGGCCTTACTTCGGCATTAAAGTCCACTTTTTCATCTTCCTTATCATTGCAGGAAAGGCCCAAGACCAAAATGGCCATGGCTCCTGAAAAGCTAAGGGGAATGATTCGTTTGAAGGACTTAAAGTTGATCACGGTTAGAATGGGTTATTTTAATAAACTATACTCTTTCAAGTTGTACAGGGTAGGTGTGCTCAGAATTCCATTGGGGGACGTAGATGTTTTCATCATTGTCGATACACACATCATGAGGGTTCATAAATGTGTGGCCATCGTAAACTATGGTTTGCAGCTTACCATCAATGTACTCGGGAGCAGAGCCTCCTGGTGCAGAGACAACTTTATTATTTTTGTCGAGTACGACGGTGAGTCCATCATAATCTTGCCTGCTTACGGTACGTAGTACTGAGAAATATAAATTTTGTCCTTTGATCACTGGTCTGTTGATCCAACAACCAGTTACAGGAACAGTTTCCAAATGATTACCATCCAAAGAAAACCTTTTGAATTCATGGGCCAGTCTGGAAGTGATGATCAATTCTGGTTGGTCAGTTTTTCGGGTATCTAGACAGATACCATGGGCTTGTTTGAGGTTGCCTTGATCTTCACCCTTTCCTCCGAAATGGCGGATGTACTCACCTTTTGGGGAATATTGGGTGATGTAACTTAATCCATATCCATCTGCCACATAGATGTCCCCAGTAGGGCCAATAGCAATTTCGGTAGGGCGGTATTGTTCTGGCTTCTCATAGACACCAGTTTCTTTAGGGTAGTCGAGTGTCAGTAGGATTTTTCCATCCAGAGTGGTTTTAAAGACTTGGTGACGGTCATGGTCAGTGATGTAAAGGAACTCTTCCCCCCCCTCATTGTGTAAAGTTAAGCCATGGGCTCCTGGGAAATCATGTCCCCAAGTTTTAAGCACTTTTCCTGAACGGTCATAAAAAATAATATTGTTCTTTGTTTCATTGGTCAGAAGAATCAATCTGCCTTTTTTATCCTGAACCATTTCATGACAGTCCTTGACTGGGATTTTTGTCGGGTCTTGGTTACCCCATTGTTTTTTTACACGATATTTAAAATCACCATGCCCAATGATTTCTCTTGCAGGATCAAGGGCCTTTCCAAAATTGATATTAGGAAAAAGAATCCCTGAAGCTACCAAGAGAGAACTGGATTTAAGAAATTTTCTTCTATGGCTGTTATTTTCTTTTGACATGGAATAATGATTAATACTTTAGGTCTTTGGCCCTTTAATTTAATTTTTAAATTTCTCAAAGACAATTCAGCTTTTAAGTTTTATATAAATGGTGGTATATACGATAAATGCTCCACCGGATAATTGCTGTTATCCGATGGAGCTAGTACATGTTTAATAATTATTTATTCTGTTTCCTCTATCGTGGTCAGAGGTGGTACATTGTTTTCAAAACCGGCATAACCTTTGTTCTGATTGATTTGTCCCTTTGTGTTGGAGTTTATTGCATCAGCAGGAATTGGCCATAGTACATGATATGGGCTCATGGTGTAGGTATCTCCATGTCTGGTAAAGACACCTTTATTATAATAATCTGTCTTTTCCATAATCCTATCGTAGAAAAAGTTTTCTTCAGAGAAATTTTCCTCGCTATAACTTTTTCCATTATAGGCTGATTTACCTGTTTGGGCAAAGAGATAGGACATCCTTGTAAGTTCAGTTTTTCTTGGCTCTTCATAGTAAAGCTCTCGCGCTCTTTCATCCAGCACCGTTCCTATATTGATCTCCGCAGCAGTGTAAGGGTCACACTTTGCTCTGGTTCTTACAGCATTGATATCTGCTGCTGCATTGGCCAGGTCATCTTTCCAATAATACGCTTCTGCTCTTAATAAGTAAGTTTCTGCCAACCTAAAGATGTACCAATCACTATGTCCGCCTTGCGGTTGGGTTCTTTGAGGATCGGGAATGTACACCTTATAATGAGGCCAAGAGAACCAGCTTCTGATGGTATCAGATACCAATACTATACCATCTGCGTTTCTAAATTCCAGGTTTTGTCCATAGTAGGAATCACTGCCGTCAATTCCAGGGTTATTGTAAACCATGTCTTCCATGTCCATCCAGTTACCAGGGGCGTGTCTCAGGTCTTTCTCATCATCCCAAATCATACTTTGATGATACCAGGTTCCTCTTAGCCTCCCTATACCTCTACCTAAAGCAGTTACTTGATCGATTTCTATGTTGTTTTTGTCAGAAGTTCCTTTGTTTCCATTAGGGGTATTAATGTTGTTGCCCCAAAAAGGAACAGCCTGTCTCATACTGGTCATACCACCACTATTACCATCTGTATCTATCCTGTCCATGACCATTAAGATAGCTTCTTTATTTGAATTAAGGGATTTGTTTTCAGGTCGGTGAAGGTCCCAAATTACATTTCGAGAAGCATCATTTGCGGTTGCTCCAAACCTGTCGGTCATCAAGGAATAATCCCCACCATCGATCAAACGTGATGCTGAAGCAATCGCATCATCAAACTCACCAAGTGCTAAGTTGACTTTGGTCAATAGGTGTTGAACAGCACCCTTTGGAACTCTACCACGATCCATTACATCAGGCACCCATTCTTCGGCCCATTCTAGGTCTTCCTTGATTTTTCTAAGTATGACCTTCCTGTCTGTACTATAGAAGTCCAGTTTAGGCTGAGTGATCTCTTCTAGGATCAAAGGAACGTCACCAAACTGTTGGGTCAATCGGTAGTAACGCATCGCCCTGTGGAAATAGGCCGTTCCCAAAATATGGTTTCTTTCCGCTTCGGATTCATAATCCTCTGGATCATCTATTCTGGAAACCACTACATTGGCGTATTTGATTCCTTTGAAGCCTTCATACCAATACCATCCAATTCTATTGGTATTTGTACTGTTCAGGTTGGCATCAGGGGTAATCAAAAGATTCAAATCTTGAGCAGGCCCCGATTTATCAGTGGTGCCTTCAATGGCGACCTCAGAGAAAATATGTTCGGTCAAAATTGGAGGTCCATCTCCAGTTAATTCATGCCTAAGGTTTCTTTCACAGGCAACCATTGCACCCCAAAGCCCACTGGCTTCATTATAGGTGTTTTCCGGAGCATAAAATGATAGGGGTTGAGGCTCCAACCAATCTTCACTACAACCACTGCTTAGCAGTATTCCTGTCGCCGCTATGGCAAAGGCTTTAGTATATGTTTTTTGAATATTTAATTTCATCGGAATTTTCTTTTTGGTCAAAACAAATTACAATGTGAGGTCAATTCCAAGTGTGAAATACCTTGGTGTAGGCCCACTGTTTTCTGGATCAAACCAATCCCATTGTGGAGCATAATGTCCTACATTTCTCACATTACAATAGATTCTTAGGTTTTCAATCTTTGCTTTTTCTGTCATTACCTTCGGTAAAGTGTATGCAACAGAAATGTTTTCTAGACGGATAAAGGATTTTTTCCTGTATAAAGAAAAGCTTGCACTGCCATCACTGGAGTAAAGTCTGGCCCATTCATTATTTGGGTTTTCTTCTGTCCAGTATGGTGTAATGTAAGAGTTGGTTCTATCAAGGAACCCTTGTCTGTTTTTCAGTTCATTGAAAGAACCATCATGCCCCCAGTAGGAATAAAGCATAAAGGAAACATCAAAGTTTTTATAGATTTTGAATTCATTTCGCATACTCCACCTGAATCTTGGCTCTGTGTATCCTAAAAACTGCCTATCATCTATGGTGTAAAGACCATCCTGATTGACATCAACTAACCTGAAATCTCCTGGGTAAACTCCGTATTCGGCAGCTTCATCCTTGTCTTCTACTTGATAGATGCCATCCGCTTTGATCCCCCAGATTCTGTCAATGGCTTCACCAATAAACCACTGATTTTCTATGTCGTCCAATTCATTGCCTTCTTCGTCCAGGTCTCCATATAAGCTGACAATTTTATTCCTATTTAGTTGGAAATTCACTCCCGTTCTCCAAGTGAAGTTTGGCTTTCTAATATTGTTGGAGTTAAGAGAGAGTTCAAATCCTTTATTGTCTACTTGGCCCAAATTGTCATATACAAAGTTGAACCCAAGGATATCCGGTAAGCTTCTTTCCACTAGCAAGTCTCTGGTCGACATTTTATACATTTCGAGTGTTCCGTCTAGGACTCCTTTAAAAAATGAAAAGTCAAGCCCAACATTAAAGGAATTGGTTCTTTCCCATTTCAGGTTAGGGTTGCTCATCGTGTTTACATATAGCTGATTTACAAAATATAGCTCTCCGTTTGGTCTTTGGTAAAAATATTTACCAGTATTCAAATCGGATAGGGCAGCGTAACGACCTATATCCCTATTGCCATTACTTCCCCAAGAAACCCTTAGTTTTCCAAAATCCAGCCAGTCCAAGTCCACGAAGGATTCATCTGAAAATAACCAAGCTCCCGCAATGGAATAGAAGGTGGCGCGAGGGTTACTTTGTCCAAAAGCAGAGTAGCCATCCCTTCTAACAGATAGTGTCGTTGAGTATTTATCCTTAAAGGAGTAAAGTAACCTTCCCATTAAGGCATCCCCTGTTGAGTATTGGTCGTTGCTGGAAATAATGGGGTTGATCCCTGCCCCCATATTATGGTAGCCCAATCTATCATGTGGTTCAAAACCATTATTTTCCATTGTATTGTCCCAACTTTGGAATTTTTCTGCATTGGCAAGTAAGGTCAAATTAAAGTCATGGACATTGTTGAAATTCTTTTTCCATGTCAGGATATTATCTATTTGCCAATAATAGGTTCTACTGTTTTGTCTGGAAGCATTTCCACCTCTTTGAGACCACTCGAAATGAGCTGCTGATTCATGATTAAACCTCTCGTAGAAAGTAAACCTAGGCGTGAAGTTAGTTCTAAAGTTAAAACCAAAAGGAAGATCAACAGATGCAAAAATGGTAGAGTTTAGGGTGAACTCTTTTTGCTGTCTATCGATGAATGATCGGTCATATTGGGGGTTGATTCCTCCACTTGGTTCATCATTGGGTCTGTACTTTAAGGTACCATCTTCATTGTATTCTGATCCCCATGGGGATAGTTTTTGTAAATTGGTCCAATCAACAGCTACGGAGCCCTCGTCCCTATTGGCAAATTGGGTATTCATTCCAACCGTTAAAAACTTGTTGATCTTACCTTGGATATTGAATCTACTCCTGATGGTCTCAAATTCATCTCCGATGATGATCCCCTCATTATTTAGATAGCCCAAAGACCAATAATACTGAACATCGTCTGTTCTACCACTAAGGCTTACTGTATGATCCTGTCTAAAACCATTTTGGAATATCCTGTCATACCAGTCAATTGATTGGCCCGCTTTGTAATTTTTGATTTCCTCAGGCTGCATATTCAGGCGCTGTAGCCACACTGTAACCGGATCGCCGTCGGACCCATCATAACTCATCCATGTTTCCAAGGAAATGTCTGAAGGCAAGGTTCTAGGGTCAGAGAATTGGTAAGGCTCATAGCCACCAGCATTGATACTTTTAAATACATCTTCCCTCCAGCTGATAAATGCATCAGGGCCATATACCTGTTCCATTGCCCCCACGGTTGCCAAACCAACATTTGAGTTGATGGAGATACGCGGTCTTCCTTTTTTTCCTTTTTTCGTATTAATCATAATTACTCCATTGGCAGCTTTTGCTCCAAAAACTGCTGCGGAGCTAGCATCTTTTAGTACTTCAATGGTCTCGATGTCATTGGGGTTGATATCCGAAAGCTGACCATAATAGATGGCACCATCCAAAACCAATAATGGGCTTGTCCCAGCATTTAAGGAAGTCCTTCCTCTCACTTCTAGGCTACCACCTCCCTTTGCTGACGTACTCAATCCGACGTTAAGACCAGCTACGTTTCCTCTCAGGACATCCTGGACGGAGTTGGGGTTCTCATTCTCTAATTTGGAGGTGTTGACAGACGACACTGCTCCAGTGATATCTCTTTTGGTGGCGGTACCGTATCCAATTACGACTACCTCCTCAAGATCGGAAATGTCTGAAACTAAGGTGACATTAATGGTAGATTGATTGGCAATGGATATTTCTTGACTTGCATATCCAATAAATGAAAAAACCAGTACACCTTCGTTCGGAACCTCGATTTCATAGTTTCCGTCGATGTCTGCAGAGGTACCTATCGTACTTCCTTTTAAAAGTACCGTTGCTCCCGGGATGGGGTCGCCGCTTTCTTCTGTGATTTGTCCTGTTACTTTTACCGATTGAGCCCAAGAGGCCCAATGAATAACTAACAAGCACATACACAGACTGAATGTCTTCAGTAGTTTTGTTGTCATAATTTTAGGGTTTAGAGTTAATTGTTATTAAAATAATAGCTATCAGTCAATGAATTGCTAAGTCTATAATTTCGAATAGCGGTTACTTATCGAAATTAAAGGTTGCTTAAAGGTTATTATTGGTTATTTTGATTTTGCTATTGTCGTAAAATCAATAATAATATGCTTTATGTCAAGCGCTTGGTTTTAAAAACTTACGGAATCGATTTCGTAACATTTCAATTAAACTAAATAGTAAGTTTTAAAACGAAAAAATTAGGTTTTAAGAGAGGTAAGTGATCAACTATACTTTCGAATACCTCTGAAAACAGAAAGCGACCTTTGAGTATGTCAAAGGCCGCTTTCTGTTAACTTGAGGGTTAGACAATTTGATTTAGTGCTCAAGAGATTTTTTGAGGGCTTCAAATTCTTCAACAGTAATTTTAAAAGCGGTTCCATGACGGGTGCCCTCAGGAAAATGGATGGTGTCGGAAATATCTTCCCAATTTTCAAAGTCTGAAGAAGCTATCGCACCCATTTTATGGTCTCTGTATTTATCAAAATAGACAATACAGCGGCCGTCTACCATAAGTGGAGTAGGACCTTCTGCCCAATAATCACCGGAAATGGGTTGGCCCGCAACAGGATATCCTTTTGTTAGTGTTTTGCTCTTTGCGACACGGATGTTTTTTGCTGGAGGAGTCCGGGTTTCATCTTTGACGAACATGATGTAATTGCCCTCATGTTGAATAATGGTACCGTCTATGACATTAAAGCCCGGTTCGTAAAACAGCTTTGTTTTGCTAAACTTCTTGAAATCCTTGGTGGTAGTATAATACATGCGGTGATTGTAGGCGTTTTCCAAGCTGTCTTGTGTTTCAGGATAAAGACCTGTGATGGTAGTGGACCAGAAAATCATGTATTGTTTTTTCTTATCATCATAGATAATTTCCGGTGCCCAAGTATTTCTGGCGCCTTCTTCATGTTCCATGACAGGTATAAACTGCTGCGCGGACCAATCGACCAAGTTTTCGGAAGAGGCATAGCCAAGCCCTTTTTCATTCCAACTCACCGTCCACACCATATGGAATTTACCATCCCCTCCTCGAATGATACAAGGATCCCTCATCAATTTATCTCCTCCTGCGGTTGGGCTAAGTACACTTTTGTTGTCATTGAGGGCTTTCCAGTTTAAGCCGTCCTGACTGTAGGCGAGATGTAGGCCATCTTCTCCATTGCCCATAAAATAGGAGAATAGATAAATATCATCAGTTTGGGCCATGGCCTGTAGTAAGCCAATAAAGAAAAACGCAAAAAGCAAACTGTTTTTTTTCATGTTTAATAAGAGTAATGTTGGGCGTCCAAAATACTGCCTTCAAGGTCATAAAGCAAAGAACAGTACAGTATAGCCATTGGAATAACTTTAATTTAAGAACAATTCATTCCAAGAAAGCGAATATTTTACTTTAAAGTGTTAAATTGACAATTAATTAAACACTAAACCCCTAATACAGCCATCATGAAACGAATGTCGCTCTGGCTTGTCCTTTTCTCGCTTTTACTTTTTCAGTGCCAATCCAAAATTTCTAAAGAGGATGACCAAAAAGGTCTTTCATCATTCATGCCTGATGTTTCAAGTGATCAAGCATTCAGTGCTTATTTAATGGTTTACTTTAAAGACAGTGACCACAGCCTTCATATGGCCCTAAGTCCAGATGGTTATACTTTTACGGATATCAATCAGGGGAAGGCCGTCATCGCTGGTGATACCATAGCGGAACAAAAGGGCATCCGTGATCCACATATTTACAGGGGGCCTGATGGAATTTTTTATTTGGCCATGACAGACCTGCATATATTCGCCCAAAGGGATGGACTCAGGAAAACTGAGTGGCAACGCCCAGGGGAAGAGTTTGGTTGGGGTAATAATAGAGGTTTTGTCCTGATGAAATCCAGTGATCTGATCCACTGGTCAAAAGCCAATGTGATTCTATCGGATGAGTTTGAAGGTTATGATTCCCTTGGTTGTGCCTGGGCTCCAGAAACGACTTTTGATGAATCAAAAGGAAAATTGATGCTTTATTATACCATGCGTTGGAAAAATGGCCTTAATAAAATGTATTACAGTTATGTCAATGATGCCTATGATAAGTTGTTGACTGAGCCAAAGCTGATTTTTCAATATCCCAAAGAGGTCAGCTATATCGATGCAGATATTACCAAAGTAGGAGAGCAATACCATATGTTCTATACCCCTCATGATGGCATGCCCGGTATTAAGCAAGCTGTCTCTAGTAAAATTAACCAAGATTATAAGTATGATTCCCTTTGGTACGATTCAGAACCTGAGGCTAGTGAGGCCCCCAATGTTTGGAAGCGCATAGGAGAAGAGAAATGGGTTTTGATGTACGATATCTACGGGATTCATCCACATAATTTTGGTTTTAGAGAGACCAGTGATTTTAAACACTTTGAAGACCTAGGGCACTTTAATGAAGGGAAAATGAAAGCCTCTAATTTTTCATCTCCCAAGCATGGTGCTGTGGTTCACTTGACCCAATCCGAGGCACAAAACCTGGCCAATCACTGGGGGTTGGAAATGAATTTTAAATAGCAAATATTCAAAAATGTATTTAAAGGTTAATGCTACTTTTGCGGTATTACTGGTGATTCTTTTGAGCGTATTGTCTTCTTGTTCAAAAAACTCAGAGCACTTTGATGGATATTTATTTGCCTACTTCGAAGGGACAGGTCCTGCAGAAAAGCAAGAGCAACTCAGGTTTGCCGTAAGCAAGGATGCGATTCACTGGAAAGCATTAAATCACAATGACCCCATTATAGCGTCCGCAAAAATATCACAGTCAGGAGGAATTCGTGATCCACATATTTTAAGAGGAACAAATGACGAGAGCTTTTACATAGTGGCCACGGATATGTTTACAAAGAAAAACGGTTGGGACAGCAATCCCGGCATTGTTTTGATGAAATCTGATAACCTCTTAGATTGGAATGCTGCATGGATAGATTTGGAGAAGACATATCCAGAAGAATTCCCAGAAGTGAAGTGGGTTTGGGCTCCCCAGACCATTTATGATTCGGAGGAAGGTAAGTACTTGGTCTATTTTACGGTTCGTTTCCACACGGACGAAAAGCTGGACTTTTACAGTGCTTATGCCAATGAGGACTTCACGGGGTTTGAGAGCGCTCCAACCTTAATGTTCAGCGCTAAATATGGCGCGATTGATGGAGATATTGTCGAGAAAGATGGGGGATATCATTTGTTTTATAAAGGCAATACCAAAGATCAAAACGGGAATGAGTTTGAAAATGGGATCCAACAGGCTACCAGTAAATCCCTGCATGGTCCTTGGAAGGAGGATTTCAAGTATTTGGACATCTATGCCGGAAAGCCTACCCTTGTGGAGGGGTCTTCTGTCTTTAAACTAAACGGAAAAGAGGAGTATTTTCTCATGTATGACCTCTACGCTAATCAGCGCTATGAATATCAACGCAGCAAAGACTTGGTCCATTTTTCGGATACAACCGGCTCCTTTACCAAAGATTTTAACCCAAGACATGGAAGTGTCATCAGCATTACCAGAGCTGAAGCCCAAATGCTTCAGGAAAAATGGGGAGGGGTACCGGAAGGATTGTTGAAGTAGGGGGTATATGTGTTGAGTATTGAGACTTTAGACAATAGACAGAAGACGCTAGACTTCGTCGAAGAAACCTGTTCTTTGTCTTGTTGTGCGAAATGTTGAGTCTTTGAAACGAGGTTGTAGCGAGGGCTGCGCCCCGGTGCGGGATAAAGTTGAGTTTTCAGCTCAAGTGATTGATTAGCAGTCTCAATAGGATGTCGACAGATTGCCCACGTTATAATCATGAAGCTAACAGAATATTAGACAATAGAATTAAACAACCTAATCCAAACCTATGAAACAAGCTATTATTAGCCGACTTACTACCCTGATACTATTGCTACTGTTTGGTAGTTCATTACTGGCACAAAGCCAGGATTCGCTTTTCCGCTTTAGGTCCGAAGGCAACCCTATTATCACCCATAAATTTACGGCTGATCCAGCAGCCATAGTGGAGGAGGGAACAATGTGGCTGTATACTGGCCATGATTTTGAAGGTGGCCAAAAGGGCTATAAGATGAAAGATTGGTGTGTCTTTTCTACCACAGACATGCTAAATTGGACTGAACATCCAACTCCCCTTAAGATTGAAGATTTTACATGGGCAAAAAGTGGTGATGCTTACGCAGGGCATGTGGCAGAACGGAATGGAAAGTATTATTGGTATATCAGCACCAACTGGACAGGGATAGGGGTGGCTGTCAGTGATCATCCCGCAGGGCCTTTTACGGATGCTTTAGGAAAACCCTTGCTGACGAATGAAGACTGTTTTGCTTCGGACCATTCTTGGGCATGTATTGATCCGGCCATTTTTACGAACGATGATGGGCAGTCATGGATTTTTTGGGGCAATGGAGAGTGTTATTATGCCAAACTTAAGGACAATATGATTGAGATCGAGGGAGAAATTAAGCAGGTGGATTTTGATGGTTTTGTCTTTGAGGAAGCCCCTTGGATTCATAAAAAAGATGGCAAATATTACCTGACTTATGCTTCGGGTTTTCCAGAGAAAATTGCCTATGCCATGGCGGATCAAATAGAAGGACCTTACGAATACAAAGGCATCCTTAACGAAATAGCGGGTAACAGCAATACCAATCACCAGTCCATTGTGGAGTTTAAGGATCAGTGGTACTTCATTTACCATAATGGGGGAATGCAGCGTGATGGAAGTAGTTATAGCAGGTCGGTTTGTATCGATAAATTGGAATATCGCCCTGATGGAACCATAAAGGGTATTGTGATGACCTCTGCAGGAGTTTCTGTTATTGATTAAACCTAAGTTGTACCAAAATATAAAGACAAAGCCATGCATAAGAGAATTGGAATATTGACCTGTATCATAATGATGAGTGCTTTTTTCAATGGGGTAATGGGGCAGCGAAAGGTGAAGCATGACATTCCTTTGGATTCGATCAGGCTGAGTGATCCCTGTATTTTGGCTGATGAAGTTTCTCAAATGTACTATATGACAGGAACAGGAGGTTGGCTATGGAAAAGCAAAGACCTGAAAAAGTGGAGCGGCCCGTATTGGGTAGTGGATGTGGATGAAAATTCCTGGATGGGAGAAAGGCCGGCCATTTGGGCAGCAGAGTTGCACCAATACAAGGGTAAATATTATGATTTTGCCACTTTTACCAATAATGATATCATCATCGATACGGTAGCAGGAACCAAGGTTCCCCGTCGAGCCACCCATATTTTAGTTAGTGATCAACCGGATGGTCCTTATCTCCCTGTAAGTGATGAGGATTATTTGCCTGCTAATTGGGCGACATTGGATGGCACCTTTTGGGTGGATGCCAATGATAAACCCTACATGGTTTTCTGTCATGAATGGCTGCAGACTGGTGATGGAACCATGGAAAAGATCCTTTTGAAGGATGATTTGAGTGGGGCCATAGGAGAAAGTGACCTCTTATTTTTGGCCAGTGATTCTCCATGGAGCAAAAGGGAAGTAGAGGGAAAGGTAATACCAAACCAAGTCACGGATGGCCCGTATTTATTCAGGACAGAAAGTGGCCGTTTGGGCATGATCTGGACCAGTTGGGTGTTCGACGTGTATACCCAAGGGGTGGCTTATTCAGAAAGTGGTACCTTGGATGGTCCTTGGGTACAGGAAGCAAAGCCCATCACCCCTCCCAATTTTGGCCATGGTATGCTTTTCGAAACATTCGACGGAAAAAGCTTGATGTCAGCCCATAGCCACCGAGAAGAAAATGGAAGCTATATCCGCATCCCCCATCTGTTTGAGGTAGACCTGACAGGAGATTCTTTGCGCGTAATCGGTCCCTATGTTCCTTAATTTTCCTCTAAGACATCCCAGAGCAACAACTCCAACTCCATGCTGGTGCGCTCCTTACCTTTCACCAAAAAGATCGCTGTAAAATATTCCGAGTCCCGCACAAGCTCCTGAAAGTTTTGATTAAGCCACTCCATGTCCGTAAACTTTTCGGTGGTGGCTTTCACACCAATGTCATGGTCCGAAAAGAATACAAACTGCTCTGTATCATTGGGGCCTTTGTACCTGGACACCACCGCATGTTCATAGATGGTTCCATCATCCACGCTGAGGTTTATCAAGGTATCGATTCCATGTTCAGGATCTTTAAAGTCCAACATCCCCCTATTTATGGAAATTTTGGGGTTGGCATCATTAAAGAAGTCAATAAAGAGATTTCCGTTTTTTATGGGGCCGATATAAATAGAATTGGATTCAGTGATGTCCTTGATAGAAGTTTGGGAGCTGAAGCGAATCTGAAAGTCTTTGTCCTGTCGGTGAAATAAGCGGGAAATATTCATTGTACCCGTGGCGGCCATTCCTGTAACGTAGGGGTAGTTGGCTGGATTGACCAAGCCTTTTTTATCGGGGTTATCCTCCAAAAATCGGTAATAGTCTTCCAAGTTGTTGATGTTATAGTCACGGTTCCAGCCAAACTCGCCAGTAACCGTGATTCCCATAAGCCCAAAAAAATCTCCGATATAAAGGGTGGTTTCCTTATTGCTTTCAAAATATATCTGCCATAAGGGAACCTGTTCCTTTCGACCAGACAACCAAAAAATGATCGCTAAAATCAATACCAAAGCTGCAGAGGCAATACCGATCTGTGTCAAATGGGTAGCTTTTTCATCTTCCCTGTTTTTGATGAAATTGACCTGGTATTGGCCTTTTTTAATTTGAATTTTCCATTCATCATTTTCACCCTCCTCTTGATAATATTTCTCCAGTTTTTTCCGTAGGTGGTAGACATTCACCCTGATGTGCGCGGCACTTTTCTCATCTTCATAAGACTTTCCATACAGCTCCATGCCTATCGTGGTTTCCTTCAGGTCTCTTCCGGCAAAAGTGGCTTCTGCGAGAAACTTTAGCAGCACACAACTCGATGGCGATCTACTAAATGTTTTACTTTTAATAATATGTTCGATTACTTCGAGTTTTTTTGCGTTGTCCATTTCAGGTTATTGGTTTTTCCTGTATTGATCTTCATAATGCCCTTATTAGGCCATTCGAGGTACTTGTTTAACCGTTAAGATTACCGTTAAATAAGTGTTAAACTTACATTAATTGTTTTAAATAGCCATATTCCCATTGTGAATTTGAAGGAAGAAAAAGTCCAATGGTGATTTTTTTAAATAGAATTCAGTGCTGGACGCTAGAGTGGTCCTGATGATTTACCCAAATAAAAAAATTAACAATATAACCTTTAAAACTATGAAGCACTTTGTATTAAGAGCGACAGGGCTTTTTATGATTTCCTGTCTTTTCTTTTCCTCTCTGTTCGCTCAGACAGGGAGCAAGACCATCACCGGTGTCGTCGTTGATGAGTCTACCCAAGAGCCCATCCCTGGGGCGACGATATTAGAGAAGGGAACTTCCAATGGTACAGCAACAGACCTAGAAGGAACGTTCACGTTGACACTTACCACCGATACACCGGTTCTTAATGTTTCTTTTATTGGTTACAGCAGTAAAGAAGTAACAGTAGGAAATGCATCAACACTTAACATTACTCTTAGTGAGGATGTGGGGCAACTGGAAGAGGTGGTTGTAGTGGGATATGGTACTCAGAAGCGATCAGATATTACAGGATCCGTAGCTTCGGTACCTAAAGAGCGATTAACCAACCTTCCTGTAACCAACCTTACCCAGGCAATTCAGGGTACAACAGCCGGGCTTAATGTAAGTCAGGGCTCTTCTGTACCAGGGAGCACAGGGGGATTACAGATTAGAGGGGTAAATTCCATCAATGCCAATACCAGTCCATTTATTGTGGTGGATGGATCGCCCTATTTTGGAACCATCAATGATTTAAATGCCAATGACATTGAATCCATTGAGATTTTGAAGGATGCCTCTGCAGTGGCCATTTACGGAACGCGTGGCGCCAATGGGGTGATCTTGGTGACTACCAAAAGAGGAAGCCAAACAGATGGTACTCCGAAGATCAATTACAGTGGTTATGTGGGGTTTGAAGGAATGGCTCATGTCCTTGACCCAATGAGCCCAGATGCATATGTACAGAAATACGAAGATTATCTAATTGCCAATAACCAACCACAGACCAATGTGCTTCCCAATGCTTCTGAAGTGGAAAACTATGAAGCAGGGATCACTACCGATTGGCTGGATGAAGCTACACAGCCGGGAAGGATTTCCGAGCACAATTTGAGTATTTCTGGTGGAACTGAGAAAATCCAGTATTATGTCTCTGGTAGCCACTTAAAGCAAAAAGGAGTGGTGAAAGGTTACCAATACGCAAGAACCAACTTCAGAACAAATATAGATGCGGCCATTACGGATTGGTTAAAAGTAGGAACCTCTTCCTTCTTTACAGACAACAATTATGATGGGGGTCGGGTGAACTGGTTAGAGGCTACTGCAATGAGCCCTTATACTGTGCCTTACGACGAAAATGGAGAATACATTACTTTTCCTATGAATCCAGAACAATTATTCAAAAATCCATTATTGGGCTTGACTACGGATCGCTTGGACAGAAGAAGAACACTTTCTGGTTCTGGATATGCTGATATTACACCTGGCTTTGTAGAAGGGCTTAAGTATCGATTTAGTGCAACTTATGTGTATAACTTTGATCGATTTGCAGGATATACCGGTAGGGAATTCAATGATTTGAACGGAACAGCCAATGTTTCCAACACAGAACGCGCCAATTGGGTAATTGAAAACATCCTTTCCTATTCAAAAGACATTGAAGAGCACCATTTTGATGTTACGGCATTGTACAGTGCTCAGAGTGTAGATTATTTTTACTCTAGTGGACAATCTAGGGGATTCATCAATGACGCACTTTCCTATAATGGCATGGAAGCAGGTACTACACAGTCCACTTGGTCAGATGCCAATAACTATTCTTTGCTTTCACAAATGGGAAGGGTTAACTATTCCTATGATAGCCGATATTTGGTTACAGTGACGGCGAGGAGAGATGGTTACTCTGCCTTTGGTTCCAATACCAGCAAATACGGACTCTTTCCTTCCATGGCTTTGGGTTGGAATATCCACAATGAAGATTTCATGCAGAATCATCCGGGACTTGGAGAGCTCAAGCTAAGGTTTTCTTATGGTCAATCCGGAAACCAAGCGATTGCTCCTAATCAAACAGTTTCTACAGCCAATACAGTATTACAGCCTTTTGGGGGAGCAGCCCAAGTTGGTGTGCTTTATAATTCACTGGGAAATGCTGACTTGACTTGGGAGACTACCACTTCTGCCAACTTGGCCTTGGACTTTGGATTCTTACAAAATAGAATTCGCGGTACGGTAGAGCTATACCACACCAAAACTGAGGACATCCTTTTAAGAAGAAACTTGCCGACCATTACTGGATACAACAGTGTATGGGCAAACCTTGGAGAAATGCAAAACAAAGGCTTTGAGCTGACCTTAAACACAGTCAACATTGAAAATGCAGATTTCAGTTGGGAGACTTCTCTGAACTTTTCCACTTACAAAAATGAAATCGTGGACCTATATGGAGATGGAAGGGATGATATCGGAAACCAGTGGTTTATTGGGCAGCCTTTAAGGGTAATCTATGATTATGAAAAGGCTGGTATTTGGCAAGAGGGAGAGGATCCTTCTTCCGTAGACCCAGTAGCTCAACCTGGTGACCTCAAATTTGTGGATCAAAATGGTGACGGACAGATTACGGCCGAAGACCGAGTGATCGTTGGGCAAAGAGACCCTAAATGGATCGGTGGTTTGACCAATACCTTCCGCTATAAAAACTGGAATTTGAGTGTTTTTATACAGACATCACAAGGTGGCTTGAAAAGTAACAGGGACTTGACTTATGCAGATGAGGCTTGGAGAAGAAACCTTCCAGCAGATTATGGATATTGGACACCAGAAAACCCAAGCAATTATTGGCCATCCCTTGCAGCCTATAACAGGTACAGAGGTTTCCAATTTGCGGAAGACTACAGCTATGTGAGGATCAAGGATGTGAGATTAAGTTATGTGGTGCCTCAAACCTTTTTGGAGCGCTATAATATTGGAGGTTTGACCTTGTATGCCGCGGGAAGGAACTTACACACCTTTACCAACTGGTTTGGTTGGGATCCTGAGAATACCCAGGTGTCGCGTGGTTCAAGCGGTTGGGAAAATAACTACCCTTTGGTCAGGACGTTTTCCGTTGGTCTTAATTTAACCCTTTAATAACCAGTAAAATGAATATTCCAATGAAAAAACATATCAAACTATTCTTCAGTGCCCTATGTTTGGTGGGCGTTTTGTCCGGTTGTAGCGAAGACTTTCTGGATGAAGAGGTGTTGGACAGCTATGCACCGGAGGTATTGACTGACAGATTGGGTTTTGAGGCAGCAGTGATTGGCTTACACTACCAATACGGCACGATGTTTACCACCACTGATGATCAAACCATTCGGGGTGTATGGCAATTGGGGACAGATATTGCATGGGCTCCAGCAGGCCGCTCCAATGGAGATGCTAGGCCTTATTTTGATTATGCGATATTGAATTCCACCGACAATGCCGCAAGGAAAATTTGGGGGGCTTATTATAGGTTGATCAATAATGCCAATGTGTTGATCCAGAGTACTTCTGGTGAAGCGGTGGCTGGAGTAACATCAGAGGAAATGGCTGTTTTCAGGGCAGAAGGAAAATTCTTCCGGGCATTGGCCTATCATAACTTGGTTACGCACTTTGGAGATGTTCCTTTATTGACAGAACCATTGGCTGCACCAAAAACAGATTTTGTTCGAACTTCAGTGGCTGAGGTAGACAATGTGATATTGGAAGACCTTTTGGAAGCAGTTGAGTTCTTGCCAAATATTGGTGAAGCATCTGAAGATGGCCGTGCCAACAAAGAAATGGCCAGACAGCTATTGGCGGAGGTTTACCTCAGAAGAGGAGAGAATGCAGCAGCTGAGGCCCAATGCACAGCCATAATTGATGGGGGTAGATTGAGTTTGGTGAACGGTAGGTATGGTGTCAGGGCCAATGACCCTGGAGATGCTTTTTCTGACATGTTCCTGTTTGGGAATCAAAGAAGAAGTCAGGGAAATACCGAAGGAATTTGGGTCTTGGAAGCGGAAAACCCAACAGATGTAACTGGAGGTAGCTCCGGAGCTCCGCAACAACGTAGAGTGTGGGTAGCTTCTTATCATGATTTGCCTGGAATGCATCCATCCGATACTACAGGTGGAAGGGGGATTGCCAGAATCAGACTGAACAATTGGGTGGTGTATGACCTGTACGAGGAAACAGATA
This sequence comes from Echinicola sp. 20G, assembly GCF_015533855.1. Taxonomy (GTDB): domain Bacteria; phylum Bacteroidota; class Bacteroidia; order Cytophagales; family Cyclobacteriaceae; genus Echinicola. The sequence goes on along the minus strand of NZ_AP024154.1, from coordinate 455,429 downwards.
TGAGGAATTCGAAGTACAACTTGAAAAGAACCCTGTATTTTAATAACCCTGAGGCAAGATATGATGCCATCAGAGGTCAAGAAGTTCCTTACGGAGTGGATGCCGAATTCACTTTAGGTGATGGCTCGACTGTGAAAATTTTCGCTGCCGATACCATTTATAAATATGTACCATATACTTTAAAATGGGGGCAATACGATGAAAGGGATAATTTTGGTTGGGGAATGTGGAAGGATTTCATCCTCATGCGACTAGGAGAGACATACCTGCTTAGAGCTGAAGCCAGGATGAAACAAGGAAACTTGGATGGCGCTGCAGCAGATATCAATGTCCTAAGGGATCGCGCAAATGCCAGCACGGTAAGTGCTTCGGATATAGACTTGGATTTTATCTTGGATGAAAGGGCAAGAGAATTGTTGGCTGAGGAAAACAGGAGAAAGACTTTGGTGAGAACGGGTACTTTGGTGGATAGAGCCACCAGGTTGACAGGTACCACACCATTGGCCGGAGGAGCATTAGAGACCACCACTGGTTTGAATGGAAATCACCTATTGATGCCGATTCCCCAAACAGAAATCGATTTGAACAAGGATGCTGAACTTACGCAGAACAATGGATACTAATTAATTGGAGATTGTATTGGCTGCTTGGGTAAAATTTTACAACGACTTCAAGCAGCCAATTTTTCTATTCATTGTGAATGCCTATTTTAGGGATTTCAACAGATCAACTAGAAATGAAATACGCTCTCTTTATGGCGGCTATAAGCTGCCTCATTTTGGGAAACTCATGTTCGCAAGCCCAAAAAACATCGTCAATCCAAAATTCCCAAGAAAAATGGCAAACGCTCTTCAATGGAGAAAATTTGGAGGGCTGGATTCCTAAAATCCATCACCATGAATCAGGAGAAAATTATCGCAATACCTTCCGTGCAGAAGATGGTGCTATCTTGGTAAAGTATGATGGCTATGATGAAGGTTTTGATGAACGTTATGGACATTTATTTTATGAGAAACCTTTTTCCTCTTTTCACCTGAAGTGGAAATACAGATTCACAGATGAGTGGTTGGAGGACGCACCTAGCTACACTTACCGCAATAGTGGAGTCATGTTTCATTCCCAATCGCCTGAAAGCCAATTGAAAGAGCAGGATTGGCCTATTTCGGTGGAATGGCAAATGCTGGCTGAGGCCGAAGAAGGTGTGCCACGCCCAACAGGAAATATGTGCTCACCAGGCACGGAGGTCTTTTTCGAAGGAGAAATGGATCCAAGACATTGTATCAACTCGAGCTCTGCCACCTACAAATGGGATGAATGGGTAGATGCTGATTTGATTGTTTTTGAAGATTCTTTGGTTCTCCACTTGGTCAATGGAGATACTGTTTTGCGCTATACCAAACCTCAGATAGGCGGAGGGGTAGCCCACAGATTTGACCCGGAACTGAAAGTGGACGGACAAATGCTAAAGGAGGGTTATATAGGCCTTCAATCTGAAGGACAGGGGGTGTTGTTCAAGGATATCAAAATAAAGGATTTGTCAGCAACGAACTAAGAAAAAGTAATTGCTCAACGATAATTAATGACCTATCCCAATGTGTGTGGCAAATGATCAATTGAAGATGAAAAGCATATACCAAAATAACCTATCTAAAGCGATAATCTTATTTGCTGGACTATTTTGCTGTGGGGCAGTCGCCCATGCGCAAGGAACCTCAGTGGAGAAGAAGTATACCGATTACAAACTGGTGTGGCAGGAGGAATTTGAGGAAGATGGAAAGCCTAACGAAGCTTATTGGTCTTATGAAAATGGACTTGTTAGAAATCATGAGTTACAGTATTATCAAGCTGAAAATGCACAAATAGCTAATGGCTTGCTCATCATCACAGGAAAAAGAGAGCAGGTAAAAAATGAAAGATTTGAAGAAGGTAGCGATGACTGGCGCAAAAACCAAGCACATGCCCAGTACTCATCAGCGAGTATCAATACGCGAGGAAAGAAAGAATTTCAATATGGGATTGTGGAAGTAAGGGCCAAGATTGACACGGCCTTGGGAATGTGGCCGGCCATTTGGACATTGGGTGTTTCAAGGGGATGGCCTTCAAACGGTGAGGTGGATATAATGGAATACTACAGGGTAAATGGAGAAGCAACTATTTTGGCCAACGCAGCGTGGAAAAAGGAGGGCGGACCTTATGCTTCTCAGTGGGACGAAAGCAAAATCCCTTTTGACCAATTCTTGAAACAAGACCCTGATTGGCCCAACAAGTTCCATATTTGGAAAATGGTATGGACAGAAGAATCTATCAAACTCTATATTGATGATCAACTGCTCAATGCGGTGGATTTAAATGAAACCACCAACCCAGATGGTTTTAATCCTTTTCATCAGCCTCATTATATTTTACTGAATTTGGCAATTGGAGGAAATGGTGGAGATCCAACCAATACTAGTTTCCCAAGAACTTATCAAGTGGATTATGTCCGGGTTTACCAGCAAATCGATTAGTGCTTGTCCGTAACCCAAAACAACTTATAAAATGAAAATTCTAAAAACAAGCCTGTTAGGGATTGGCGTTTTTTTACTTGGGGCATTACAACTAGCTTTTGCCCAAGAAACAAATGACGGTAAAAAAAGTAGGGAATATTATGTCACTACACTGACCAAAATAGCAGACCCTGTCCTGACGGCTTTAAGTAAAAATCAGCTAAAGGCGACCATGCCAGTAGAAAAAACAGCTGATGCATATGGAGGTAGAGAGGAGGTAACTTATCTGGAAGCATTTGGAAGACTCCTTTCAGGAATGGCACCTTGGTTGGAGTTGGGTGCAGATAATACGACAGAAGGAAAACTGCGGGCCAAATACATTGAACTGGCCCAAAAGGCAATTCATAATGCCACGGATCCTGATTCTCCGGACTTTATGAATTTTACCCAACATGGTCAACCCTTGGTAGATGCGGCATTTTTTGCGCAAGGACTCTTGAGAGCTCCCAAGCAACTGTGGGAACCACTTTCTCCTGATACCAAGGCCAATGTAATCGCTGCCTTAAAATCCTCTAGAGAGATTTCTCCTTATTACAGTAATTGGCTGTTGTTTACAGGGATGGTGGAAGCGGCGTTGTTGAAGTTTGATGGCGAAGCAGACATGGTACGCTTAGCCTATCCCATTAATAAGCACAAAGAGTGGTATTTGGGTGATGGCATGTATGGAGATGGGCCGGAATTCCACTGGGATTATTACAATAGTTTCGTCATCCAACCGATGCTACTGGATATCACGAAAGTGCTTAAAGAGCATGGCAATAACATGGGGAATGATTTTGAATTGTTCTTGAAAAGGGGCCAGCGTTATGCTGCCATTCAGGAAAGGTTGATTTCTCCTGAAGGCACCTATCCAGTGATCGGAAGGTCAATGGCCTATCGTTTTGGGGCTTTTCAGTCCTTGTCTCAAATTGCCCTTTGGGAGGAACTTCCGGATAATATAAAGCCAGCCCAAGTGAGGGGAGCGTTGGAAGCGGTCATCCGAAAACATATGGAAGCTGAAAATAGCATGTTTGATAAAGATGGATGGTTGACTCTCGGTTTTTATGGCCATCAACCTGAGGTAGCTGAACCCTATATTTCTACTGGAAGCCTTTACCTCTGTACTGAGGTGTTTTTGGTTTTGGGCTTGCCAAATAATGCCACTTTTTGGTCTGACCAAGCAACAGACTGGACACAGAAAAGAATATGGTCAGGTGGTGATGCCACTCGTGACCATGCCGAAAAATAATTAATTTAAACACTAGGTACAGGCTAGAAAAGGAGTAAAATGAATATTCGAAATTTAAGCAGGGCAATGATAGGGGTTCTTTGGGTCTTTTCAGCCTGCAAAGTAAGCCAGCCACTTGGACAAGAAACCCATGAAACTGTAGTGGGAGAAGGTTGGGCAAATAATTCTATCAATGCGGTGATTTTTAGGAGAAACTCGGTGACCACTTTTAAGGATACCCAGTTCACTGCATATTATGATACAAGTAGTCACTTGGTATTGGCCAAACGGAAACTTGGAAGTAGCTCTTGGGAAGTACAACAAACAGATTATAAAGGAAACACGGCTGATGCCCACAATACCATCAGCATTGCAGTGGATGGCGATGGTTTTTTGCATGTCAGTTGGGATCATCATAACAACCCGCTTCACTATGCCAAAAGTACAGCTCCTTTGAGTCTTGAACTGGGCAAACCAACACCCATGACCGGCAAGCTGGAACAGGATGTTACCTATCCTGAATTTCACAATTTACCCAATGGGGATCTGGTGTTTTTTTATCGTTCGGGTGAGTCCGGGCGAGGTAACATGGTGATGAATAGGTATGACCTCACAAGTAAAACATGGAGCCAGGTGCACAATAACCTGATCGATGGTGAGGGAGAAAGAAATGCATATTGGCAAGCATGTGTAGACCTAAAAGGAACGATTCACCTTTCATGGGTTTGGAGGGAGACTTGGGATGTATCTACCAACCATGATATGGCCTATGCAAAATCTGAAGATGGAGGCAAGACTTGGCAAAAGTCCAGCGGTGCAGTTTATCGCTTGCCCATCAATTCAGCATCTGCTGAGTATGCATGGGAAATTCCTCAGAAGAGCAGTCTGATTAATCAAACAGCCATTTATGCAGACAAAAAAGGCCACCCGTATATTGTTTCCTATTGGAATGATGCTGACCGTACGCAGTATCAGATTGTTTATAAAGATAAGGATGGGTGGAAGAAGGCAAGCCCGGGATTTCGGCAGAGCTCATTTACTTTAGGCGGAGGGGGAACCAAGCGCATTCCTATTTCCCGTCCGCAAGTATTGGTGGATCAGCATTGGGGCAAAACAGCATTGTACCTCATTTTCAATGATGAAGAGCGGGGCAATAAGGTCTCTATGGCCTACTCGCCCAATTTGGGAGATGGAGAATGGGAGTTGATTGACCTGACCCAGACATCCGTGGGGCAGTGGGAACCAAGTTATGATATTGAGTTATGGAAACGCAAAAAGAAGCTTCACCTGTTCGTCCAAGATGTAGTTCAAATAGATGGTGAGGGACTTGCTGAAGGCCGTTCAAGCCCTATTAGAATATTAGAAGTCAAATAAATTAGCAACATACTGTTAAACCTATTTATAAAGAGAAAACATGAAAAAGCATTGGTATGTCTTTTTAATTACGGCCGGAATGATGGCCGCTAGCTGTGGACAAAACACAAATAATAAAGATAAGATCGAGAAGGAAACAGAGGTGGTTGATGGTTTAGGGAATCAAATTGGCCAAGCCTTGGACCGTGCTGCTGTCCAATACAAGCATATGATGACCTTGTTGCCGGAAGGGGAGTTTCCGAAAACATACCACCCCAAGACCGATAAGTTTGAGGGTAGCGGTTCAGGCTGGTGGTGCAGTGGATTCTATCCAGGGACACTACTTTATTTAAATGAATACAATGCTGATAAGGTGTTGAAAGGCGAAGCTGACCGAGCTTTGGATTTACTCAAAAAGGAGCAATACAATACTTCCACACACGATTTGGGATTTATGATGTATTGTAGTTTTGGAAATGCCTTTAGACTTGATCCCAAACCTGAATACAAAGAAATATTGATCCAAAGTGCCCAGTCCCTTTCGACAAGGTTTAGTGAAAAAGTAGGAGCAATAAAATCGTGGGATTCCAAAGAGGGAGATTTTTTGGTTATTATAGATAATATGATGAATTTGGAGTTACTCTTTTGGGCTACAGCAGCAACAGGTGATTCCACTTACTATGATATTGCCATCAAACATGCCGATACGACTTTAAAGAATCATTTCCGAGAAGATCACAGCTCTTACCATGTGCTTAACTATGACCCCGAAACTGGTGAGGTGAATAAAAAGAGAACGGCTCAAGGTTATGCGGATGAGTCTGCTTGGGCCAGAGGACAGGCTTGGGGCTTATATGGCTATACGGTAATGTATCGCGTAACCAAGGAACAAAAGTATTTGGATCAGGCAGTGGCCATTGCAGACTTTGTGTTAAATCATCCAAACATGCCTGAAGATAAAGTCCCTTACTGGGATTTTGATGCCCCCAATATTCCCGATGAGTTGAGAGATTCCTCTGCGGGGGCCATTATGGCTTCTGCATTATTGGAATTAGCGGAATATGTAGAAGCAGGTAAAGCAGAAAAGTATGGCCAAGATGCGAAGCAAATGATCAATACTTTAACAGGTCCAGAATATATTGCGGCGGAAGGAACCAACGGTGGGTTTTTATTAAAGCATGGTGTAGGGCATATTCCTGAAAATTCTGAGATTGATGTGCCACTTACCTATGGGGACTATTATTTGGTAGAGGCGATGTTGCGATATTTGCAGTAAGGGGCATTTTAGTAATAATGAATTTGATTTAAAGCTAAAGACAATGAAAAGGTATTTTATTGGAGGATTGGTTTATTTTTTAAGTCTTTGTGCCATGGCCCAAGGCCAAAGTGTCAAAGGTCCAGATGGACAATTGGCAGTTTTGGTTAAACTGGAAAATGGTAAGCCTGTTTATACCATTGAATATGGGGGAGAGGTGTTCTTAGAGCCTTCGCCTTTGGGATTGAAAACATCCATTGGCGACTTTTCGGAAGCACTGGAGTTTGTGTCCCAAGAGACTCATTCAATCGATGAGTCCTATGAAATGGACCGGGGGAAAATCAGCAAGGTGAATTACAAAGCAAATGAATTGGTTTGCCAATTTATCAACGCCAATAGAGATACCTTAAGCACAGTTTTTAGGGTGAGCAACAATGATGTGGCTTTTTCCTATAAAGTTACCCCGGGAGGAGAAGCCACCAACATGCTGGTGATGGGAGAGGCGACAGGCTTTGACCTTCCAGATGTAGCAACTTCCTTTATTACTCCGCAAGCCTTGCCGATGACCGGGTGGATGAACACCAAACCAAGCTATGAAGAGGAGTATACTTTTGATGAAGCCATGGGAACTCCTTCCAAATATGGAGTGGGTTATACTTTTCCAGCTTTGTTTAAAATAGCAGATAAGGGTTGGGTTTTAATTTCGGAAACAGGGGTGGACAGTAGGTACGTAGGAGCACGACTTGGAGAAGGAAGTGATAAGGGTTTTTACCCATTGGAATTCCCCCAGGAGGGAGAGAATAACGGAATAGGAGGAACTTTTGCCGCAATGGCCCTTCCTGCCCATACTCCTTGGAGAACCATCACAGTAGGTAAAACGCTTAAGCCAATAGTTGAATCCACAGTGGCATTTGATGTGGTCAAGCCACTTTATGAAGCCTCCCAGCCTTTTGAAATGGGCAGGTCAACTTGGAGTTGGATTGTGTGGCAGGATCAAAGCATCAATTATGATGATCAGGTCAAGTTTATTGATTTGGCTGCTGAAATGGATTTTGAATTTGTCCTGATAGATAATTATTGGGACAATAACATCGGTAGGGCGCGAATGGAAGATCTGGTCAAATACGCTACCTCAAAAGGGGTCGGAGTATTGCTTTGGTACAATTCCAATGGTTGGTGGAACAATGCTCCGCAAGGGCCTCAGGACTGTATGAATTCAGCACCTTCCCGAAAGAGGGAAATGGAATGGTTGCAAAGCATAGGCATAAAGGGACTTAAGGTTGACTTTTTTGGAGGCGATAAACAGGAGACCATGAAGCTCTATGAAGATATTTTGACCGATGCCAATGATTATGGCTTGGTCATCACTTTCCACGGCTGTACCTTACCCAGAGGTTGGGAGCGGATGTACCCTAATTTTGTCACGTCTGAGGCTGTATTGGCTTCGGAAAACCTGATCTTCAATCAATATCATACAGACAAGCAGGCTTATAATGCTACCCTACTTCCCTTCATTAGAAACGCTGTGGGAGCAATGGACTTTGCCCCTGTCTTTTTCAATAAGCGACTGGGAAGGGATCCCCAAAATAAGGGGAATTACCGCAAAACCACTGATGCCTTTGAGCTGGCTACCTCGGTATTGTATTTCTCACCTGTACAGCATTTTGGCATTACTCCGAACAATCTGGAAGAGCAGCCAGCCCATGTGTTGGATTTCATGCGTCAAGTTCCAACAACCTGGGATGAGACGGTTTTAATTGATGGGGAGCCGGGGAAACATATTGTCATGGCCCGAAGAAAAGGGCAAAAATGGTATGTGGTGGCTGTAAATGGAGAAAGTCAGGAAAAACAACTCACCGTCGAATTGCCTATGCTTATTGGTCAAAAAGCAACTCTACTATTCGACAAGGATGATCGAAGTGCTGGAAATGCAGCATTGGAAGTGAAAAAGAATGGGAAGGTGAAATTGAAACTTCTATCTGAAGGTGGAGCGGTTATCTACACGGATTAAAGAAGTAAATATTTCTACATTCATTTAAGTGTAAATAAAACATTTAATATTTTAGAGGGTTAAAACAAATTACCATCATAACCAATTGAGATGAAATACCTATTGAACCCATTGTATGCTTTGGCATTTGCAACCGCCTTGATTACGGCTTGCAATGCCCCAGCTCCCAAAACTGAAGCTTACCTATTTGCTTATTTTACGGGCAACGGCCCAGGAGAGGAGGCGGTCCATTATGCTATCAGTCAGGATGGCTTTGATTTTAGGGCATTGAACAATAACAAGCCTGTGATTGCTGCGGATAGTATCAGTGTCAGGGGAGGTGTTAGGGATCCTCATATCCTTCGGGGAGAAGATGGGGATTTTTATATGGTATTGACAGACCTCTATGTTCCTGAAGATGGCTGGACCAATACCGGAATGATAATGCTTAAATCCAAAGATTTGATTCATTGGACGCATCATACGGTTCAGATTCCAGAAGTGTTTCCTGATGAATTTGGTGATGTGAAACGGGTATGGGCACCACAAACCATCTATGATCCTGAGACAAAAAAATACATGGTGTATTTTTCAATGTTGCAGGAAGGTGGCGCTGATATCATTTACTATGCTTATGCCAATGAAGATTTCACTGCGCTTGAAACCACTCCCAAACAATTGTTTTTCCATCCAGAGGGAAAGTCTTGTATCGATGGAGATATCATTTTCCATAATGGGAAATACCACTTGTTTTTTAAAACAGAGGGGCATGGAAATGGAATCAAGAAAGCAGTTTCAGATCAATTGACAGGAGATTATAAAATGGAGGACAAATACCTTCAGCAGACTGATGAGGCAGTGGAGGGTTCAGGGATCTTTAAGCTGAACGATACGGACAAATATATCTTGATGTACGATGTGTACATGAAGGGAGCTTACCAGTTTACAGAGAGCACGGATTTGGAAAATTTTAGTATTATCGATGATCGGGTGAACATGAATTTTCATCCGCGCCATGGGACAGTATTGCCCATTTCGATGGAAGAGGCTAAAAGCTTGATAGAGGCTTATGGAATCGATGATCAAAACTGGATCATGAATACCAACTCCGACCAAATTTATGGCAACAATGTGATGCTGGATCAACAGTTAGGAACCATTTATTTACCGCTAAAGAATAGCGCAGATTTGAGCCAAATTAACCCTCAGTTTGAGATGTTCACAGGCTTTGAAATCAGCCCTTCCGGACCTCAGGATTTTAGTAAAGGGCCGGTGGATTACACTTTGACCATGCCTGATGAGACGGAGAAAGTATTTCAAGTTATTGCCAGAGCAGACCATAATCCTGCATTAAAAGGTTACTATGCAGATCCGGAAATTATCTATTCTGAGAAAACAGGAAAATTCCATTTATACCCGACCAGTGATGGTTTCACAGGATGGTCAGGGACTTATTTTAAGTCTTTCTCTTCAAAGGATCTGACCAATTGGCAAGATGATGGAGTGATTTTGGATTTGACCAAAGATGTGTCTTGGACGAGCAGAAATGCTTGGGCACCTTGTGCGATTGAAAAGAAGATAAATGGGGAGTACAAGTACTTTTACTATTTCACTGCAGGACAAAAGGTGGGTGTAGCTGTAGCAGATGATCCATCTGGACCGTTTGTGGATTCAGGCAAACCATTGGTAGATTTTAGGCCTGATGGAATTAGAGGTGGTCAGGAAATCGATCCTGATGTCTTTACAGATCCTCGCACTGGTCAGGATTATCTGTATTGGGGCAATGGTTATCTGGCAGCAGTTCCGTTGAATGATGACATGGTCAGCTTTGATAAAAGTAAGCTGAAGGTACTGACTCCGGATCATACCTTTCGCGAAGGGACGGAAGTTTTCTTTAGAAACGGAAAGTACTATTTCTTATGGTCAGAGAATGATACCAGAGATGAAGATTATCGGGTGAGGTATGCCTTTGCGGATTCTCCCATGGGACCATTGACCATTCCAGAAAACAATATGGTCATTGCCAAGGCCCCGGAGAAAGGAATCTACGGAACTGGGCACAATTCTGTGATCCAGGTTCCCGGGAAGGATGAGTGGTATATAGTATACCATCGCTTTACCCGCCCCCACGGTATTTCGATGGGCAGGGCAGCAGGATATCATCGGGAAGTTTGTATTGATAAGCTGACCTTTGATGCTGAAGGAAATATAATTCCCGTTGAGCCTAGCGTGGAAGGGATCAAAGGAATTGAATAAAATTATGTCAGCGCTTTGATTTAAAGGAGCTGGCTTAATATTGATGATTATAGCAGAAGGGGAGGTGTGAGAATGGATGTGAAAATGTTTTGAAAAAAAGCAGTAGGCTACCAGCGATTTGATCCAAATTTTACCTTTGATCACTACTTGTCAATGAAACTGTAGCCTACTTAAAAAGGGCTATTCCTTTCGAATTGAATTAAAACCTATTTAACCAAATTATATCATGTATTTAAAGAAACTTTTGATGACTAGTGGGTTGGTGGCCTTGGTGTTTGGCTTCCTGCAAGCTCAGTCTGATCAAAACGAATGGGAGAACCCAGGTATCATTGACCGAAACAAGGAGGCTGCCAGGGCTTATTTTATCACCTACCCTTCTGAGGAAAAAGCCATCATAGGAAATAAAGAAACCAATGAAAGTTACCAAAGCTTGGATGGCCTATGGAAATTTTCTCTGGTCAAACGGCCTCAGGATCGTCCCACAGATTTCTATAAAGTTGATTTTAATGACCAGCACTGGGATGAAATAAAGGTACCTTCAAATTGGGAATTGGAAGGATATGACATGCCCGTTTATACGAATGTGTCCTACCCTTTTCCCGCCAACCCTCCTTTTGTTGACAATCAGTATAACCCAGTAGGGACTTACAGGAGAACCTTTTCCATCCCGGCCAATTGGGACAATGAGGAAGTGATCCTGCATTTCGGATCGATTTCCGGATATGCCAGGGTCTTCCTTAATGGAGAAGAAGTGGGCATGACCAAGGCAGCTAAGACCCCAGCTGAGTTTATCATTACGGATTACCTGAAAGCAGGCAAAAATATCTTGGCTGTTCAAATCTTTAGATGGCATGACGGAAGTTATTTGGAAGACCAGGACTTTTGGCGACTAAGCGGAATCGAAAGAACGGTGTTTTTACAGGCAGTGCCCAAACAAACCATTTGGGATTTCTTTGTTAAAAGTGGCCTAGATGCCAATTACAAACATGGGGTACTGGATGCGACTGTTAACTTGAGGGATTTTGAGGGGGAAGGAAAGGCTACATCCCTAAGTTTTGACTTGATGGATGAAGTAGGAAAAGTGGTTTATTCCCAAAAGAAAACCATTACTGATTTTGATCAACCAGTAAAGTTCTCTTCAACCATTAGGAATGTAAAAAAATGGAGTGCGGAATTCCCTAACCTTTACCGCTTCGTTATCAAGCTCAATGATGACCAAGGAAATACTTTGGCCGCTGTAAGTAAGAAAACAGGTTTTCGATCCGTGGAGATCAAAGATGCCCAGTTAATGGTCAATGGGGTGTCGGTTTTAGTGAAAGGTGTCAATAGGCACGAACATCATGAAACAAAAGGGCATGTGCCAGATCATGAGGTGATGCTCAAAGACATCCAACTGATGAAGCAAAACAATATCAATTCCGTAAGGATGAGCCACTATCCCCACGCGCCTGAATGGTATGAGCTGTGCGATGAATATGGCTTATATGTAGTCGATGAAGCTAATATCGAAACCCACGGAATGGGAGCAGAGTGGCAGGGTTGGTTTAACAAGGACAGGCATCCAGCCTATCGAGAAGAGTGGGCTCCAGCACATTTGGACCGGATACACCGTTTGGTGGAGCGAGACAAAAACCATCCATCTGTGATCATCTGGTCCATGGGTAATGAGTGCGGCAACGGACCTGTTTTTTATGAGGCCTATAAATGGATGAAGGAACGTGATGAAAGCCGTTTGGTACAGTTTGAGCAGGCAGGTGAAAACGAAGATACAGATATTGTTTGTCCAATGTACCCTGGAATCAATAGTATGAAGAATTATGCGGAATCGACAGACAAAACACGTCCTTTTATCATGTGTGAATATGCCCATGCCATGGGGAACAGTACTGGGAACTTCCAGGAATATTGGGATATCATCATGAGTAGCAAACAGATGCAGGGTGGTTTTATCTGGGATTGGGTAGATCAGGGTCTATTGACAACAGATGACAATGGAAGGAAGTTTTGGGCCTACGGGGGAGACCTAGGAGGTTATTTCTTCCAGAATGATGAAAATTTCTGTGCCAATGGATTGGTAACTGCGGACAGGAAGCCCCACCCAGGTCTTAACGAAGTGAAAAAAGTGTATCAAAATGTGCTTTTCGATTGGGAAGATGATAAGCTTCAGATCCAAAACTTAAATGACTTTACCGACCTTAAAAATTATCATTTCAAATGGGAATGGTTGGAAAATGGCAAGGTAGTGGAGTCAAAAGAGTTTACGGTTGACTTGGCTCCTCATGGTAGCAAAAGTATCACCTTGGCTATTCCAAATGTGAAAGATGATGCCAAAGAGTGTTTCTTGAATGTTTTTGCCTATACAAAAAGTGCTAGCCCTCTGATTCCTGCTCATCATGAAGTGGCCAGGGAACAATTTGGTATGAATGATGGGGCTTATTTCAGGGCCTTGGAAAAACCAAGTGGAGATTTGAAATGGGAGCAACAAGATGATATTCTTTCGTTCTCTACAGCAAAAGTAACCGGGGAGTTTGACCTGAAAAGGGGAAGGTTCAGAAAATATACATTGAAAGAGGGAGAGCCTTGGTTGATTCGGGATTTTCCAAGTCCTTATTTTTGGAGGGCACCGACAGACAATGATTTTGGTAACCACATGCCGGCAAGGTTAGGTGTTTGGAGAGCTGCTCACCAAGGACAAAAAGTACAGGATGTCAGCCTGGGGGAAGAAACTGAGGAAGGTTTGCCCATCTTGGTGAAATATGAGTTGACCAATATTGCAGCACCCTATTCGGTTGAATACTTAATCCAAAAGGATGGGGCAGTAAAGGTTACGGCAGTTTTGGATCTGGAAGGAAGGGACTTGCCGGAATTGCCGAGGTATGGCATGCGCATGTTGCTGCCCGGGCAATATGAGAACCTTAGCTACTACGGCAGGGGACCATGGGAAAATTATAGTGACAGGAAGCATTCATCTTTTGTAGGGCTATATGAGGATAAGGTAGCCAATCAATTCCATTGGGACTATATTCGGCCTCAAGAGTCAGGAAATAAAACCGATGTGAGATGGTTGGAATTAAGGAATGATCAAGGTCAGGGTGTGCAGATCCAGGGTATGCAGCCATTAAGCGTAAGTGCTTTGGATGTGAAGACGGAGGATTTGGATCCAGGCTTGAATAAAAAACAACAACATCCTACAGATATCAAAACGCATAATTCAGTTTTCTTACATATCGACTGGAAACAACGTGGATTAGGCGGAGACAATAGCTGGGGACAATATCCTCATAAGGAATATCTCTTGACCGATAAGCAATTTGAATACAGTTATGTGATCAAGTTGGTGGATTAGTAGTCTTGAGTATGGAGACATGAGACAGCGAGTTGCGGATGACTAAACCTGCCAGGTTTCAAAACTCTAAAATCCAAATGGAGACTTTGAGGGTAATAAACCTGGCAGGTTTGATACAGATTGTCATATAGAAAAATCCAAAGCCAAGTCCGAATCCTGTAGGGAGTTGGGCTTGGCTTTTTTTATATGCTATAATTCCCCACTTTTAACTGGTTCCAAGTCTGCGAGCTCTTCTTCAGTAAGCATCCTGCTTTTGATCAAGAAACGTTTCCCGTAAGGAATCTCCAACGAAAAACTGGCACCTCTTCCGTCTGTAACATCCAAGGTGAGGTGGGTGTGTTTCCAGTATTCAAACTGATCCGAGGACATATAAAAGTTGCAGTCATGGACAGTCCCTAGCCAAACATCAGACGCTCCTGTTTTGAATTCCCCCTTGGCATAGCACATGGGGCTGGAGCCGTCACAACAGCCACCACTTTGGTGGAACATCAAGGGGCCATGCTCCGCCCTGATTTGATCGATCAATGCCTTTGCTGCATCGGTAATACCTATTCTTTGATAGCTCATGATCTTTTGTTTTGATGAAAAGAAAAAGGGAGCCGCATCCACTCAGCCCCCTTCTTAACCCAAACAATACTCCTAGAAAAATCCTAGTTTGTTTTTGTCATAAGAGATCAACATGTTTTTATTTTGGCGATAATGGTTCAGCATCATCAGGTGGGTTTCCCTGCCAAACCCTGATTTTTTGTAGCCGCCGAATGGCGCATGTGCTGGATAGGCGTGGTAGCAGTTGACCCAAACCCGGCCCGCTTTGATGGCTCGGGGTACTTGATAGGCCTCATGCGCATCACGGGTCCATACGCCAGCACCCAGACCGTAAAGGGTGTCATTGGAAATATCAATCGCATCTTCCACATTTTTGAAAGTGGTCACAGAGCTTACAGGACCAAATATTTCTTCTTGGAAAACACGCATTTTGTTGTTGCCTTTGAGCAAGGTGGGCTGGATGTAATAGCCATTTTCAAGGCCACTGTTCAGGTTGGCCGCTTTACCGCCTGTGAGCACTTCAGCACCTTCTTGTTTTCCGATGTCAATGTAATTGAGGATTTTCTCAAATTGATCTTGGGAAGCTTGGGCACCCATCATCGTTGTTTTGTCCAAAGGATGCCCCATTTTGATGGCTTCGGCCCTTGCCACGACCTTTTCCATAAAAGCATCGTAGATTTTTTCATGGACCAAAATACGGCTAGGACAGGTACAGACTTCTCCTTGGTTGAGGGCAAACATTACAGCTCCCTCAATACATTTATCCAAAAACTCATCGTCAGCATCCATGACCGAAGGAAAGAAGACATTAGGAGATTTGCCTCCCAGCTCCATGGTCACAGGATTGAGGTTTTCAGAGGCATATTGCATGATCAGCCTGCCCGTGGTGGTCTCTCCTGTGAAGGCAACCTTTGCTACTCTGGGTGACTGGGCCAAAGGTTTGCCCGCTTCGGGACCAAAGCCATTGACGATATTGACTACCCCTTCGGGAATCAAGTCACCGATGAGCTCCATTAATACCATGATGGAAGCTGGGGTTTGCTCGGCTGGTTTGACCACTGTACAGCAACCCGCTGCCATGGCCGGAGCGATTTTCCAGGTGGCCATGAGAATAGGGAAGTTCCAAGGAATGATTTGTCCCACCACACCAAGAGGTTCTTTGATGTTCATGGAGACGGTATGTGCATCGAGCTCGGCTACAGAGCCTTCTTCGGCCCTGATGACTCCTGCAAAATATCTAAAATGATCGACCACCAACGCCAAATCAGCATTGATGGTCTCTCTGACTGGTTTACCATTGTCAATGGTTTCTACGGCTGCTAGGTATTCCAGTTTATTTTCTATTCGGTCTGCGATTTTGAGCATGACATTGCTCCGCTCGGTGGCAGATGCTTTGCTCCATTTAGGGAAAGCTTTATGTGCGGCATCCAAGGCTAATTCTATATCAGCAGCTTTACTTCGGGCTACTTTGGTAAAGACCTTGCCATCTACCGGACTGATGACGTCAAAATATTCTCCTCCTACTGGAGCGACGAATTTACCGCCAATGAAATTGTCATAATGGGATTTAAATTCTGGGCGTGCCAGTAGGGTAGCTGGCTTCTCTTGTGCAATAGTTGTCATTATTACTGGTTATTTTGGTTTAGGATAAAGTTGACCAAATTCCTTTAATTACTCTTTCAGGATAGTTTCATCCATTAGCACAATAATCTCATTTTTAGCAAAGGCTTGGACTACCATCGTATTTTGATTAATTTATCCATAAGATTAGCGTAAACTCAGAAGCCAGCATGCTGAATACCATTAACATCAAAGAGAAGTACAAGATCTTTAGTTCTCCGAAATCAGAAGTGGAGCATAGGACTGCGCATCAGGCAGATCATGCTGTTTTGAATGTTTATGAAACCAGTAAACTGGCCCATAATTTTGACCTGCAGTTTGACAATCCAGTAATTGTAAGCATGATTCAGGGCAAGAAAATCATGCACCTTAGGTCACAGGATGCATTTGAGTTTTTACCCGGGCAATCCATTGTGATGCCGGCATCCGAATTGATGTACATCGACTTTCCGGAAGCTACTTTTGATGACCCCACCCAGTGTTTGGCATTGGAAATCAGTGAGGGATTTGTACAGGAAACCATGGCTTGGCTCAATGAACACTTCCCCAAAATAGATGAGGAAAAATGGACGTGGAGCAAGGATAATTTTTTACTGATGAACAACCAATTGGTTCAGGAAAATCTCAATAGCCTGATCCGGGTAATGGTGGACAATGGCTTTGGAAAGCAGATGAAGGCCTCCAATACCACCCGGGAACTGATTGCCAGCTTGATGCAGACCCAGGCCAGACATTACCTACTACAAAATGTGGATAAACTCAGCACCAGAAATAGGTTGGCGCATGTGGTCCGTTTTATCCGGCAAAACCTACATCAAAACTTGGATGTGGATGGTTTGGCCAGTCAGGCCTGCCTTTCACGCGCCCAATTTTTCAGGGCTTTCCAAAGGGAGCTGGGAGAAACGCCCGTAAGGTTTGTCAACAGGGAGAGGTTGGAATTGGCCAAGAAGCAAATCCTCTGGAAAGGCAGCAATATCACCGAAGCTTGCTTTGAAAGTGGCTTTAGCAGTGTCAATTATTTTTCCAGGGTTTTCAAACAGTTTGAAGGCATGTCCCCAACAGAATGGAAGGAAAGGGAATTGATAAGGAAAAGGGCTTAGGAGGAAAACGACGGTCATGCTAGCAGCTGTAAACCAGGTTTGAGTAATTTGGCGAGTAGTTTTTATGGGAACTTTTGATGGTGGTATGTGCTTTTTCAATTTGTCCAATTCTCAATTTTACCGTTGTCTTCAACAAAAATTTCAATGTGTATATCCGCAATAGCACCAGTAGCCAAATAAATTAACATTGACAGTTGGTGTCAATTGCTTCAGTTGAGTTATTACTCTCAATAAATTGGGTCAAGACAAACGGTTTTGACCATGAACATTATCAACTTCATCAATCGGTTTCCTGACGAATCTTCCTGTATCGAGTTTATCAGGCACAAAAGGAGCCAAGCAGGTATCATCTGCAAAAGATGCAAAGGTATCAGACATTATTGGTTGGCAAACAAAAAGGCCTTTCAATGCTCTTCCTGTAGCTTCAGGACAAGTATCAGAAGTGGAACGGTAATGGAAAACAGTAATCTTCCGATCCGGACCTGGTTGTTGGCCATGACCTTCATCACAGCCACCAAGAAGGGCTTCAGTGCTTTGGAACTCCAAAGACAGCTGGGCATGAAGCGTTACGAACCTGTCTTCAGGATGTACCATAAACTCCGTAAAGTAATGGGGAAACGCGATGATCTTTACAGTCTTGAGGACATGGTGGAGTATGACGAGGCCTTCGTGGGCAAAGCAACGAAAAAACCACACAAACTCAAAAGAGGCAGGGGCAGCCAAAAACGGTCAATAGTGGCCGTAATGGCCGAATCAACGGTTTTGGAAGACCTTGAAACGGGCAAATCCGACAAAAGCTGTAGGTATTTTAAGATGAAGAAGATAAAGAACCTGGAGGCGAAAACAGCCCAGAATTTGATCAAGGAATTTATTGATCCAAACTCAGTGCTTCAAACAGATATGAGCACCACCTTCTCAGACCTGGGTGATTGTATAGATGTGCATGTCAAGGAGATCTCGGGAACCGAAAAGGGGCACTTCAACCTCAAATGGGTACACATTGCTATCAGCAACTTAAAGAAACACCTGCAGACATACCATATGATAAGTGAAAGAATGATGCAAAACTATCTTGACGAGTTCTGCTATAAGCTCAACAGAAGATATTTCGGTCAAAAACTATTTGACAGGCTCATCATTGCTGCTATTTATCCTTACTGGCATCATTGCGGATAATCATAAATTTCAATATAAATATCTTCGGATATGGGTTTTCCCTTATCCTTGATAATGTCGAATTTCAAATCTTTTAAAGCTGTCATCATTTTGTCAATGCAAAAGTTGAATTCGTTTGGTTCGTAATATTCATCAACCTGTTGGTCAGATAGAGCCATTCTGACCTTTGAAATAACTCCATTTTCATTAATTGTTACAAAATATGTTTCAGAACAGTCAAATTCATCGGGGTTTTTCCATTTCGCCTTTTTCAGTTTCTTGAATAGGAGGTCGGATATTTTACTCTTATCACGCCTGTCGATTCTTTTCGGGTCATCGATATAATTGTTAAAATCTTCTTCTCTTTCAATAAGTCCATTTGCAATAGTTAAAACTTTTTCTCTTTCAAATATTGTGTAGAAAACTCCGTCCCATCTTATGACTTCATTGTTTAAGGGGAAATTTAAGTAGCCTTCAAACCAGTCAATAAAAAGTTTTCCATTTTTCAACTTTTTACCGAAAATGGATTTCATTTTTTCAACGGATTGGCTTTTGTTTATTCTACCACTTTTTAGTTCTCCACAATTAACTATGTCAATCAAATATAAACTGTCATTCTTTATCTGATAAATAGCCTGATAACCCCGCCAACAATTAAAAAATGCTCCTTCTCGAAATATGAGTTCAAAAAGTTGTTTTGTTTCTGTCGAGTCTTGTCGTTGCAAATATTGTTCAAGAATCAGGTTGTAAGTGGCTATTGTATCCTTATTGTAAATCACATAGTCTGGCATTTGTGGACTCGCAAAAATGTCTATCGTCCAAAATGTCAGTAGACAAATTATTATATGTTTGATTGTCTTTAACATTGAATTACTACTAATGGTTTCGGAGAACAAAGTTTCAATTTATTACTAAATTTCATTAGCAACACAAATCTCCAAGCTTGCACGTCAGCCCGCCTGACGCAAAACCCGTGTTATGCGGTCGTGCTTTCTTCCGTATTGTTTGTCCAACAGTCAATATTCAGGTGAATTCCACTTTGTCCAAGTCTTACCATTTCTTGAGGATGAAATTCCATTCCACATTGTTGGTCATATTCATAGAGCTTCCAAAACAGAATTTTATCTCTTGTCACACCTAGTTTTTCAAGGTTAGCAAATTTCGGTTCTAAAATGTCAAGGAAATTATTGATAAAATCAAAGTAAGGGTCTGTTTCAGTTTCTGTGACTATATACATCCAAGTACTATATCTGTCTTCCGAAGTCTTGTTCTTTTCACTTTTTGTCGGCTGAAGTCCTAATATATCTGTCACACGATTATAAGTTTCAGCATTATTGTCAGTGTCTATAAATAATTGATAGTACTTCATTTTATTGTGTTTGTCTTAGCATGCCGCATAACGTAAAGTGTTTTAAATGCAATCTAGGCAAAAAATAAACTATTTTCTTAAGACTATCAAGATTGCGGTTAAAACATAGTTGGGCAGCCTTTCCCGATTATTTCGGGTAAGCCGTTTATTGGTTATTTATGTATGTAATCTGTTAAATCGTAAAATTTTATTCCGTCCTGTAAGCAAAGTCAGTGTCCTGTAGGCCAAAGTACCGTCCTGTACCCCTTAGACCCTTCCTGTACCCCAAGTTGGCCTCCTGTAGGTAAAGTTGACGCCCTGTAGGACTAATTAGCCTTCCTGTATATAAAGTTGGCCTCCTGTAGGCTGGTACACCCTTCCTGTAGCTTTCATGTCTTCCTGTTCGACAGGAAGGGCAATATTTACTACAGGAAGCCTCTTATGGGGTACAGGAAGGGGGAATGCGCTTACAGGAAGCCTTAATAGTCGTACAGGAAGGATAGACAAGTATACAGGAAGCTCGATAAAGGTAACAGGAAGTGAAAATCGGCTTACAGGAGAGTAAATTTTAAAAAGTGATTATCACAAGGCTAAGTGTACAATTGGGTACAAAACCAAAGAGAAGCCAAAAAGAAAAAATAAAGGGCTTATCGGAACTTTTGGTTCTTGATGGAAGCCATTGTGGCTAGTTTTTCTTTCTAATTATTTTTACAATTCGGTTTATTGTGATTTCAGATAAGTTCCATTCATAACCTTCAAAATCCGTAGTGTTGATAAATTGAACTACCACGGCATCAATGTCCTTGTGGTATTCTGCAAGGCTTTGATAACCAATAACCAACCCCCCCCATGATTATATTCATAAGGATAGATTAACTCTTCTCCCTCGTCAAATACCGAACCATCGTTTAAGGCCCGTAAGAATATGCCCACATCTTCTGCTGTAGCCAACATTCCATATTCACGGGCTTTAAAATCTTCCTCATAACCCACATAATATCCACTCATAACACTATCTAAATCGACTTCGGTAATCGAAAAAAAGGTATTATTCAGCTTTAGGGGAATCAATATTTTCTCTTTGATATACTGATTGTGGCTATACCCTAAAACATTATCCATAATCCTACGAAGCAATAAATAATTCGTGTTTGAATATTCATATCCTTCATTAGGTTTAAAACTGGCTGGTAGGTCAAGAGCAAAATCCAAAGCATTATTGCCATTTTCTTGTTCGTTCTCCCAATAAGCTGGATTATCTGTGAAATTTGGAATAACAGAACGGTGTTGAATCATCATCCTCAAGGTGATTTTTTCAACATTTTCAATCCTACCTACAAGTTCTGGAAGATAATCGGCGAGTGTTTTATCAAAAGACAAACGCTTTTCTTTGACCATTTTAGTGGCTGCTACAGCGGTATATAGCTTGCTAATACTGGCAATTTTGAAAAATGATTTTGGGTCGGCTGGAATTTTATTTTCTCTATCTTTCCAACCACCCTTATAATGTCTTGGTGGTTTTCCTGCTTGGTCCACATAAACAATCATGCCGTCAAAACCATATCCAATTGCTTCATCCACTTGTTCTTGGACAGTATCAGGTAAGGGTAAAATCCAGGCCTTTACCAAAATCCATGGCACAAAAAACATGGATATTACTGTACCAATGAGTAATAAAAGTCTTACGATCCATTTGGCTTTTCTATTTTTTATCATTTTCCGTCTCAGTCTTTGCTTATGAACTAGGATTCAGAAATAGCTAAATCTTGTACGTATTTAAAATTCAGGGTCATTTTTCAAATTAGCCACCAACGGTTTGGCTATGGCTTGTGGCGGTTTACTCACAAAATTATTATAATTAATGTGTTCGTTATTGCTAGGCATTTTGGAGTAATTTCCTGACCACCGAAACCATAGCTGATTACGGTGCGAAAACCTTGCTGGTAGCCGTTCACTCTGAAGGAGTCTGACACTCTTCATGTTCGTCATGACCCTCCATAAGCTATATGCAATATTAGCAGCTTTTTCTTTCGTTTTATTAATTATTTAATGCACTAGAATACTTTGATATCCATTTATCCTTATCAACCCCAAAATCAAAGAATATTATCATTCCCAAAAAGATGGAAAACAGGAATAAAGTTAAATTATTATAGGTACTAAGTTTCCAGTTGACTATGTAACTGACACTTGGAAAACTTTTATTGATTTTAACTGGAAGTTCGTTTTTAATACCTACCTTTTTATCAAAAGCTTCCTTTGAGGCTTTTATTTGGTTAGAATAAACATTTCCACCAATTTCATATGAATAATCTACTATTATTTTATCAGAATTTGAAACATCTAAATATTTCACCTCTGTCGTTTTAAGAGATTCGAATTTGAAAATTTCAAAAATTGAGTTTGTAGTTAATGCATTATAAAGTGTCATAGACCAAAATGCTCCGAATAAAAGATATCCCAATATTGTAATTACTTTTAAGAATTTTCTCACGAGTTAAATTTAGACTTTTAAGAAATATTTCTGCCTTTTCCATTGAAAAATGGAGTAATAATAATTTCTCATACCCCTTTAGCTTTCATTTCTCTTTAATTAAACTCTGAAAGGATTTTATTAAGTCTGGGGAATTTCTACAACGGCTCGGCTAAAAGTGCTGCTGTCCCGCAGGGCAGCTTTGATTTTTTAGCCATTGTGCAACGTTTTTTTTATTTTTCTATTCTGGATAGTTTAGGAGGTCCACCGCCATGTAAATGACTTTCAGGATAAGTCAATTCCCAAATACTGCCATTTGCGTGTTTATAACGCCTTGTCCATCCATCTTCACTATTTTCAAATTCCTTTAAGTCATTTTTAATCATTGATTCAATCAAATGGCAATTTGCATCAGCGACCGTCTTACCATCCTTGAATACCCATTTTCCAATTATTTCCTTTTCCATGACCTTATGGATTTATTTTTCAGGATACTTTTCATAAGCTAGTTTTTTAATTTCTGATTCGGAAATTCCCTTTGCTCTCAATTCTCCGAAATAGGAGGCTCTTAATCCAGCTAAATCATCAAAAGGATTGTTAATCAGAATTGATTCATGCTCTTTTCTCTCCTTTTCTTCCCAATCCTTATTTAAAATACCAAGTAACTCTTCTTGCTTTGCAAACATTATTCTTCGTGAATCCTTGTCCTCAATTCTATTTTTTAATTCGTAATCACATGCCATCGAAAAGGTCACACCAGAAAAAATCCAGTACATTAAATCATTTAAGTCAGAAGTGATCTTTCGCTCATATTCAGTTCCTCTTTCCGAAATCACAAAATGATAAAGTCCTGAATTATCAACTTCGATATTTGGTGTTGCGTCTCCAATTGGCGAACTAAAAGTCGGCATTAAGTTTGTCGGTGCCTTAATTCTTCTTGCTAATTCCTTAGCCAAATTTTGAATTTTAGTAATAGTCTTCATTTTATGTTGCACAACTAATATACCTGTAAACCAAAGGTATACTTACCCACCATATACTGTTGGCCTGCTACACCTTTGGTGAATTTTATATTACAGGTCATCAAAAGGGGATTAATAAGTCCGCTAATTGATGATTCAAGTATTTTAAATTTTATAACTCAACCATCTTGCCCGTCTTTACGGATTCATCACAGGCAAAGGCAACCTTTAGGCTATTGACGGCATCCTCCAGATGGGAGGCCAGGTCAATATCCTCTTTGATGGCCTTGAGGAAATAGGCCTGTTCACGGTCGCAAAGCTCTTGGTGGCCGGGTTCATCCTTCATTTCTACCCACTCATCCTTTTTAACAAATTCATTCTTGGCATCGATGGCCGAATGGTGGATGCGGATGGATTCTGTTTTGGTATGGTCATCCACGGAATCTGATTTGCCTGCTCCACTAGCTTCCTTGGCCACGATAGAGGCCGACCCCTTGGGTCCAAAAACATCCTTCACAAAAAAGGCTGTTTCGCTGACCATGGGTCCCCATCCTGCTTCATACCAGCCTACCGAGCCGTTTTCAAAGGTGATCTGTAATTGCCCGTAATTATAATTGTCCTCTGGAATATCATTGGTCAGCCTTGCACCGATGGCCGATACCCTTACTGGCTTGGAGCTGGTCATTTGGCACATCACATCAATATAATGTACACCGCAGTCTACGATCGGGCTCAGGCTTTTCATTAGGTTTCTATGGACATCCCACATGCGGCCATGACTTTGCTGGTTGAGGTTCATGCGCATCACCAGTGGCTGTCCCAGTCCCTGGGCGATCTCCGTAAACTTCATCCAGGAAGGATGGTGCCTGAGGATATAGCCAACCACCACTTTTTTGTTGGCTTCTTTTGCGGCTTCCACTATCCTCTCAGAACCGGCAACGGTATCTGCCAAGGGTTTTTCTATAAAAATATGGCAGCCGGCTTCCAAGGCTTTCAATGCATATTCCTCATGGGTGTCAGGATAGGTGGAAATACAAACCGCATCTGGTTTGGTGGTTTCCAAGGCCTCTTCAAAACTTGAAAATAATGGATAATCGGCCTTCAGTTTTTCATTGAGTATTTGTTTACTATCGCCCCTGGCTACCAGTCCACAAATCTCAAAGCCATCCATTTGGTGGTACGCTAAAGCATGGGAAGCACCCATATTGCCACATCCTACTACTAAAGTCCGAAGAGGGGAATTTGTCATAAGTCTTTTTTTTAGGTTGTTCAAATATACTAAAACGATAAAGTTTTTCAGGTGGGATAAAAACTTTATCCCAATGGGTTTTGGAGAAACGGGTTGATTTAAATTAGAGACCAAAGATTCTAAAAATATAATCATTGTTCTCAAATATGGCCAAAGTGAATGATGTCCACAGCTAGCTGATCAATAATATTTGGTGCCTTAAATTTCATTATTTACAATTTTACTAAGAGGATTTTACATACAACTAAACCTTCAATTTTTAAGTGTCAGTGGTACTATAATTTTTGAAATTATTCCATAAATTAAAGCATGATAATTTTGTTAATGGGTGTGTCCGGAAGCGGAAAAACTACCATCGGCGGGATGCTCAGTAAAAAAATGGGCCTCCCTTTTTATGATGCAGATGATTTTCATCCCAAAGAAAATGTGGCCAAAATGACTGCGGGTATCGCGCTCAATGACAATGACCGCGCGCCTTGGCTGGAGCGTCTGTCCAGGGAAATGGTCAGCTGGGAAGAACAAGGCGGAGCGATATTGGCCTGTTCGGCATTAAAGGAAGACTATAGAAGGGTTTTGGTAAGCAAGGCGGTACAGGTCAGTTGGTTTTTTCTCAAAGGGAACCCACAGCTGATCAGCAGTCGGATGGCACAAAGAAAGGGGCACTATATGCCGGAGGAACTGTTGAATTCACAGTTTGACACACTGGAAGTTCCCAAGCATGCCGAACACATCAATATTGATCAAACACCTGAAAAAATACTTCAAGACATTATGAGCAACCTCAAAAACAAAAAAGCAGTTTCTTCCTTCGGAATTATTGGAATGGGCGTGATGGGCAGTAGCCTCGCCCTAAATATGGCTGAAAAAGGCATCAAGATCAGTGTGTACAACCGAACCCTTCAAGGTGTAGAGGAGGATGTAGCACAGAAGTTTGTGGATGCCAACCCAGATATGAAGGGAGTTTTACCTTTTGACAAATTGGATGAATTTGTGGAATCCTTGGAACAGCCCCGTAAAATCCTGATGATGATTCCTGCTGGCCAGATCATTGACCAGCAGATAGCCAGATTGTTGACATTTATAGACAAGGGGGATGTGATCATAGATGGGGGTAATTCTTACTTTGAGGACAGTGCCAAGCGGCAGCAATACCTCAAAGGGCCGGGGATCCATTTTGTGGGCATGGGGATTTCAGGTGGCCGGAATGGAGCAAGAAAAGGTCCCTCATTAATGCCGGGGGGAACTTCTGAGGGCTTTGCTTTGATTAAGCCTTTTATAGAAAAGATAGCCGGAAAGGACAAGGATGGAAAGCCTTGTATGCATTATGTGGGGCCTGATGGAGCAGGTCATTTTATCAAAATGGTACATAATAGCATTGAATATGGTGAAATGGAGCTCTTGGCAGAAACCTACGCATTGATGCGGAAGGGGCTGGGAATGTCCACAGGAGAAATCGTGAAAGTATTTAAAAAATGGGCCAAGGAAGGAGCGGATAGCTATTTGATGGATGCAGTCTTGGCCATACTGAACTACGAGGAAGATGGAGATTTGTTGTTGGATAAGATCCTGGATGTGGCCGAGCAGACCGGTACAGGGGGATGGGCGGTCAGCACTGCCGCTAAATACGGAGTGCCTTATGCGCCGCTAACTGCTGCGGTAACGGCAAGGTTGATCTCTAGCAAGAAAGCTCAAAGGGTGGCAATGGCCAAAAAATATGATCGAAAAGCGGTGGAGATAGATCAGAAAGAGATGCTAAGCTCTTTAAAAGGGGCTTACGAAATGGGACGCTTGATCAACCATGAAATCGGGTTTTCATTGATCAGAAAAGTAGGGGACGATGAAAATTGGGGCTTAGACATGAGTGAAATTGCTCGCTGCTGGACCAGTGGCTCCATCATCCAATCCAGTTTGATGGAGAAGCTTTCGGGTGTATTTAAGAAAGCCAACAGCCTGATGGAGTCTTCAGTACTTCAGCAAACTTTTGAAGAGAATGCTACAGCCATGGCGGAGGTGGTTGGTACTGCGCTGAAAGCAGGTGTGGCCATGCCGGTTATGTCTGCCGCTATCAATTATTTCTATGGTATGAGCACCGGGGAGTCCAGCGCCAACTTGGTACAAGCCCAAAGGGATTATTTTGGTGAACATGGTTATCGTCTTGCTAATGACACTTCCGGAAAAGTTTATAAGAACAATTGGAATAAAGAGTAGCACAAAGTGTTTATGGAATTGGTCTCCGTTTTTATAAAGTCAGTGGATTGATAGCTCCATGCTCCATTCCCTATGCGATTAGAACTTGCCTTCTTTCATTGATGTCCTGGTAGAACATTTATGATTTCATTTAAGAAAAAAGTACGACCAGAATAAAGTCGGAAAAGTCAATAACGCAGGCAATATGGAATGCGACGGTTGGTGTGAGTGAAATGATCAGATTAAATTATAAAGCTATATGAACTTAGCAGCGATTGATATCGGTACCAACTCCATTCATCTGGTAATTGCAGAGGTGACTCAAAGGGGGAACCTTAAAGTGCTGATCGATGAAAAGGAGATGGTGAAGCTGGGGGTAGGGGTATTTGCAACCAACCAACTTTCCCAAGAGGCCTTTGAGCGCGGGATAGCTGTTATCCAACGATATGTTCAATTGGCAGATCAGTTTGGGGTAGATGAGATCATTACGGCCGCGACCAGTGCCACCAGAGAAGCCAAAAATGGTGGCGAGTTTTTGGATGCTTTAGCAAGAGAGACGGGCTTGACACCTCATGTGATTTCAGGAAAGGAAGAAGCGAGATTGATCTTTTTGGCAGTTAGGAGAGCTATTGCTTTTGGAAATGAAAAGGTATTGGTGCTGGATATCGGTGGAGGAAGTACCGAAGCGACGGTAGGGGACCAAGAAAATATTTATTTTAAGAAAAGTATCAAGCTGGGTGTCCTTCGTTTACTGGATATGGCAGGAGGAAAGGAAACGCTGACAAAAACAGATGCGACGGAGCTATTGGGACATATTAAGTTGGCGGCTGAGGAGGTGATGAAGGAAGTGCTTGCCGAAGGCTTTACCAAGGTGATAGGTACTTCAGGAACCATCAGGGCATTGGGTGAAGCCGCTCATCTTGCCGGAAAGGGCAGTTCTTTGGATACCGTCAATGCAGAAGTGGTCAGCACAAAAGAACTCTCCAAACTGTCCAAGAAGCTACTGAAGATGACTTTGGAGGAACGGGAAAAGGTGCCTGGGATCAGCAGCAATAGAGCGGATGCGATACATCTGGGGAGCATGCTTTTGGTGAATTTACTTGAGATGTCTCAAGCCAGTGAAATCACTCTTTGTGATGCTTCTTTGAGAGAAGGATTGATTTTGGATTATTTAGACAGTCTGGGGAGGAAACAAACGATACTTGGCCCAGAAGGAAACCTCAGGTACAGAAGTGTGCTGCATTTGGCTTTACGATACCAAAGTGATATTGAGCAAAAGAAACATGTTGCCCATCTGTCCCTTCAGCTTTTTGACCAACTCCAGCAATTACATGGAATGGATGATTCAGCAAGGGAATTGTTGGAGTTTGCCTGCATGATTTTCGAAGTGGGGCACTTTATCGGTTTTCCGAAGTACCATAAACATTCCCGTTATATTATTTCGAATTCCCGATTGAGAGGATTTACCAATGAGGAGATCGCCTTGCTGGGGCATTTGGCAAGGTACCATAGGAAGTCTGGTCCAAAGAAAAGGCATTCTAAATTTAAAAAAATGACCAAGTCACAAAAATACCTCGTGAGAACTTTGTCAGGAATCATGAGGATTGCCATAGGCTTGGACAAGACCAAAAACCAATGGGTGGACTCTTTGTCCTGTAAGTGGGCAGAGAAACAAATAATCATTACCGTAAAAGGTGAAGAGAATCCTGATTTGGAGATTTGGGATGCAATGCGTCACCGTTTTGTATTGGAGAAGGCTCTGGAAAGAGAAATTACAATTGCTGCTCCAGATCCCGTTCATCTGTAGGGATATTGATTTCTTCCAAAAAGTCACCATTTTCTCTGAGCTTTAATCCTGTCAGGCAGATACCCCGGTAAGCTCCAGTGTCGATGTTCCAAGATTGGGAAGAGGTGGTGAAGTTGGCCTTGCCATTTTGTTGGGGAGTGTGTCCGATCACTTGGATTTTAGGAAGTTTTTTCAAAGGTTTTCTATTCCACAGAATACCATCCCGACCATCAGGATCCAGTGGATGTAAGCTTTTGGAGATACCTGCATGGGAGACCATCACATGACTGTTTTCCCATTTTAGCGGCAGGGCTTTAATCCATGGGAGAGTTTGCTCAGGGTTTACATTTCTTTCTTTGAATTGGATTAATGTGCCTTTGCCCCCGTTGAAAAGCCAACTCCCGCCGATGTATCCGTTTTCTATATGTTCGACCATCATGTGTTCGTGATTGCCTTTTAGAAAAACACTTTTTTCCGAATGCTCGCTAGAAAGGTCCTTTGCCAGCTGTAATACTTCGACAGAAAAGTTTCCCCTATCGATGAGGTCTCCCACTTGGATCAGCCGCTCTTCTGATGGGTTCCAATGAGTGAGCAACTTCTTAAAAGTGTGAAAGCATCCGTGAATGTCTCCAATGATAAACAACTGCATGTTTTGTTAATTATGGTGATCTCTCTATAGGTTTTGGGTTATTGGTGGCAATGGTAGAAATTGGAAAAGCGTCAAAGGACAAAGTGAAACCTTGTATTAAAGTGGTTATTAGGCGTACATGCTTGGCAAAGCCATGGTCTCATACACTTTCTGCCTGGGGCATCCAAACTCCCATGCCCTAGGGTGCATGATAAAGTACAGTAAATTTTTCATGCGATTTTGGGTTTCTTGAATACCATTAATTTAACAAATCCCAAAGGTTCAAGGAACAAAAGGAATGGATTTTTTTTCGCAGCAAAACAGGGTGAAAAAGAAGCATAAAGGGGTTAAAAAGACTAATTGTAGTTTATTGATGGTTAATGAAATGATTTTGTGGATCAATGCTTTTGCATTGACTTAGGGAAATGAAACCGGGCTTTACTTTTACTAATATTGAAGAAAATAAAATTGAATTTTCTACCTTAGTAAAGGGTCCGGTTTTCAAGTTTTGTTTTTGGAATTTTTGAAAATTACTAGACAAAGAATAGATACCTTATTAACTAAGTATGAAAAAAATAGCACCTTTTTTTGTTTTTCTGATGCTTTTGAGCTTGATAAATCAAGCTTTTGCTATTCAACCGGACAGGGAATATTTTATGACACCAGATTCAATAAGCTGGAATTATGAGGAACTGAAAATTACAACGGAAGATGGCTATAAGTTAAACTCATGGATTTATGAGGCGAGGCCAGAAAATGATAAAGGCGTAGTACTTGTTTTAGCTTATCCAGATGCAGGGAATATGTCCTACTTTGTTTATTATGCTGGGATAATGGCGAATGCAGGCTATACGGTGATTACTTTTGATTATCGGGGTTTTGGTAAAAGTGATGATTTCGATATTCAGTCAGATTATCTCTACTACACGGAGTTTGCCAAGGACCTTGAGGCCGTTGTTAAGGCAGCTTCATTAAAGTTTAGGGATAAGAAATTTGGGATTTGGTCCATGTCGATGGGAACCACGATTGCTTCTAGGGCTTATCCTGTCTTAAAGGGCAAAATTGATTTTATGATTGGCGAAGGTTATGTAACCGATACTTTAGCTATTGTAGATAGGTACAAGGAGAAAGGTAAGCTCTTGGTGCTTCCTGAAGAGTCTGCTGAGTATAGGAAGGCCATTGAGTCCATTGATATTCCCCTTTTGATTTTCACAGCCTCTAAGGATATTATTACAACCCATCAGGATACATTGGGTCTTCAAAAAGCACTTGGTAACCATTGTGAAGTAATTCAATATTCTGGTGAACACCTCGCTGGCTTTTCCTATCTATTGGAAAGTAAAGGATTTGGAGGCTGGTATGTGGAGGAGATTAATGGGTTTTTAGAAAAAGTTAAGGTTTGATGAAGTGAGTTAATCATTATCAATTGAAACATATTTTGAGATTTGTTCTATTTAAGGATAAATGGTTATACTAAACTTCATTTGTAAGTTCTTTTTTATGAACCTGTTGCTTTAAATTTTGTTGCTAAATGAGTAATTCAGAGAGTTTAATCGATCAACATAAGTTTGTAAATAGATTTTTTTAGTCTCTTCATTCAGAAAACTTCTAGAGATTAAGGTTTTAACCTCTTCTTTTTCGGTTTTGAAGTCCCCTAAAATCTTTATTACCCTTGTCTTTAGAATTCCAATCCTTATTCCAAATTCAAGGAAATCATCTTGAGCATAAAAACCATTTGCTTTGTAGCTTTCTGTCTCATAATCGTTTTTGAAAAGGCCTCTCTTTAAAGCGAGTTCTGGGTCTTTTACATGGAGTCGGGAATTTGTCAGGTCATAAGCGGGACTCAGTTGGTAATCTCCTGCAGGGGTTTCCAAAAGGCTAAAGTTTTTCAGGTGGGCATCTCCATTTGAAAACAGGAAATTGAACAGTACCAGTTTATAGAAGCTTTCCAAAGCAATGGGAGCAGCAGCGGCATATTGTTTAATGAGGTCTGCAATACCCTCATAGCTGTAATTGTATTTGAACTCATCACCATCGGTTTCCTTTGTTTTACCGGCTAGGGTGGCAAAATCCTCGATCCCTAATTTTCTTCCATTTTTTAGTATATCAAACCTTTTGGTGAGATAAGCGGGTTCGCCATTCTGAAAGAATATCAAGGCATTTTCGGCTGTCGTCAATCCATATACTTGCTTGGCGATCTGCATGGTCAAGTGCTCATTTGCGGGAACCTGGTCCACTTTTTCCAAATCCCTTGGGATTGGTTTAAGGATATACGCGCCCTGTTCACCTGCTTTGGTCAAGCGGATTACTCCTTTATCCCAAATAACAGATAATTTTTCCTGGACTCCGGAAATGGAAATTCGTTTCCGATTATCCATCAAAGCGGCCATTTCCAGATCATCATTGGACTGATGGCTCTGGTAGGGTAGAAAATGGCTTGTTTTTTTACCTTCAAATATATACCTGATACAACGAGTACTATAAGTTTTGTGATCGGATGCTAGTGTGCCAGGGCAGTTGGTGATCTTGATCATGGTTCATTTATGGGGTGGACAGTGATGGGGCCAATGGTTTCTTTGTCAGCGGTGAGCATTAAAAGTCCAAAATAATCGGATTCATCAATCTGGTATTGACGGGCCTGCAACTTTAAGTTTACTCCTTCTGAAAGCATATTGAAAAAGAAAGGAAATAGGTGTTCTGATTGATAATCTTTTTGGCTTTTAGGCAAAGTAAGGCTAAGCGCAGGTTTTTTAGGGTCATCAAACCATGTCTTGTCATATGAAAAGGTATACTTTTCAGAACCTTCCTTGGTCAGCCAGCCTACCAATTCTCCATTTCTTAATACCTTGGCTCTTTTCATTGATCAATTACTTTTTTGACAGCAATGAAAATTTCCAACCCAAGGATGTTAGCAATTTTGTTCAAGATCCTTACTGATGGATTTGCCTCACCTCTTTCGATTTTATAGAGGGTGTTGATGCTGATTTGGGCCATTTCCGCTAGATCTGGTTGGGTTATATCCAACATTTTGCGACGTTCCCGAATGCTATTTCCTATCTCATTAATTGTCATTATAATGTGATTTTTGATAAAAATAGCAAAAAGTCAATTGAAAATCAATTTAAATCACATTATAGTGTGAAAATAAGTGTTTGATTCAACTGTGTTGAGTGTTTGATCATGATTTTTCATATTATAGTATGAAAAACAAATAGTGAAGTGAGTTTTAGGTGCGATAGAATTATATTTCTCCACCGAATGACTACTGATTTTACATAATCACAAAATGAAAAATGGTCTCGCTAAAAAAATCATATGGTCTCGATTTGGTCTCGATAAATATGAAAAATGTAAGGTTTTTTGAAAGGTTACAAAACGAAAAAAGCCTCAGAAACTAAATTCTGAGGCTTTTCGAAACATTTGACTGTTAAAATGCAGAGGAGGAGGGATTCGAACCCCCGGTACCTCGCGGTACAACGGTTTTCAAGACCACTTTATAATGGCTTTAAAAGCACTTTTTTATTTTTTAATGACTACAATAATCCAACTTACGCAAGTAACTCGCAAGTAAAATACAAGTAAATTTTTATACCTTTGGAATAACTTAAAAACTACCTGCAATGACAATTAGACCATATTTACAGAATATCAGTAAGAAGACTGGCTTAGGAACTGTTTATTATATTTTAGACTTTTTGAACCCTTCAACTAGAGAGACTGTACAGTTCAAGACTACAGTTAAGATTGAAAAGAAGCATTGGAAAAAGAATAAAGTCAGTACTTCTCATCCAAGCCATTATGAATTAAATGATTCACTTAATACTGAACTTCAGGAAATACATAAGATTCTGAATGAATTAAGGATTAGGAGTATTCCAATAAATGCTACTAATGTTAAAAATTACAGACAGGTAGAAAAGGAAGGAGAGAAAGATTTCATTTCTCTAGCTAAAGAATATATAGCTCTTAGGACTGATGCCAAACCTAGAATGATTGAGAAGCTTGTGAATTTAGTTACTAGGTTAGAAGACTTCTCAGGAGGTAAGAAATTCTACTACTCACAAATAACTCAAAAATGGATAAATGACTTCACGCTATACTTACAGCAAGAAAGGCCAGATCATCCAAACAAAAACCTTAGAAAGAGTCAACAACCTTCCACCATACATAAAACCTTTAGCTTTCTCAGACAGATTTTAAACCACTATAACAAGCTTGATATTATTGATGCAAAGTACAAGAACCTAAACTATCCAAGAGCCTTTAAGCAGAAGCAAATGGTGCTCTTAGAGGATGAAATAAGAACCTTGCTTGAATTCCAACCACCAAGGGAGTCTTTACAAAGAGTGAAGGATTTAGCAATGGTTCAATTGTTTACTGGACTAAGGTATTCTGATGCTGTGAAGATCAATAAAACCAATGTCTTTAATGGTCAATTGTCAATTACTGCAGTAAAGACAAATCAAAATATCCATATTCCACTTCATCCTGCTTTAAAAACTTTGCTTGAAAAATACGATTATGATTTAACCCCACTGATGATTAGTAATCAGAAATACAATGATCATTTAAAGACATTGATTCAAATGTCAGGAATTGATTCTAAGGCTGAGCATATCTATTTTGAGAATGGAAAGCAGGTAACTACACAGAGGTTTAAATATGAGTTAGTAGGTTCTCACACCTTTAGAAGAACCTTTATTACCAATGCCATCATCAAGGGGATTCCCCTGCACGTAATCCAATCAATCACAGGTCATACAACTTTGAAGCAACTGAGTGAATATGTGAATATTGCTGATGCTATTAAGGAGCAGGAGATGAATAAATTGAATGGGTTGTTTAGTGTAGGATAGAAAGGGCTAACTAACCCTTACATTTGATCACTGTATTTTACTAGATGATGACATATATAAAGTTTTATCCAAATAACCAACTTCCAATTGTAATAAGTAACCAAAGACCTATTAAGGCAAACATAATTTGAAAAATTATGTAGCCACATCCTACACTACCCATAACAGCTCCTTGAGCAGCACTTTCACCACGGTTTTCATTGGAGCTTAGGAAGCCAATTATGCCTCCAATCGCTGCCATCGCTAAAATGACCCACAGCCAGTTCATAGATTATCAATTAACGCTATCGATTATTTGAACAATAAGCTTTTTATTTTTGATTAGTTCTTTTTCTAGCTCATTAGCCATTTGATGGTTTACAGGGCTTTTATTGAGCTCCCTTTCGTATTTTGCACATATATCTAAAGATTTACTTAAAAGATTACGCAAAAGAGGATCGTAAATAACTCTTGAATTTGTAATTTGAGGAATATTAGATTCTGGAGTATTATATTGGAAATTATTGTGACGATAGTTATAGCTCTTGATGCTAAAATTTATTTTTCTTACGAATTCATTCAATTGTTCGATCATAGTAATTTGGTTTTTTAATGGTAGACTAACTTGAATAATTGTTTATTAATGTGACATTGGAATTTGATATCTTCTAAAAGTGGCTTCAGCCTTATGACATAAGTCCAAGTCGCTGCAAAGTCTATATGTTCTATTGACCGTTTCATTCCAGTTGTGAATAGCAAATAATTCAGCCATTGCAGTTGTTTCACCTCCTGCAAACATAAAGTAGGTTATTGTGTGGATTCCACTACCAAAATCTGCTTCAGATGGAGCAATTCGCCTGTCAATTGAAATTTGAGATAGCTTTTTGAGGTTGGAAGAACTAAGGACTTTGGATTTTATTTTTTGCACCTTATTGTGTCCGTGCTTATAGGTAAACTTTTCCTTATAATTCTCAAAAATAGTATTGAAAGAGCTCATTAGAAATAGGTTAAGAAGTGAAATAAATATTAAATAATACTCTTCCTATGTAGCTATTAAACAGTTGGTATTCCCTTTAAAAAGGTTCTTGATTACCAAAATAGCAGAAAAATATTATTTATGAGTGTTTTAGGTGAAATTTTATAGTTTGAATATTGGAATTACCTTTTGATAGTATTGCAAAGTTAAAAACTGACTTTGTAGGTATTAGGCTTGTAGTCGTTGTATATTCTCTCAAATAGTTGTTTATTTATATGATTTTGACAGTAAAAATACTTTTATGAACGACTTAGATAACCCCTTTACCATACTTGAAAACAAGACCATAGGCAGAAACCTTTATAAAATGAGGAAGGTGAAAGATGTAAAAGCCTTACAATTAGCTGAGCATATTGGAATTACTGAATCAGCCTACACCAAGTATGAAAGAGGGGAGAGCAAGATATCTATTGACCTTATTCAAAAAGTTTCTGAATATTTAAAGGTTGATCCTTTACAACTGATTGCTCCAAATCAGGGTAATTTCTTCGAGAACGTCAACAATTCTCCAATCAACAGTAATTTCCAAACCTTTAATACGGTTAATGAGAAGCAGAATGAAATGATGCTATCTTTGATGAGCAGTATAGTTGAGATGAATAAGCGGTTGATGGAGTTGTTGGAGAAGAAGTGAGTTGAAATAGAATAGTTTTGTTCTATAGTCTTTTATTAAATAGTATTTAAAGTTTTATGAACAGTTTACTTCAAAGGTTTTCCAAACACTTGAAAAGTAGAAAAAAGAAAGTAGCGTTAGCTATTGGTGAGGTTGAGATAAAGGAAAAGTTGGGACAAGGAGGCAATGGTGTAGTTTATTCTGGTCAGATTTTAGGGGAGACATTAGCATTTAAGTTTTTACTTTCAAATACCTCAGGGGAATCATTAGGAAGAAAGAATCAACGATTTTTAGCGGAGTATTTCAATGTTATGACATTGAGCGATCTTAAAGGGTTGGTGAGGTATGTGGATTATGACATTTATTGTTTTGAAGATGAAGAGGGAGAGGTCGAAATTCCTGTAATTATAATGAAAGAATATGCAGGAGCTTTAGAAAGAAATGATTCTGCTCCAAGTGAAAAGGAATTTATTAGTTTGTTTAATTTTTTAACAAACTCAATTGAACGGCTACATAATCAAGGTATAATTCATAGAGACCTTAAACCTGAAAATATATTAAGAGATGGGGAAGGTTATGTAATAGCAGATTTTGGTATAGCTAGTTTCAATCCAGAAATTTTTAAAGTAAGGGCTGATACTGAAAAAGGAGAAAGGATTGGGAATAGACTGTTTTCAGCCCCTGAACAGGAGATTTCAGGTGTAGAAGGAAGTCCAACAATGGATATTTATTCCATTGGACAAGTACTGCAGTGGTATGCCACAGGGGAAACGCATCGAGGAACAGGAAGAAAAAATATTCCTTACAGATCTGATGAATCAATTATTTATAATCAGGTTATCGAAATTTGTTTATCAAATAATCCAAAAAATAGATTTCAAAATATTAATGAAATAAGGGAATATATTGAAAATAAGAAAGAGAAAGATATTTTTGAATATTTCAGGATTTTTAGTTTTTGCTTGAGGAGCTCATTTCCTAAAAATAATTCTGGTTTATTTCATTCTGATGAATATAAGAAAATTGCTAGATTTTTTGGGAAATTAAAGGAAAAAGAAAAAGAGTTTAGAAACCGCCTTTGGTGGCACGATGGGATGGGTAATATAGATATTACTTTGAATCAAAATAAATCTGGTCAATGGAAAATCAATGACATAGAATATAATATTAAGGAGATTTGGGGATACTACGATAATAGCTTATTTAACGATTTCGTTTTAATTCATTACATTCCATCTGAACCCTTTAATATATATGAAAATGATCCTTATTTTATGATAACAGTGGATGATAAATATGAAATAGAATATTCTGAATTGGAAAATGGTTACGCTGATATTGGAGATGATGTTATTAAACTGTCGAATCATAAAGTAGAAAGAACAGAAAGAATGAGTGAAGAAGGTTATTTTTTCATAGGAACTGAATTTCATTGTGTTTTGTATATTAAAAATGATAGAATAGTTAGTGAATTTATTGATAGGATAACTTTGGATCAAGGTAAAATTGGGAAGGAAGAGTTAATGGAGTTTCAAAAAAGCATTCGAAAAAACAAGCGTCCTGAAGTCTGGTCAAGATTGTAATCTTAACTTATTTATTAAACTTTCTAAAGGCTGCGATCATTTGATATAGTAACAAGCCATAGATTATTTTATATAAGAAATCTATTATGTATATAACAGGGTGGAAAGAATACCCTTTTAACGTTCCTAAAAAACTTACAGGTGATACTGCATAAGGAAGAATAAACATACTATCCCAATAATTGTCGACAGTTTCAGAATAATATAAGTAAGATGTTGTTAAAGCTATGTAAAAAAATATCATTGTTAAAATTGCTCTTCCTGCAATCCACCAATTTGTAATGTGATTATTTGTATATCTGTTTGTCCAAAGAACAAATTTTTCATACCAATAAAGATTATGGTTTTTCCTTTGTTCTTCAAATTCTAGTGCACGGTATTTTTGGACCAAATGAGTATTTGATCTTTGTTCATTATAAACCTTTAAAAACCGTATAAAATCAGATTTATCTAAAAACAGTTCTTTTCCCTTTAGTTCTCCTTTTGGTTGAATTAAAGTGACAGATCGGATAATTGCTGGATCGAAGTCTTTAAAGGACGAAATTAAAACACCTTCCATTGAAGAATCAAAAAAATCAATAAAGCTTACATTATGAAAAAAGGATTTCCTAAAAATAACATTATTAAGTAAACTATTAAAGATTTGAACTCCGCCATTTTCTTCAAAATCTATCCTATTTAATTCCAGTTTTTTTGTAACAATTAGATCGTCAAACTTTAGATGTTTAACTGAAAAGCTATTCAATAAAATCTCATCAAACACTCCTTCTAATAACAAAGAATCAAAGCTAAATTTACCTTGTAATATTAAATTGCTTACATTCTCTAGCTTTAGGTGTTCAATTCTTACCATATGGTTTTTCATCCCCTTTAGGAGGATATCATCTATTTGATTATTTATTAACTTAAGGTGCTTAAGTTTTGATTCAAAAATACTTTGTAAAACTAATTTCTTAAAATTACATTCTTTAATAAATATTGTATCAAAAGATTCAATATTTAAAGTGAAGGTATCATCCGCAAGAGTTGATATGGAATCTAGAATTAAATTAGAAAATGATGTTTTTGTGTATTCAATCCCTCCGACCTTTATGTAACTAATTGTCAGTTCATCACAGCTATTTAAATTAAATTCTAAGGTCTTAATATAAATATTATCAGTGCTATTTATTTCAACACTATCCTTAATTATGCAATTATTGAGATTGATGATATCAACATTCTTATGTAAAAAAATTGAAAGAAATTTAATTTCAATTGAGGAATCAAGATATAAATAAAAATCTTCTAAAGAGTATTCTAAAAGTAAGTAGGAAAATGGCTCGATAATTGAAATTTTTTCAAGAGAAGAATCAATAAATCTTAAATGGTTATTATTTCCTTTAAATGTAGCTTCTCTATTGAAATTACAATTATTTAGATTTATATGCTTATCTGAAAAGTTGAAGGTTATTGAATTCTCAAATTTAACTTTGTCAAACTGAATAGTAGAAACATTTGAATTTAATATTGTTTTGTCAAAACCAGATTTTGTACATATTGTTCCCAAGTATACAAATATTCCAGACTCTTCCTTGAACTCGGAAATATTTAGTAGTTTTATATCCATAACAATTATTCTATTTGTGAAATTTCCTGAAAGCCGCTACCATTTGGAATAGCAATGATCCTATTATGAATTTGTAGAAAATGTCAAAAACATATAGCCAAGTTGGAAATATGCATTCTTCAAGAGAATTTAAATACTTAACAGGGCTAAGGAGAATGACGGAATTTTGTAGGATAATGTCTGGTTTATCAATCTGATTGGTTGAACTTAAATAATAAAACAAGTAGCCTCCATAGCAAACAGCGAAAATTATAATAAGGATTGCGGAATTATACCATTGAGTTGTATGGTTGTTTGTTATTTTGTTAAATATGAGAATTAATTTTTCTCCACAATTTAAATCTGTTCCTTCCTTGAGCATTTGGTTGTATTCCATTGCCCTATATTTTTGATAAAGGTTTAGATTCTTATCTCCATCAACAAGGTTTTTGAAGAAACGTATAAGCTCAACTCTATCAATTTTGCCTTTATCACTATACTCTGATATTGTTTTTGATTTAACGAATTCAAATGAATTAACCTCTAAACCATCGAGTTTTGACTTTTTAAATTCTATAGAATCGTATAGGTGAAAAATAGAAGGATTAAAAGTTACATTGTTTAGAATAGAGTTATATATGATTAACTTTGAGTTCTCTGAATTAACGGTTATGTCTTTAAAGATAAAAGTGGCGGTGGTGCTAAAATCATTAAAGATAAGTTGGTTTATTTGGCATTTAACAAAGGAGCTATTCTTTGTGAATTCATTAGTTAGTTTTACCGTTTTAAAATCAATTTTCTTTAAGTTTATTGAAGTATCAGAATTTATCTCTAACTCGTTAATTCTGATGTTTTTGCTAGCAGGGTTTAAGTAATTGTATTCAAATTTGGTTAGATAAAAATTATCTAATAGAACGACCCTATTAACGTTTACTTCCTCTTTAGCAACCGAATTAACGATAAAGCTTTTAATATTTGTGTTTTTGATATATAACTCCTTTAAATCATCACATTTGAATGAAAAAATGTTAATATCCTTAAAATTGACATCAATAAAACGAATTGAATTCAATAATCCACCTTTATGAGTTAAACTACTCAATGCTGCTGTTTCTAATTTTATTGATTTTAGGGATGAGGATTCGTTAAATATCCTTGATTTAGAATTATTGAAGTTTTGAATTTGTAAACTTGCTACTTTGTTACTTTTAATATAAACATCCTTTACAGTAAAATTCAATAGATTAATTCTTTTGACTATCCATTCCTCGCTGAATTTAAAATCTCTGGTGGAGTCATTAAGGTTTTTAAATATTATAGTTGTCAAATATTCATCTAGTTTTTCAATTCCGTAACTTGTGTCAAAGCTCAAAGTATTATTGTTTCCATCAAAACTTATTTTTCCCAAAGAGAAATTACATTTATTTATATAGATAGTTTTGTCTATTAGGTTAAATTCATTTTTGTTCACAAACTTAACTTCATTAAATACTATATCTCCCTGAAATTTATTCTCAACATCTTTAAAGATAACATTATCACAAACTTTGTGTTTATAATAATAGGTTCGGTGGATTTTATTTCCTGTTTTTATTTCGCTTATCCTAAAATCATTAGCGGTTATCAATGTATTATTCATCTATCAAAAATTAACTTTAAAATGCAAAATTTACGTAAAAGCCATCTACTTTAATAAGTATAATTGATTTTTCTGATTTGCAAATGTATTTCAACCTCCCTTCCCTCATCTCCTCCAAATAGACCTCCAAACTATCAATCCCCCTCTCTAAAGCAGTCTTCTTATTATGGCAATCCCCACATAAGGTTTGGAGATTCCTTTTATCATATTCCATTTCCTTACAAAATCTCCTAGGAATGATATGATCCACATATTCCCCTTCACTGACAATATCATATTGAGCGCATAATTCACAAATAGGATTTTCCTCTATGTACTGCTTTCTGACCTTTCGCCATTTGGAGCCTCTGTAAAAATCGGTGTCATAGCCCCATCCTTTATTGTTCCATTTATTCATATAAAATATATTTAGTTTATGTATTTATTATAAATAGATATATTTGCATCAATAAATAGCACAGTAATGAAAATAGATAAATTCGTTGAAGATTACAGTTTTTTACTTAAAAATAAGGATTACGAAGTCTATGTTTATAATGAAGTCCAAGAGGATGGAAGTATAAAAGGGATGGGGTATGGTACTTACGAGGAAGCTGTTAAATATGCTTTTAGTAAAGGGGTTACAAAACCTAATATTGAGTATTATTCACCTTCTTTAAATGCCATTGGCTTTTTGGAAGTGATGGGAGTCACTTCAAATGAAGTAGCGTTGAAATTTGTAAAGCTATTAAAGCACTTTGGTTATGTGAATTTTGAGGATTTGAAAGATGACCCTAAACGTACGACTTATTCTATGGAGGAAAAGAAGGCAATTTTAAAAGAATGGAAAGTAGTTGAAGATAAAGGAGGGGTTAAGAAAACTGAATTTGCCAGAAAAAAGGGGATAGATTATCAGACTTTCTATAAATGGACAAAAGAAATAGATTATTAATCAGGGCTTATTTCAGCCCTGACCTTTTTAACCTATAACAATTTTTTGTCTATTGACTATATACCCCTTAACTGCTTTTCCATTGATCTTTTTAGTCTGAAATTTGCCATCAAAATAAGCTTCTATATCTGTCCCTTTAGCTGTTTTTTTAATCTTAAGTTCTTTATAAATATAACTGAAGATTGATTTCAATTTATTGGCAGGAACAAAGCAGCCCGATTTCAAAGATGGTTCAAGTTGTAGTCTTTCCATTACTTTAACTTCCAAGGAAGTGTTAAGATCAGTGCTTACCAATTTCCTTTTTATATTGGAAGGCATATAACCTTGTTCTTTCAATCCTTCAAACCCAAGTCTATCTATGGCTTCGTTCAGGAATTGGTATTTGGCAAATGCTCCGTTTATTATATCAATTCTATTAGAATTAAAATGATCATTCCAAACAGCTTTTACTTCCAATGCAACATCTTTAAAAGTGGTTCCTAAATCATCCGTATTAACCACTACCTGTGATTCATCCAAATAATAGTTGTCCAATTTCAAGCCATTCTTTTTATATTCCTCACTCAGACTCACCCTTGTCTTGTACAGGTGGTGGGTGATTTTGAAGTTGTACAAATCAAGCTTTACCCTGTTGGGATCAAACACAAAGAAATTATCTTCTCCCTTATAAAAATAATGGCTATCAGCATCCACATTCATTGGTCTTCTGGCTGCTTGGCTAAGTCCATTATACTCCATTACAAGCTCATTGGCAGCATTAATATTTTGGTTGACCTTATCCCTGTATTCATCATAAGAAAGGCTCTCATCATATCTGGTATGACTGTACAAGTGCCAAATTTCATCAATAAACTTTGTGTCTCTAATCCTTCCTGCTATTTGCTGCAGGCTTGTACTTATATCAACCAGAGTATGGGATTTGCTAGGATCGCTGATAATAATAATCCTGCCTTCCTTGTCATAGAAATCAGCACCTTCAAAAGCAGTGGATGTAATGAACTGGATTTTCTTTGGTTTATCTGTTGTCTTTCCTCTTTTGATAGGTAATCTTGCTTTGTTGCTCTCACTGTAGATTAGCCTAGTGTTCTCCTCTGTAAGGCCACAGCTCTTGATAACCTTCCTAACAAAGTCTAAGCTGTTCACAAAGATGTAGGCATTCCCTTTTAACTCTCCTCTTAAGAATCGCTCCACCATTGTAATAGTGCTTTGGATCACTCCATTCTTAGCCTGTACAGGTCTAATATTTACTTCAGCTACTTCCTCCCATTCGACAACTACTTTCCTTACTCCCTTTAGCTCATCCAATAGAAATTCATCCTCCAAGACTGTAGCAGTCATAAATGTATAGGACTTGAATTTTCTGAATAAGTCCAGGACTCCTTTCACCGCCTTGTCCCTGAAAACATAATTGGTAAATAGCAGGTGATATTCATCTATCAGGAGATTAAATGAAGATACCAAACCTAGTCTATCCAGAATTTCAAATAGCCTTGGTAAACTGTCGTATGTAACCATAATCTTCCTTACAGAATTCTTCCTTATATAGTCCTTGATTTCAGCTGAAGTAGTTCTGTTGGCTCCTCCTTGGACAGACAGGATTGGATAAGGGTAAAGAGCATTGGATTTACTTTGCTCGATCTTATTATCTATTAGTGACCTATAAGGCACACATACTATATAATCTACTTGGTTGGTTAGTGCTATGGTGGTTCCACCTGCTCCAACCTTTCCTTTGTCAAAAATGCAATTAATCGGTAATTGGTTATTTAGTGCATTGCTTAGGTACTTAGTCCCCTTTTTGATGTTTAAAGTGTTGATTTTCATTGTTGTATAAAAAATGCTGATCATTTTGTTTGATGATCTAATGTGCTGGCTTATCTGGTTTGGTGGTTACCTTTTTCATATAAAAAAGTTACCTTTTTAAGATATTGTGATGTAACCTGTTGATATATAGTAGGTAATGAGTTTTCTGAATTACAAGTATATATGATTCGTAAAAAAAGTTACCTTGTTGTTTTAAAAATAGGTGGATAAACCACCTGTTGGGTTAATGATGTAAAGGTAGTGAAAATAAAATTATTAAAAAATATAATTCTGAAAAATTTTAAAATATTTTAAAATTGATATAAAAATAGCCATTATATTTTATGTTATATTGTAAAATATGAAAAATAAAAATAAAAGATTGAAAATATATAAATAATATAATATATAAAATAATAAAAATAATAATAAATATTTTTACATAATAAAATAGGTAATTACCTTTGTAATGTTATCAAGTAAACAACCTACGAAGGCCAAGGGGTTGGGGCGTACTTAAGAATTGGCTATAGACTTTCTTTAGTATTTCCCATTGATGACATTAAAAATCTATTCACATCCTATTCGCTTTTAAAGCCCTGAAAATGGGTTAATGGAAGAGGTATGTCTTAGGTTTTGCCTCCTAGAAGTGCTAGGTGGATTTATC
Source organism: Echinicola sp. 20G (assembly GCF_015533855.1). GTDB lineage: Bacteria > Bacteroidota > Bacteroidia > Cytophagales > Cyclobacteriaceae > Echinicola. The sequence goes on along the minus strand of NZ_AP024154.1, from coordinate 411,727 downwards.
AAAATTTGTTTAAACAATAATATATGAAGTGTTTAATTAAAAAGCCTGTAAAGGCTTCATATAATACAAACTTGTTTGAGTTTGTCGTTCCTTCTAAAGATGGAATATTTCAAGATGGGGAAATTGAAAAATTGGCCTTTATTTTTAGAAACAAGGTGGAAGAGAAATACCTTGAAATTCTAGAAAAGTCAACTGTTAAAGTCACTTCTGATGGTGACAAGCGATTTGTTGAAATTTCATTTCCAGAACCAATAGGCAAAGTCCCTTTTAAAGAAATAAAACTTGATGTGGTAACCAAGAAAGGCTATGGAGTATTGTACGATACTTCTACCAAAGAAGGTTTGGTTTCATTTAGAGGTGAGCCAGTTGAATACATTGGAGTTTGGGAAGATGAGGATGGTACTAATCATACTATATCTGGCGCTGTTTATCAGGTTGAAATAATCAAGGTCAATGGATAAAGTTATTATCCTTGATGTTGATGGGAATAAATTGGGGGAAAAATCCCCCAATGTCCCTTTTCCTGAATATGTTTCAGGTATGACTATAACGGTAGATAGCGAAGAGACTAATAAACTTGATTTTGATGTTTTCCTTACAGATAAGGGGGATCATTTAGAGGTTAAGGTTTTCTTACAATCCTTAAAGGGGTATAATGGAGGTGATAGGGATTATACATTAAATGTAATTCCTAATAAGCAGAAAGGTTATTGCCTCCATTTTGACAATGAAACGACTTTTGAGGAATATTCGCTTTCCAACTTGACTGAAGAATATGAAGGTGGAGGAATTCATTCAATCTTCTTCAAAAGAAAGTTTAGTAAGGGTGGAGATTTGATTAGTTTTCAAAATGACTTAATAGATTGATTTATAAGCTCTCCTGAAGATCAGGGGAGTTTTTTTATTTTAAAATATGTACATACATTAATTGTTTTTGTATTTAAAATTCACTATATTTGTACCAGTTATTTTTAGATGATTTTTACTCATTCACCCACTTTTCAATACTAAATCCAAATGACATTTTATAATACAACAACCTCTTCTCATAGTGGCTTTAAAGCCTATGAGGAGGAGGGAAGAAAGAAGGTTGTAGAGCTTCTACAGAGCCTTAGTTTCAAGCATATTTCAGCTACCATAGATGAATATGATGAGATAGATTTGATTGCTTTTTCAGATAAATACAAGCCTTTAGTGGTTGAGGTAAAAAGCAGAAATGTAAAGATTGATGCTTATCCTGATGTACTGATTGAGAAGTACAAATATGATAACCTGATGAAGTTTGCAGAGCTTGGTTTTATGCCTTTTTATATATGCACTTACTTGGATGGCTTCATAATGATCAATCTTTATAATCAGAAAGATTTGCAGGTTCAGCAATTGCATTTACCTAGCACCACAGTAGATACGAGTTCATTGGCTTATAAGGAGTGCTATTTTCTTACTCCATCACCTAAAGGAATAATTAGAAATGAGACTGTTGATATTGATTAGTTTGTTTTGCTTTACTGTTGCGACCTTCTTTGCTATGACTATTGGAGCTAAGATTTGCTTTTTTATGTTGGGGGTGGGGAGTTTGATTTTAAATACCATACGGCCATATGATTAAGTTAAAAGAGATTTTTAGTTTATCTATTTTTTTATCATAGCGTGTATGTTAAGTTTACGCTCTATTTTTCACAACTATTTAATCACCTTATGGAATATTTTAAATTGGTTTATCGTGATAGTGAGACACAGGTATATGAATTTAACCCACGAGCCAAAATAAGTGAAGTAAATAATTTTATACTGTCTCAATATAATAAGGTAGATGTATTTGAATTTAATAATATAGATTTCCCGAGAGGGTGGTTTTATAAGCGAGACTTTTCAAATAAAACAGTTTATTTTAATTTTTGCTTTATCTCAAGAAGGGAACATTTCAATGGGAAAGGAGGGCGATTTTATTTCGATTCTTTGCACACAACTTCTGAAGATATATTGAATGTTGATCTTTCTCTATCAGGTAATTTAGAAGTTTTATCCATAGATGCTCTTTTCTCACTTGAGAAAAAAGATGGAAGTTTTCCAAATATATCTTTACATTTTAAAAAATTCCAAAGCTCTCAATTGCAATTGGGTAATCTATCTAAAGTAGAGTTGACAATTGAAGATTCCATTATTGAAAATTTTTTCTTCTCAGACACAATCCCTAACTATTTAAGTGAAATTTTAATTAGACGATGTGAATTTAACAAGCTAGATTTTTTGAAGGTTAGGGCTGACAATATTAAGATAGAGGAATCAACAGTGGATTATTTGTTTTTTGAAAATGTCGTTTTAAAATCTAAATCGAAGATTGAAATTTCTAATCCAAAAGAAATTGTGATTTTTGATGTTCAATTTGACACAATAGAGATAGATATAGAAGATTTTGTTTACAAGAGAGGTGAGGTAGAAATGATTAACATTCAGGGGGTTGATTCTAAAATGTTGAGTATTTATAATATGGATATATCTAAAAGAAAATGTGAAATTAATAAGGTAATTATTGAGAATTCCGCCAACGTCACAATTGGAAACTTTAGCATTAAAAATATATTGCTGTCAAATTATATTCTTGGGTCAAACTATATCGTGAATTCTGTTTTGGAAAATGTGCGTTTTGATAGATTTACTTGCCAAGGGTTAATTTCATTTAAAAATATAAGTGTCGAAAAAAACGGATCTATCTTAGAAATAGATAAGTCAATCTTACAAAATGTTGAATTAAGTCCTTCTTTTTTACATTTATTTTCCAATATTAATTTTTCAGAATCATCATTAATAGGTCTTAAGGTTTATAATTTGATAGATATTCCAACTAGGGCAATTTCTTCTCAAGGGAAAGAAGCAGGGACAAATTATCTTAGTTTATACAGGGAGTTAAAGGGAATTTCTCAAGATCATAAAAATCATTATTTGGAACAAAGATTTAAAGCTCTTGAGTATAATGAATTATTAAATGATCAATCCCAAGGCTTGGGAATGATGAACAAGTTTATTCTTTGGGCAAATAAACTATCCAATAATCACGGAACCAAACCACAATATGCTTTAGGGTGGATGCTATTCTTTAGTGTTCAATATATAACATTGCTTTACTTTTATTTCCAGTGGTACAGGGATGATAGCTTTTGGGATTTTATGAATGGTAACTACTCTTATTTTATAAAGCCGTTCTTATTCCTAGACAACATCAAAGATTATAAATTTTGTAATTGGTTGAAAGTTTGGGATTTTGGTTATAAGCTATTGATGGCCTACCTCCTTTACCAATTCATTGCAGCTTTCAGGAAGTTCAATAGATAATATTCAGTTTACTTTTTAGATAATGGTTACAGTTATGATTTTTTTAGGTATGAATATTAATGAATTCAAATATTTACGATTACGTAGAAAGCGTATGCAAAACAATTAAGAACAAAGAAGATTTTGAAGATGTAAGACAAGAGGTTTTATTGATCCTATGTGAGAAGGAGTTGATAGATAAGCCTCTGACAGACCGATTAAAGAACTATATCAAAGGGATAGTTTGGAACTATTCAACCACTTTTTATAAGCAATTTCATTATGGGATTAACTACCTGAGTGAGGAGGAAAGGGAGATTCCTGATTTTGTCCCTGATGAGGTGTATTATATTGAAGACACTCCACTTTTTAAGAGTACATTGAATGAGATCAAGCAGTATGTATTTAAGAATTATTACTTGATTGATAAGAAGCTTACCAGATGGAGAGTGTTTTATTTGGTGATTAAGGGCTACAGCTATAAGGAGATTGCAAAGAGGTTGAGTGTTACCTATCAAACAGCTATTGAGTACAATTATAAATGTATGAAGGAGATAAAGAGTAAGCTTCAGTTGGAGTGTGTGGGGTGCAGGAGTTGATTGGGTTTTACTTATAGGTGTTAGTTTTTTCGTCTTGATTGTTAAGTTATTTTTTGATCCTGTTGGGCTTTGTCTGGCAGGATATTTTTTTTGATTGGATTTTACTTACTGAAAAAGAAGGGTATGGGGCGGTTGAAACTTTTATAAAAATTTTAGTTAACCGTTTAAGCATACCAACATTTACACGCATCCTTATCCCTCTAGGGGTGGGATTTAATTTTTTAGACTATGCCGAGTATTACTTTACCAAGAGAAATAAAAGAAAAGAGGGGTACACTTAGGAAGTGCAGGGAATTGGATGATCCAATGGAGACAGCCAAAGTATCTGAACCCAAAAAGGTCAAAGCTCCTACATTTCTAAATAAATATGGGAAAGCATTCTTTGAATCTTACAGGGACAAGCTTTCTGAATCCTTTGTACTCACAGAAACAGATATTGAAACACTTGAACTTCTATCTGCTGAATATGGGAAGTATGTGGAAGCCCAATATAAGCTGAAGAAAGAAGGTTATGTGGTGAATGGAACCAATAAGAATGGCTCAAGCTATGAAATGGTGAGTCCTTGGGTAAACATTGCCAATAATGCCTTTAAGAACTACAATAGCTTGATGGGTAAGTTTGGATTAAGCCCAAGTGAGAGACAGAAGATAAGTAAAATTAAGAATGAAGAGGTGGATGATTCAGCTTCATTAGATGATTTTTTAAGTGTAAACTGATTCTATTTTTTGATTTATAAATGACTGTTGATTTTACAAAGATCGACAGGAGCAAATATTACTTTGATTCATACACTGCAGACAGGGCAACCAGATTTATAGAAGCTTTTTGTACCCACGTAAAAGGGGATTTAGCAGGTAAACCATACATTTTACAGGATTGGGAGAAAGAGATTATCCAGAATCTATTTGGTTGGAAGTCCAAGGAAACCAAGCTAAGGAAATACAGGGAAGCTTTCATTTTCCTACCTAGGAAGAACAGTAAGTCAACTTTGTCTTCTGCTATCAGTCTTTATATGATTTTGGCTGATGGTGAAAAGGGAGGTGAAGGTTACTTTGCCGCTTCTACAAGGGAACAGGCTAGGATTGCTTTTGAGATTATGCAGGGTATGGTAAGGAACAGTAAAGAACTTTCCAAGCACCTTAAACTTTTTAGGAACTCCATTGAATTCACCAAGGACAATTCCTTTTTTAAAGTGGTTAGTGCTGATGCAGGAAGCCTTCACGGTGCCAACCTTTCCTTTGCTCTTGTTGATGAATTACACGCCCATAAGGATAGTGAATTATATGATGTTTTAAAGACCTCAATGGGAGCAAGGTCACAACCCTTACTTGTAAGTATTACCACTGCAGGGAGCAATAAAAACCATATATGCTATGACCTATACGATTACAGCAAGAAGATAATAAACGGAATTATTGAGGATGAAACTTTCCTGCCAGTGATTTTTGAGGCAGATGAAAATGATGATCCTTTTAGTATTGAAACTGCTAAGAAAGCCAATCCAAGCTTTGGTAAATCCATCAAAGAAGAATACCTGATTGAGCAGATCAATAAGGCCAAAGCCATTCCAACCTATTTAAACACATACAGACAATTACACCTTAATATATGGGTGGATTCTGTAGAAGCTTGGATAAGTAATTTGGATTGGATGGGAGGCCAAATTGATTATGGAGAAGAGGATTTGTTGGGGATGGATTGTTGGGCAGGGTTGGACTTGTCCAATAACAAAGACCTAAATGCTTTTGTGTTGGTCTTTCCACAGGACAACGGCAAATTCAAAACATTGAGTTATACTTTCCTTCCATATGAAGCTGCTAAAAGAAAGGACAATATAGCTGCAGGTAAAGCCTTTATTGGATGGGCAAAGAACAAGAACAACCACCTTTATCTTACAGAGCTGAGAAGCAGGGATGATGATTACATATTTGAAAAGATATTGGAGCTATCAGAGAAATTCAATATCCAGAATATAGCCTATGATAGATGGGGAGCTGATCAACTGGTTACCAAGTTGGAGATAGAAGGATTGAAATTCACAGCTTTTGGACAAGGCTATAAATCTATGTCTCCTGCCATTAAAAAGACTGAATCCTTGATAATGGAAAAGAACCTTCTTCACAATAACAATCCAATTTTAAAGTGGTGTATTTCCAATGTTAAGATTGTAAAGGATGATGCAGGGAATGTGAAGATGAGCAAGGAAAAATCCAAAGAGAAAATTGATAATGCAGTGTCTTTGGTGATGGCTGTAGGCCAATTTTTCATTGATAAGAATGAAGAGCTTTTGGAGGAAGAGTACAACAAAAGCCCCTATAATGAGGGTGGATTCTTCTTTGTCTGAATTGACTGTTTTTTACTTAAAGTCAATTGATTTAAGACCTTTATTTTTTGAGATATGTTTTTTGGATTTAACGGTATAGGCGAGTTATTACACTGCCTGTTTAAGAATATAACCACCAATTTCATACTGAAATACATTGTTCCCTTAATAGTTGGGATTGATGTGATTTTTCAATTTTTGTTTCAGTCCGTTGGTGGAATTTACTTTTTGATTGTGCTATATGTGATTGATTTTTTAAGTGGAGTGGCCAAGGCTATTTATAAGAAGGAACTGGTTTCAAAGAAGTTTCCAAGGTTCCTTTTTACAATGCTTGCAGCTTTGATGATACTGAGCATTCTAAAGTTTGCAGGGATGTATGTAATAGTGTTTTACCCTTTGTACAGCATTTTTTACGGGGTGTTTACAGGCCAACAAATCATAAGCATAGCAGAGAACCTTACAGAATTAAAGCTATTGCCATTGTCCCTTCTAAATAAACTGAAAAGAAGGTTTGGTGATAGGTTCAAATGATTTTTTATGAAGTTGACCAAGAATTTTTCATTGGATGAATTCAAATCCAAGGATGGTGTAGCTTTTCCAATTTGTGTTACAAACAACCTTAAAGAACTGGCAGAAAGCCTTCAGGTTTTAAGGGATGAGTTGGGTAAGCCCATTTATATAAACAGTGGCTACAGAAGCCCAGACCATAACAAAGCCATTGGAGGAGCTAAGAACAGCTACCATTTAAAGGGTATGGCTGCTGATATAAAGGTTGGTGGGATAACTCCCCAGGGATTATTGGAAACTGTACTGAGACTAAAAGATGAAGGGAAGATAAAAGTAGGCGGTTTAGGAGTGTATGACAGCTTTTTGCACTTCGATATTAGACCTGATTTTTTAATTTTTAAGAAGTGATAAATGGGATATTTTGAAAGTATTTTTAACAGAAGAGTAGCTATAACCCCTGCTATCCTAAGCATTGAAGATATTAATAATAATAGTGTGGTTGATGCCAATACAGCTTTAACCATAAGTACTTTTTATCAGGGAGTAAACAGCATTGCAAATACCATAGCTTCATTGCCTTTTAAGGTTTATAAGGATAAGGAGGTACAGAAGAAAAGCAACATCCATTTTTTGATAAAAGAGAAGAGCAACAGTTACCAAACAGCTTATGAGTTCTTCAATACAATGCTCCTGATTATGCATTTAAAAGGAAATGCATTTGCTAGGATTGTAAGGGATGGCAAAGGTGATATTGAAAGCTTGGTAATTGTCAACTTCTCCTTTGTGGAACCAATTATTTTTAATGATAAGCTGTTTTTCAAGTTTGATGATGGGGATAGTATAGCCAATGAAGACCTGATACATTTTAAGAATATCGGTACAGGCTTTTTGGGGATAGATCCCATTTCCAATTTCAGGAGAAACATTGAAATCAACCTGAATGCAGCCAATTATACCAATGGAGTTTACACAGGAGAAGCAAGTTCAATTAAAGGTTCAATAACCTATGACAAGCCTTTAAATGACAGGCAAAGGGATAGGTTAAGGAATGAGCTGAGCAATAATTTCAGTGGTAGGAATGGTAAGAAGGTTATCTTTTTAGAGGATGGGATGAAACTGGAAAACATTAACCTTAGTCCTGAACAAACACAATTTTTAGAGAGCAGACAATTTGAGAAAGGGGAAATAGCCAGTATGCTCAATGTTCCTCCTTTTGTGGTAGGGGATTACTCAACCAGTTATAGCAATGTGGAGATTCAGAACCTTCACTATTACAAACAGACCCTTTTACCAATCATTACCAAGATAGAAGCAGAGCTTAAACACAAGCTGTTTACCAAGCAGGAAATATTGGATGGTTTCTATGTAAAGGCAAATGTTGAAGCGGTACTAAGAGGAGACAGCCAGAGCAGGGCTGAGTATTACAAAGAGCTTTTCTATTTAAATGCGATAACTCCACAGGAGATAAGGGAGAAGGAAGATTTACCAGTGGAATACAATGGTCAAGGCTATATCCATTCCAACCTAATCCCAAGTGAATTGAGCAAGGATTTCTGGACAGGAAAGATTACAAAGGATGAGGCCAAAACCAATTTGGACAATTCAAAAGCAGAGGAATAATTTTTTAAGCTATGAATAAAGAAATAAGAACTTTTAGTGATATAGAATTTAGGGCTACGGAGGAAGAAGATAAGAAATACATTTCTGGTTATGCCCTTAAGTTCAATACAAGGAGCAAGGATTTGGGAGGCTTCTATGAAACCATTAGCAGGGAAGCCATTAATGAACAAACAGATTTAAGTGATGTGGTGGCTCTTTTCAACCACAATCAAAACTATGTATTGGCCAGAAAGAATGATAGTGTAAACACTTTGGAGCTTAGGGTTGATGAGGTTGGTTTGTTTTATCGGTTTGAGATAGATGAGGAAATCAGTTATCAGAAAGACTTATACAGGAACATCCAAAAAGGCAATATATCCAAATCTAGTTTTGCTTTTAGAATTGCAGAAGATGGAGAGGAATGGGAAAAGAGAGATGGGATGTATGTAAGAACCATTACAGCCTTTAAAGGGATTTATGATGTAAGCCCTGTTACCAATCCTGCCTATTCAGATACCAGTGTTAGAAACTTAGATGAGGTCAAAGAGAAGCTTGGGAAAAAGGGCTTCAATTATGAATATCTGATTAAGTACAACCAACTAAGAAACAATCTTCTTTAGTTGATCACTTTTTACTTAACAGCATAAGATTTTTTGGACTTAAATTTTTTGAAATACATATGAAACGAAGTGTTGAGCTGAGGAAGCAGTTGGCAGAACTGGACAAGGAAATTAAAGGCTTGTTGGATTCTGCCAAACAAGAAAACAGAGATTTTTCAAACGAAGAGAAAGAAACTTTTGATGCAAAATTCAAGGAAGCAGAAAACCTTAGAGAGGATATTGCCAGAGCAGAAAAAGCAGAAGAATTTGAAGCTAGACAAGCTTCTGAATTTGGTGCTAAAGCTCCTACAATCCAAACAAGGTCAAAAGAAAAATATTCCATTATTGGCCATATCAACGCTGTTAGAAGCGGTAAAATTGATGGGGTTTTTCAGGAAGCCCAGAGCCAAGGGGAAAAGGAATTAAGAGATTCAGGTGTTAGTGTCAATGCCAATGCAGTTTATATACCTGCAAATTATGTAAGGGATTTTAGTGTAACCGGTGATTCAGGTGCTAAAGGTGGAAACCTTGTAGAAACCAAGAAAGGTGGAATCATTGAATCATTATTTGAAGGCTCTTTACTTTCTAAAGTAGGAGCAGGTAGAATGTTGGGATTGGTTTCTAATATCGACCTTCCTAAAGGAGGTAGTGTTACTTCCAGTTGGGTTACAGAAAACCAAGCTGTAAGTGCTACTGATCACAACATTGGAAACATAGAGCTTAGACCAAATCGATTGGCAACTAGAATGAATGTTTCTAACCAATTGTTTATCCAATCTTCTGAATCTGTAGATACCTATTTGAGAAACGAGATTGAAAAGAGTATTCAGAAAGCTTTGGATGAGAAGTTTATTTCTAATCTTTTGGCTTCTTCTGATGTGCAAGCAATTGTAAACGGTACTGATGGTGCTGCTTTGGATTATGCTAAAGTAATGGAATTCATCACTAAGGTTGGTAAAACTGAAGCTGATGTGGCTGCTGCTAAATTCCTGATCAATTGGGACACTTATGGAGCTTTGAAAGCCCTTAAGAAAGTTGATTCCAATGAAAGATTTGTTTTGGATGGAGATGTGATTGAAGGTTTTGATTATGTTGTTTCCAATAGAGTACCTTCAGATTTAACCAAAGGTACTGGAACTGATCTTTCTGCAATGGCTTTCGGTGATTTCACCAATACGATTGTAGCAGGTTGGGGAGCAGTTGAGATTTTAGTTGACCCATATACCAGTGCAGGAAGCGGCCAAACTATTATGAATGTAGGTTCTTATTGGGATATTAAGAACAAGTATGATGAAGGTATTGCGCTTTCTAAAGATATAGTAGCCTAGATTATCTGAGAAATGAAGATGATTAAAAAGGGATGGTTTAGGCTGTCCCTTTTTTCATTTAATCGAATTGAGAACTTTTTAAACTGAATATTATGAAAATCAAAATCATCAAGCCACTAAAAGGAAGTGGTTATTTTTCAGGAGATCAGATTACCATTGATCCAAAGCAGTTGGAGGCCATTAAAAAGTATAATCTGATTGAGGTTTTAGAAACAGCTTCAATAGAAATGAAGACCGAAAAGGCCATAGTTAAAAGAGGTAGAAAGCCTAAGAAACAATAATCCATTTTTTGATATGATAGCTAAGCTAGTGAAGAAATCCAATCAGTCCATTGTGACTTTGGAAGAGGCCAAAGAGCATTTGAAGATATTACACGCCTATGAAGATCTGTATTTAAACAGCTTGCTTTATGTGGTTACTGATACCTTGGAAAATGAGCTTGAAAAGGATTTGGTAGATACCGAGTATGTCTTTGCCATTTTTGACCAAGTAGAAGAAGGAGAGCAAATAATGTTTCCTAATTCTCCAATTGTGGAGGTGAAGGAAGTTTTGGTTTATAATGATAGCACTCTAATTGAAAGTGGGGTTGCTTATACCTCTACAGATGAATACATCACTTTTTCAGCCCTTCCAGAGACATACACAAGAATAGAAATAAATTATAAAAAGGGCTATGAATCTGTAGATGATATTCCTACAGCTATCAAACAGGCTGCTTTATTGACCCTTACAGACCTTTATTTACATAGGGGAAGTATTGTTGTTGGTAAGACTGTAATCCATCTTCAAAAGACAGTTGATAGGCTTTTACAACCCTATAGGAAAGTGAGGTTCATATGATACAGTTGGAGGACTTAAGACATAGGATTGCTGTTTACAACTATGTAGAAACCAAGGATTCATTTGGTCAAATAACCAAACAGAAAACCCATTATATGGATTTTTGGGCTTCAAAATATGAATGGCAGAACAGGGAGAAGTATGAAAACAGCCAATTAATAGAAAGTGATATTGCAGTTTTCAGAATTTACTTTGATGAGAATATTGATACTTCCTATCTGATTGAATTTGAGGGCAGGGAATACAATATCAAAGGAGTAAAGGAATTGGGTTATAGGGATGGGCTTGAGATTACAGCCCAATTTAAAAACAATAGGTGATGGCAACATTTACACTTCAAATGGACAGTAGGGAATTATTGAGGAAGCTTAAAAAGCTCAATGCAGGTGTAGAAGATAAGGTGGTTAAAAAAGCAGTGAGGAAAGGAGCCAATCTTATAAAAAGAGAAGCAAAAAAGAATACCCCTGTTGATACTGGATTGATGAAATCCAAAGTCAAGGTAAAAGCAGCAAGAGGTAGGTATTTTAAAGGCTTTACATTATTGGTTAAGGTAGAAAGTCCAGCCCATCATTTGATTGAATTGGGTACTGAGGATAGGGAACCTACTAAGCACAAGTTTTTAAAGTTTGAAGGAGCCAATGGGCAAATGATCTATGCCAAAAAGGTAAAAGGAGTAAAGGCAGAGCCATTTTTAGGAGAAGCTTATGAATCTAATAAAGATGATGCAATCAGGGCTTTTAATGATGAGTTGAAAAGGTTTATTCAGGCAAACGGTTTATAAAATGACAGTAGAAGAAATAATATATCAGGTGCTTTCAGCATCTACAGAATTACAGGCCATCTTTGGGGAGAATGTCTTTCCTTTGGTTGGCTCGAGTGGTAAGAAATTGCCTGTTTTGCTTTATGAGGTGAAACAAGTTGAGGTTGATCATACCAAGGTTTCTAAATCTCTAAAAGATGGCTATTTGCTTAAATTGAATGTGTTTTCGGAGAATTATAAGGAGGTGGTTGATTCAGTTACCATTTTAAAGGAATTATTGGATTATAAGACCTTTACCGATGAAGAAGATAATGTGGTGATTGATTTGGTGAGGTTTGAAAGCTTTTCAGATGAGTTTGAGGAGAATAGTGAATTATACCATAGGGGAGTGAATTTTACCCTGCTACTTTTTTCTAACTGAAAAATGTAGTAAATATTTACAGTGTGTTGATTGTGAGTTGTTTGAAAGTTTTTAAAATCTATTTATATATGCAGAATCAAAAAATGTAGCATTTTAAAGATAGCTCATTTTGGTTTTGTAATAATTTTCGGTTTTTACCATCATATTTAGTTTTCTCATATATTTAAGTCTTATCATTATGAAGTTTATCTCAGTTACTCGTACATCATCCAAAAATAAAGTTAGAGTAAATATTGCAAGCATTACATATTATTCATCAAACAATAAAGGGGGAACATCAATACATTTTGAAAAAGAAAGTTCTATTTCAGTTGATGAAAATCCTGATAAAATTGATGATCTATTGAAAAAGTTTGAGGCATTTGGTTAATTAGTGAAATATTGAACTTAACCCGATGGATCAACTTATAGCTCAATTACAGAGATTAGAGCCAGTTTTTAATTTTATTGGTTTTTTGGCAATTCTTTTTGGAGTTTGGAGGGCTTCGAAATACTTCAGTGATCATATTCGAATTGCGGAGTATAACAGAAATGAGGTCTATATTACAGAATGCCTGAGAATAATTGAAGAGCTAAACCAAATGATTTGGAGTACATATTATAATATCCAAATTACCTACAATGGGAATTTATCTAATGCATTACAAAAACATCTCCAGTTATCTGGAAGTAAAGCTTCTTTATTTATTACATTGGCTCATAACTTGGACTTTTTTGATTTTAACCAAGCTAATCATTTATTAAGCCAATTTAATGTAAATGCAAATCTAGCTTTTGAGAATAAACCACCTGATGAGTTTAAAGAAATGGTTAACAAATATAGAAGCAGGTTCGATTGTTATAAATTCATCTATAAAAATCAGAAAAAAATAAAAGAAAATTTACTGGATGATTCTCAAAATGGTACTTACTTATCAGCCTCTAAAATCATACAGTCTATTCCTGCTAATTCAAAAGAATTTGAGGTTGAGATTAATCACATTATATATCCAGTAAGGAAATCACTTAATTCTAAATTAAGGAGCTATTTATAAAAATGTGAGGTAACTTTTTTTGAAATGAAATTACTTATATAGGGCGTTCGTAAAAAAAGTTACCTTTTCGGATTGATTCATTTTTACTTACTGGCAGTAAGATTTTTTGACTTTTAATTTTTTGATATATGAATACTGCAGACAGTAATAAAGTGCTGATTAAGCTAAAGGATGCCTCAGATGGTGTTGGTAGTGTAGAAGTGTTGGCAGGGCAAACCAGTGCCAATTTGGAGATTCAGAGAGAAATGAGGGAATATACCAGTAAGACCACAGTGGATGGCAATGGTGTGCCTGTAAGAAGATATACCCCAACAAGGGTGACTTCCACTATTTCATTGGAATCCCTATATGATCCTTCTGGAACCCTTACCCAAGATGATCTAATGGAAATGTGCTATGATGGGATTTTGGTTGAGTTTGTTTTGGGAAATGATGTTTCAGGAAGCAAGGTTGCCAAAGGTGAAGGTTATCTGAGTTCAGCCAGTGGTTCTTATTCTATGGATGAAACAGCCAGTGCATCTTTTACAATTCAAGTGGATGGAGGCATTACATTTGAGACTGTAGCTTAAGCATTAGAACAGATATTATTTAAAGGGGTAATCATTCAGTGGTTACCCTTTTGCTTTTTATGGATTGACCATTTTTTACTTAATGAAAACATTTTTAGGCTATGATTGAATATTTGAAAATTGAAGAAAAGGAATTCCCTGTAAGGATAAACAGGAGAGCCATTGTACTTTTTGAAAAGAAGTTTGGTAAGTCACTGGCAAAGCTTGGTGATATATCCACAGAGGAATTGAGTCATATTATTTATATGGGAGTTTGTGAAGGGTATAGGTTTTTAGATGAAAAGAACCCTTTTAAAGATTATGAGAAATTTGAAGATGAACTGGACAAGATGGAGGTTTCAGAGTTCTTTGAAAAATGTGGTAAGGTGATTTCCAGTTTTTTTACCGAGAAGAAGAAGTAAGCAACATTACTTCTTCTGTTGTTATAGAGGAGAATGAAGCCAATGATAATGACATTGCCCTTGAGCTTGCATTTGAAGCAGGAATGTCATTGGATGATTTTTACAGCTTAACGCCCTTAGAGTTTAGCAAGTTTTTAGCAGGGTTTGAAAACCGAAAGAAGCACGATTACAATTTAGCGAGGTTTGGAGCTTATTTTTCATTGAAGCCACACTTGGATAAAGCAGCCCAAAACAAGCCCATAGACAGCCTTATTCCTTTTAGTTGGGAGAAGAAAAAGCAGGTTCAGCCAAAGAAACTGACTTCCACAGAGGTAGAAGAGCTTAGGAGGAAATGGAACTTCTGATAGTTCCAGAATTACACTTTTTAAACTGATTTTTTGATGAGCAGCAATGTAGGGAGAATACTCATCTCCATTGGTGGGAATGCTTCTGGATTCCAACAGGCCATAGGAGGAGTACAACGAGATTTAAACAGACTTTCACGGAATTTAAACCAGATAGCAGGGGATATTTCAGCTAAGGTATCATTGCCATTGGCTGTATTGGGAGGTATTGCAACAGATACCACAGCCCAATTCAGTGATGGGATGTTAAAGGTGCAGTCCTTGACAAGTGCCACAACTGAAGAACTTGAGAGGCTAAATGAACAGGCCAAAGAGCTTGGAGGAAACACAAGGTTTTCAGCTACAGAAGTAAGCCAAGCAATGCAGTATATGGCATTGGCAGGCTATAACACTGTACAAATTCAGGAATCATTGGCTTCAAGTCTTGATTTGGCTGCTGTTGCAGGAGGTGATTTGGCAGGGGTGACAGATATTCTTACTGATACAATGTCTGCTTATGGTTTAGCTGCCAATCAGACTACCAAAGTAGCTAACCTTTTTGCCACAGGTCAGGCCAAAGCCAACTTTAATGTTGAGCAATTGGGAGAGGCTATGAAGTATGCTTCTGCAAATATGGCTTCTGCTAACCAATCTATTGAAGATTCAATATCCCTTCTTGCTGTATTTGCCAATTCAGGCTTAAAAGGCTCTATGGCAGGTACTACACTAAATGCAATGTTTAGGGATATGAAGAAAGCAAGCACCAATGGAATGATTGGTGTGAATGGCTTTAGGATAGCCCTTTATGATGCAGAAGGCAATACTAGGAGCTTGGTGGATATAGTGGCTGATTTGGAGACTGCCACAGATGGATTATCCGATAAAATGAGGGATTCAGCTTTATCAGCCATTTTTAAACAAGAAGCCATTAGAGGTGTAAACCTTCTTTTGAATTCTGGAAGTAGTGAATTAAGAAGATACCAAGATGAGCTTGCTAATAGTGATGGGGCTGCTGCAAATATGGCTGAAACTATGGAAAGCGGACTTGGTGGAGCTTTAAGAAGTATCAGATCTGCTTTGGAAAGCATACAAATTGAAATAGGAGAAAAGCTTACTCCAATATTTACCAAGCTTTCAGGAGTTGTACAATCAGTGGCCAATTGGTTTAGAGAATTGGATGATAGCACCAAAGGAATAGTAGTTGGGATTGGGGTGGTGCTTACTGTAATCCCACCATTGATTTTGGGCTTAGGTCAGATTATTAAGCTAGTAAGTTCTAGTATTGGAGCCATTAAAATATTGATTCCTCTTTTAGGTGGAATAAGTGCGCCTGTATTGGGTATTGCTGCTGCTGTAGGTGCTGCAGCCATTTTGATTTATAAATATTGGGATGATATAGTAGCTTATTTTACAAAGGGTAAAGGAGTTAAGTTTTTAGATGAACTGAAGGCTCTTTGGAATCAGGTGTTGGTAAACATCCAGAACCTTATCCAGACTTTTACCAATACAGCTAAGGACATATGGAACAAGTACGGTGAAGAGATAAGCAAGGTCTTCAAATGGATTGGAGAGGTAATAATGACTGCTTTTAATTTGGTCATTAGCCAACTTACCCTTGTAGTAAAATATATCAGCACCTTTATAGATGTAGTAGTAAAGCTTGTAAAAGGTGACTTTAAAGGAGCTTTTGAATCA